>NZ_JADNQY010000028.1:122621-381266 GCF_015709545.1 Methylocystis sp. H4A | reverse complement strand
GGGGGGGGGGGGGGGGCGGCCTTCCACACGCCCAAATGCATGTCTTCGCGGATTTGCCGTCGCAAACCGGCTGATAAAGGACGTAGTACCAGACCGAGTAAGGGATGTGACCGTAAGGGCGCGTCGCGACAGCCCCCGGTATACGAAGGATAGGGAAACAGTTTTTGGGCGCCTTTGCTTGATCTTTGGACTGGGCCGCGCCGGCGGCAAGGGTGACGCCAAGCAGGGTGAGGAATAGATACTTCCACATACGCTGCCCCTGCCTCTTCGAACGAAGCAAGACGCCAGATGGGGCGCGGATATGCTCGGGCAAGCGACGAGCTACAGTTTCGCGCGCACGTCGGGGTGACGCACGGTCGGGTCAATGTTGCAAGGCTTGCGGCGATGGGCGGAACCGAAATGGGCCGCTTGAATGGTGGGCGCGACAGGGATTGAACCTGTGACCCCTACGATGTCAACGTAGTGCTCTCCCGCTGAGCTACGCGCCCCCAGGCCCGTGGGCCGGAGCGCCCGTCTATACTGACGAACGCGGCGACGCGCAAGCGGGCTTTGCCTGCGACATCGGGAATCAGCCTTAACCGCAAGCCACGGAAAGAATTGACGTTCCGTAAAGGACACGGGCTTCGTGTGCAAAAGTTTTGTGACGTTGGGCGATTTCGAGTCTTGCGGCGCGCCCGCTTTGTGGCAGACTTAACGCCCCTCCCGCTTGTCGAGCGGAGAGAAGTTAAGGAGGTTTCGCATGTCCTTGCAGGGCCATATCGTCGAACTCCAGCGCCGCCATGACGCGCTCAAAAAGGAGATCGAGCAGGAACAGCTGCATCCCCAAACGGACGAATTGAAGATCCTGGAACTCAAGCGCAAAAAGCTGCAGATCAAGGACGAGCTCGTCAAATTGTCGATTAGCGAAACGCGACATTAGCGTTTCCCTTCGCTCACTTTCTGCTTCACGCCATGGGCGGAGAGAGATCTCCGCCTTATTTTTTTGGCATTCGCGCCGCGGCGCGCGATTTGCGAGCCCCGGTCCTTATGCCCGTTACCGAGCTTTATCGCCCCGAGACGTTACACGAAGGTCTGGGCGAGCCCTTCTTCGACCGCGTCGAACCCGCCACCTTCCCCGAGCATCGACTCCGCTACCGCAATCAGCGCTGGGCGGCGCGGGTCGGCCTCGACGGGCTGAGCGATGCGGAGTGGATCGAGCATTTGGGGCGTTTTTCGCCGCTCCCGGGCGGGTTGGCGCATCCGCTGGCGCTGCGCTATCACGGCCATCAATTCCGCGTGTACAACTCGGATCTCGGCGACGGTCGCGGCTTCCTCTTCGCGCAGCTGCGCGACGCCACGGACGGCCGCCTGCTCGATCTCGGCACCAAGGGCAGCGGCCAGACTCCCTGGTCGCGGCGCGGCGACGGGCGGCTGACGCTCAAGGGCGGCGTGCGGGAGATTCTGGCGACGGAGATGCTGGAGGCGCTCGGGGTCGACACTTCCAAGACCTTCAGCCTGATCGAAACGGGCGAGGCGCTGATGCGCGGCGACGAACCGTCGCCGACGCGCTCCAGCGTGCTGGTGCGCCTGTCGCATTCGCATATTCGCATCGGAACGTTTCAGCGCCTCGCCTTCCATGACGACGCCGCGGCGATCGAGAGGCTGCTCGACCATGTCTGCCGCTACTATTTTCCCGCAATTGCCGATCTGCCGGCGCCGGAGAGGGCCCTCGCCTTTCTCGAAGAGGTCGTGGCGCGGGTCGCGCGGCTCGGCGCCGGCTATATGGCGTCAGGCTTCGTTCACGGCGTGCTGAATTCCGACAATATCAACGTCACCGGCGAGAGCTTCGACTATGGCCCATGGCGCTTTGCGCCGGTCTACGACCCGACCTTCACCGCCGCCTATTTCGACGAAAGCGGGCTTTACGCCTTTGGCCGTCAGCCCGGCGCGCTCGGCTGGAATCTGTCCCGTCTGGCCGAATGTCTGATCCCCCTCATCGGGTTAAAGGCCGCCGAAAAGGTTCTGGCGACCTTTCCCACGCGTATCCAGCAGGAATTTCGGGCGGCGCTGCTCAATCGGCTCGGGCTCGCCTCGGCCGGCGAGGAAGCCGACGCTGCGCTGGCGAAGGCCTTCGTCGATTTTCTGACAATGACGCAGGCCCCCTTCGAATGGACCTTCTTCGACTGGCGCGGCGGCATGGCGTCCGCCGCGCGCGCCAAACACAGTCCGTCCGCGGCGCATTACGAAGCGGAGGCTTTCACGCCGCTACGCGCCGCTTTGGCCGACCATGAGCCGGCGCCGACGGCGCGCCTGGATCATCCCTATTTTCGGGGCGCGGCGCCCTGTACGATGCTGATCGACGAGGTCGAGGCGCTTTGGGCGGCGATCGCCGAGCGCGACGACTGGGCGCCGCTCTACGCCAAGATCGCTGCAATCGAGGAGATGCGGAGCGCCTATGAATGACGACAGAGCAATTCGCTTGAACGCGCCATGGCTGCGGCGCGATAATTGCGCTCTAGAGCCATCGATTCCCCAGCGTTCAATGGCGCTCAACGGCGGCTGTCAATGAACGACACGAGCGAGATCGACATGAGCGCGACCCGCGCTGAAGTCGCACGGCTTCGGCTGGAGCATCACGATCTGGAGACCGCGATCGACGCGTTGCTGGCGGTCGGCGTCGCCGATCAGCTGCAGATTCAGCGGCTGAAGAAACGCAAGCTGCTGCTGCGCGACCGCATCGCCTATCTCGAAGACCAGCTCACGCCCGACATTATCGCTTAAGCTGGGTCGGCTTCGTCCCTCCCGCCGCTCGGCGCCCGGATCGCCGCTTATGGCCGCCCCGCCACGAAGCCGAGGGCGCGCAGCAGCAGCGGCATGGTGAGGCCCTGAACCACAATCGAGAAGCCGACCACGGCGAAAGTGATGGCGAGTATCTCGTCGCGTTGCGGCAGATCGCCCGGAAGCGACAGCGCCAGGGCGAGCGCAAGCGCGCCGCGCAAGCCGCCCCACCAGAGAACATGCTGCTCGCGAAACGAGATCTTCCATCGCGAAACGAAAAACAACGAACTCAACGGATAGACGACGATGGCGCGCGCGCAAAGCACCGTGGCGATCCCCACGGCCAGCGCCGTCGCCCCAACGGCGCCGAACGGAGTCGACGCCACATCCGCGCCAATCATGAGAAACACCATGGAATTGGCCAGGAAAGCCGCGAAATCCCAAAAGGACAGAACGAATTCGCGCCCCTTGAGGCTGATGTAGCCGCCTTCCGCCTCGCTCAGCAGGCCCAGATTGCCCATGACGAGACCGGCCGTCACCGTCGCCAGCACGCCAGAGACATGGAAATATTCGGCGACCAGAAACGAGCCGAATGCGGCGATGGTCGTCAGCGCCGCTTCGATGAGATGTTCCGAGGTGCGCAGCGAGGCGAGGATGGCGGCCCCGCCGAACAAGGCCCCGACAACGACGCCGCCGAACACGACTTTCACGAGAGTCAAGGCGGTCGCCGCGGCGCTCTGGTCCGCGCCGCCGCTTTGCACGAAGGCGAGCGCCATGACGAAGAGCACCGCCGCAGCGCCGTCGTTGAGCAGGCTTTCGCTTTCGACCAGCAGCCGCATGCGGCCTTTGATCCGGTTGTCCTTGAACATCGCAATGATCGCGACCGGATCCGTCGCGGCGATCAGCGCGCCAAACAGCATCGCCGAGAAGAGAGGCCAGCCGAGCAACGTCGTCATCGACGCCGTGACAACGGCTGCGGAAACGACCGTTCCGATTCCCGCCAGCGCGAGCAAAGGCAGCGAATCGCGCACCAGTTCGCGCCAGGACAGAGTCAACGCCGCCTCGAACAGCAGCGGCGGCAAGACGAGGTCGAAAATCAGATCATGAGTCAGATGCGGCGCGAAGTCTGCGCCCGACAAAGCGACAGCGGCGCCGACAAGAACCAGTCCGACCGTATAGGGCAGTCTGATTTGACGGGCGGCGATTGCGACGATCATCGCCACCGCCAGCACAGCGACCGCTTGCCTCAGGCCTTCGTCCATAATTCGCCCACGCTGATCGAGAGAATGCTGGGTACTCTTAGCGCGGGCGCCGCCCGCTCGCGAAGCGAAATCGGCCTGCGATCGACGCAGATCGCGCGCTTGCCTATCGGGAAGCCATCGTCTATGCCGCATGGCTTCCCTTCGTAAAGGAATGCAGAGTGGGGAAGTCGAAACCGCCCGTCGCCGTCATCATGGGGTCGCAATCCGACTGGGCGACGATGCGCCACGCGGTGGAAACTCTCGCGTCGCTCGAGATCGGCTACGACGTGCGCATCGTTTCGGCCCACCGCACGCCCGATCGACTGGCGGCCTTCGCGAAGGGCGCCGAATCGGAAGGCTTTCAGGTCGTCATCGCCGGAGCTGGCGGCGCCGCGCATCTGCCGGGCATGACAGCCGCGATGACGCCGCTGCCGGTCCTCGGCGTTCCCGTCGAATCGGAAGCGCTGAAAGGCCTCGATTCGCTGCTCTCGATCGTCCAGATGCCGGGCGGCGTGCCCGTGGGAACCCTCGCCATCGGCAAGGCCGGCGCAATCAACGCCGCGCTGCTCGCCGCCGCAATTCTTGCCCTCGCCGACAAGGCGCTCGCCGCGCGTCTCGCGGACTATCGCGCGCGTCAGACGGACAACGTGGCGGCGACGCCGCGCGACGGCGCTTGATGCTCGCGCCCGGCGCGACGATCGGCATTCTCGGCGGCGGCCAGCTCGCGCGCATGCTGGCGCTGGCCGGCGCGCGGCTCGGGCTGAAGGCGCATGTCTTCTCGCCAGTGGCCGACGACCCCGCCTTCGACGTCTGCGCCGCCCGCACGCAAGCCGACTTTAACGACGAGGCGGCTCTCGCCGAATTCGCCGAAGCCGTCGACGTCGTGACGTACGAATTCGAGAACGTGCCCGCCCGCACGGCGCACGTCCTCGAAGCGCATCGGCCAGTGCGCCCCAATCCCAGGGCGCTGGCCCTGACCCAGGACAGGCTCATTGAGAAGCAGTTCGTGCAGAGCCTCGGGATCGCGACGGCCGATTTCGTCGCCGTCGACAACGCGGGCGCGCTTGCGCGCGCCGTCGCGCAGCTCGGCCGCAACTCGATCCTGAAGACGCGGCGCCTTGGCTATGACGGCAAGGGCCAGACTCAGTTGCGCGATGGCGGCGACCTCGCCGTCGCCTTTCGCACGCTTGGCGGCGCGCCATGCATTCTGGAAAGCGTCGTGCCCTTCGAGAAAGAAGTGTCGGTCGTCGCCGCGCGTGGTGGACTGCACGGCGAATTTCGCGCTTATGACGTGTCCGAAAACCTCCACGAACAACATATTCTGGCGATGACCATCGCGCCTGCCGAGATCGCGGACGAAACGGCGACACAGGCGATCGACATCGCCCGGCGCCTCGCCGAGGCCGCCGATTACGTCGGCGTGATCGCGGTCGAGATGTTTGTGGTCCGCGATGGCGACCGCGAGACCTTGGTCGTGAATGAAATTGCGCCGCGCGTGCACAACTCCGGACATTGGACGCTCGACGGCGCGCTGACCTCGCAGTTCGAGCAGCATATGCGCGCCGTCGCCGGCTGGCCGCTCGGCGTCGCGCGCCGGCACGGTCGTCGCGTCGAGATGCGCAATCTGATCGGCGACGACGTCAACACGTGGCCGGAGCTGGCGCGCGAAGACGGCGCCTGTCTGCATCTTTACGGAAAAAAAGAGACGCGCGCGGGCCGCAAGATGGGTCATGTGACACGCGTGTTCAACGATTAGACCAGCCAGTCCCGCGCGCTTTCAAGGATTGTCGCGACGTCCGCGTGCTTGATTTTTCTCTGCGCGGTGATCGCATAGAATCGTTCGCTGACGCCCTCGAGAGTGGCGATGTATTTGACGCCATATTGCTCCTCGACCTGGGCGCGAACGGCGGTCGGCGCCATGAACACGCCCGCGCCAGCGGCGCCGAAAGTCTTAAGCAAGGCGCTGTCCTCGACTTCCGCGACGATTTTCGGAAAGAGACTGTTGGCGTCCAGCCATTGGTCGAGCGAACGTCGTAACGCGGTGTTCGACGTCGGCAGCAAGAGCGGCGCGCCGTCGAGACATCGCGGGAAATTCTTCCGGTAGCGCTGCTGCAGTTCGAGCGTCGCAAACGCCGCCACGCCGCATTCGCCGATCGGATGATTGTAGATGCGCGCATCCGCAGCGCCTGTCGCAGGCCAGTCTGAAAACACGAGATCGACTCCGTGCACTGGCAGTTCGGCCAGGAGGCGCTCGGTCTTATCCTCATGACAGACGACTTGATTATGCGCGGCGAGAGCGGGTTCGAGCAGACGATAGACGAGGAGTTTCGGCAAGGCGTTTGACACGCCGACGCTCAGCCTGACGCTGACTGCGCCGGCGCGGTTCTTCAAGGCGCTGCCGAGTTCGCGGCCCAGCGAAAATATTTCGTCGGCGTAATTGAACACCGTGCGTCCGGTTTCGGTCATCACGAGATTGCGGCCTTCCTTGCGGAAGAGCTGCGCGCCGATCGACGCTTCCAAAACCGCGATCTGGCCGCTGATCGTCGGCTGCGCCAATCCGAGCTTTTCGCTCGCGCGGGTGACGCCGCCCTCCCGGGCGACGTTCCAGAAGTAGAACAGGTGCTGATAGTTGAGACGTTCCATGGTTCCATAGCTTTTAACGATGTAATTAATTTATATATCCTTATTTTCAATATCAATCCACTGCGCCATCTTTGACGACGTCAGCGTCGCGGCGGCGCTTCGACCAAAGGAGGACGGCAATGGCGCATCGCTCCGCACTCATCGCGCTGGCCTTGGCCGGGGCGCTGACGTCGCCCGGACTCGCCGCCGGGCGCGAATTCATCGACGGCGCCCCGGGACACTGCCTGCTCTGCGAGTTTTTTAGCCAATTGCGCAAGCGCAACGTAGACGCGGATTGCCGACCACCGACCGCCGACGACGTGGGCGTATCCGAGCCGGCGGATGAAAGAGTCGGCGGCCTGAATTGACGCGACCGCCGGAGAGACGCTCGCGCTTCTCATGCGGTCGGCGCGCGACTTCACCGGCGCGATCTCGCGCACAAGCAATGGGAGCTCAAAAAAATGCAGCGGTTGATCGAAGGCCTCCACCACTTCCAGTCGCAGGTGTTCGGCAGCCAGCGCGAATTGTTCGAGCGCCTCGCCCAGGGCCAGGCGCCGGAGACGCTGTTCATCACCTGCGCCGATTCGCGCATCGACCCGTGCCTGCTCACCCAGTCGGCGCCAGGAGACCTTTTCATCCTGCGCAACGCGGGCAATCTCGTGCCGCCCTACGGCGCCGTGCGGGGCGGCGAAGCGGCGACGATCGAATTCGCGATCGCTGGCCTTGGCGTCAAGGACATCATCGTCTGCGGCCACTCGCACTGCGGGGCGATGAAGGGCCTGCTCGATCCGCCGCCGGCCGGAGCTTTTCCCGCGCTGAGCGACTGGCTGTCGCACGCCGAAGCGACGCGGCGCATCATGCACGAAAAATACGCGGACAGAACCGGGTCCGAACAGCTCAACGTCGCCATCCAGGAGAATGTGCTCGCGCAGCTCGAAAACTTGCGCACGCATCCTGTCGTCGCCTCCGCCCTCGCGCAAGACAAACTGAGGCTGCATGGCTGGGTCTACAAGATCGAGACAGGCGAAGTCTTTGTTTATGACCCCGCGACGCGCCAATTCGCGCGCGCGCCGACGCCGTCGGAGATGCCTGCGCGCGAAGAGAGAGAGCGCGTCAGCGTCGAGGTTTGACGTCGCGCCGCTTCCGCGAACCTGAACCATTAAAGGATGCGAAAATGTCTGTAGAAGTTGATGTCGCGCCTTCTCGCCTCTCGGCGATCAAAGACGACGTCTTCGCTTCCGTCGTCGTGCTGCTCGTCGCTCTTCCGTTGTCGATGGGTCTCGCGCTCGTCGCCGGCTTTCCCTTCGAAAACGCCGCCGCCGTCGGCCTCATCAGCGGCGTCATCGGCGGCATCGTCGTCGGCGTGCTTTCGGGCTGTCCGCTGCAAGTGAGCGGCGCGGCGAATGGCGCGGCCGTGATGGCCGCCGTGTTCATCAAGGACCTCGGCTTCGAGGTCTTCGGGCTCATCGTGATGATGTCAGGCGTGATTCAGATTGCGGCCGGCGCCCTGCGCTTCGGACCGGTGTTTCGGGCGGTCGCGCCCGCGCTGATTCAGGGCATGCTCGCCGGAATCGGCCTGCTGATTTTCGCCTCGCAATTTCACGTCATGGTCGACGATACGCCGCCCGGGACGGGACAGGAATTCGGCGGCGTCATCAATCTCTGGTCGCTGCCGCTTGCCGTTTGGAAGGGCGTGACGATAGAGGCGCACCAATCCGCCGCCCTGATCGGACTGCTCACGGTCGCCGCTATTCTCTCGTGGCGCCGCTTTGCGCCAAGATGGCTGTCCTTTCTCCCCGCCCCGCTCGTCGGCGTAGGCCTGGCGACGGCGGCTGCGGCCTTCTTCGCCCTCGACATCAAATATGTCCCGGCGCCGGACGATCTTCTGGCTGCGGTGAATTTGCCGACAACGCACACCCTTGGCAGGATCGGCGAGGGCGCGCTCTGGGCGGCGGCGTTGTCGCTCGCCTTCGTTTCGAGCGCGGAATCGCTGCTGACTGCGACCGCCGTCGATGCGATGCAGCGACGCACGCCCCGCACCCGCTACAACAGGGAGCTGGTGGCGCAGGGCGTCGGCAATTTCCTTTGCGGAATTCTTGGCGTGCTGCCGGTATCGGGCGTCATCGTGCGCAGTTCAGCCAATGTCACGGCGGGCGGACGCACGAGACTCTCGACCGTGCTCCACGGCCTGTGGATTCTGCTGTTCATCACCCTCGCGCCCGACGTGCTGCGCATCATCCCCGTGGCGAGCCTCGCGGCGGTGCTGGTTTACGCGGGAATCAATCTGATCAATCTCGGATTCGCGCGCTTTCTCTGGGGTCAGGACCGTATCGAAACCGGCATCTACGCGGCGACGTTGGCGACGGTGGTCGCGACCGACGTGCTGACCGGCATTGCGGTTGGCGTCGGTCTGGCGGTCGCGCGCCTGCTCTACACCTTCTCGCATCTCAACATCCGCGGCGAACAGATCAACGGCATGACCGTGATCCATCTGGAGGGCGCCGCGACTTTCATACGACTGCCGCAACTCGCCGCCGCTTTCGAAGCCTTGCCGCGGGGCGCGCGTCTCCATGTGCATCTCAACGAGCTGACGTATATCGATCATGCCTGTCTCGATCTGCTCGCGAGCTGGGACGAGCAACTTCGCAGCGACGGCGGCGAACTGGTGCTCGATTGGGACGCGCTGCACGGCCTGTTCCGGGAGCGGGCGCGTCCCGCGCCGACATCAGTCGCGGCCTGATCTATCGTCTCTGTCGCGTTTGACGGGCGTGAGAGGAGTCGCTCCAATGCGCAAGAAGCTCAGTTTGCACGGTGACGGCGGTGTCAGTGGCGACAATTCAAAGGACGAGGCGGCTCGCCCGTTGCGGCGGGTCCTTGCTCGTGATTTTCGCGACGGCCGCCCCGGCGGCGGCGGTCGACGAAGATTTCAGGATCTGGGAAAACGTCACCGCCATCGCCAAGCTCGGCTCGATTGATCCAAGTTTGAAAAAATGGCGCCTATGGCTGGAAAGTCAGGGGCGCTTTCGGAACGATGGCGCCACCGCCGATCAGGCTCTGGGGCGCGCCGGCGTCGGCTATGCGCTTACCGACAACGCCAGCCTGTGGCTCGGCTACGCGCATATCGCGACCTTTCCGCAAGACGCCAAAACGCAACATGAAAATCGGATCTGGCAACAGGTCTTGCTCACCGATAAAGCGACGTTCGGCGACCTGACGAGCCGCACGCGCCTTGAGCAGCGCTTCATTCAGAACGTGAACCCCGTCGAATGGCGCCTGCGCCAATTTGTGCGCTTTTCGTATCCGCTCTGGGAAAACGCCCCCTTGAGCATTGTGCTCTGGGATGAGGTGTTTGTGCGGCTGAATTCAACGACGCCAGCAACGCGGTTCGGCTTCGATCAAAATCGCGGCTTCGCCGGCCTCGGCTACAGTTTCAGCGAGAAGGCGCGCGTGGAGATCGGCTATATGAACCAGCTCATCCAATCGCGCGTCGTCTCGCGGCGCGCGCAGACGTTCGATCACCGGATCAATCACATTCTCTCGGTGAGCATGTTCCTCAATCTGTAGCCCGCCGTCAGCGCGCGACGCCTTTAGGCGAACTCCATGATCACGGCGTCGACCGCAAGGCTGTCGCCGGCCTTCGCCAGGATCTTCTTGACGGTCACGTCGCGCTCGGCGCGCAGAACGTTTTCCATCTTCATCGCTTCGACCATGCATAAGGCCTCGCCGGCCTTGACCTCCTGACCTTCGGCCACGTCGATGGTTTTCACCAGGCCGGGCATCGGACACAACAGGTGCTTGGAGGCGCCGGCGTCTTTTTTCTTGGGCATGTAGGCGACAAGTTCCGCCTCGCGCTTGGTGTAGACGCGCGCCGTGACGTCGACGCCCTGATGCGACAGCCCATAGCCGTTGAGGATGGACCGCGCCTGCACATAGACCGTGCGGCCGTCGACATCGCCTTCGAGCACGAGTTCGCCCGGACGCCACTGGGTCGAAACGCGATGGGCGCGCTGATCGCCCTCGGCGAAACGCACGATGAGCGCTTCGCCTTGCGCCTCGACGCAGACGTCGAATCTCTGCTCGCCCAGCATGCACACGCGTTCGCGCTCGAACTCGACCGGCCTTCCGCCGCGCAGCTGCCCGGAGATCTTGCGTTTGCGCTCATTGCCGATGTGGTCCATGAGCGTCGCGATCGCGGCAAGCGTGTGCGCCAGATCTCCCCGAGGCTCGGGCGACGAAAATCCTTCCGGATATTCTTCGCTGATAAAGCCCGTCGAGAGATTGCCCGAGCGCCAGCGCGGACTCTGCATGAGCGACGACAGAAACGGAATATTGTGGCGAATTCCGTCGATCACGAAGCGATCGAGCGCGTCGGCCTGCGCCACGATCGCGCGAAGGCGATCCGGCGCATGCGTCACCAGTTTGGCGATCATCGGATCGTAGTGGATCGAGATCTCGCGGCCTTCGGTGACGCCGGTGTCGTTGCGCACCGCAACGCCGCCTTCTCGCTTCTCTTCCGGCGGCCGGTATTTGACCAGTCGCCCGACCGAGGGCAGGAAGTTGCGCGTGGGGTCCTCGGCATAAATACGGCTCTCGACCGCCCAGCCGTTGATCTTGACGTTTTCCTGCTTGAGTTGCAGCGGCTCGCCCGCCGCGACGCGGATCATCTGCTCGACAAGATCGATGCCGGTGATGAGCTCCGTCACCGGATGCTCAACCTGCAGGCGCGTGTTCATTTCAAGGAAGTAGAAGCTCTTGTCCTGACCGGCGACGAATTCGACCGTGCCTGCCGAATCGTAGTTCACGGCCTTCGCGAGGGCGACGGCTTGCGCGCCCATTTCGCGACGAGTCTTCTCGTCCAGCAGCGGCGACGGCGCTTCTTCAATCACCTTTTGATTGCGGCGCTGAATGGAACATTCGCGCTCGTTCAGGTGGATGACATTGCCGTGCTTGTCGCCGAGCACCTGAATTTCGATGTGGCGCGGATTGACGATGAATTTCTCGACGAAGACGCGATCGTCGCCGAAGGAAGACGCCGCCTCCGAACGCGCGCGCGTGAAGCCTTCGATCACTTCGGCGTCGGTGAAAGCGACGCGCATGCCCTTGCCGCCGCCGCCGGCCGATGCTTTGAGCATCACCGGATAGCCGATGTCCCTGGCGATCGTAACGGCCTCTTCGGCGTTCTCGATGACGCCAAGGTAGCCGGGCACGACGCTGACATTGGCGGCGGAGGCGAATTTCTTCGACTCGATCTTGTCGCCCATCGCCTCGATCGCGCGAATATTGGGACCGATGAAAACGATATTCGCCTCGGCGAGCGCATTGGCGAAGGCGGCGCGCTCGGACAGAAAGCCATAGCCGGGATGCACCGCCTCGGCGCCGGTTTCCTTACAGGCGGCGACGATCTTATCGATCAGCAGATAAGACTGGGCGGCGGGAGGCGGCCCGAGACGGACGGCCTCGTCGGCCATTTCGACATGCAGCGCGTCGGCGTCGGCGTCGGAATAGACGGCGACGGTTGAAAGTCCCATGCGCTTCGCTGTTTTAATGATGCGACAAGCGATCTCGCCGCGATTGGCGATTAGAATTTTACGAAACATGCGCGCCCCAATGCCCCATCCCTCAAGCAATTGGCGCCGGGCGCTCAGAAAACGCGGCCGGCGCCTTTAGCGTTTAGCGCTTGGCGTCGCTCTCGTCGTCAGGCCGCCGCTCCTGCACGGCGTCGACGATCCCGAAATTCCGCGCCTCCTCCGCCGACATGAAATGATCGCGGTCGAGCGTGCGCTCGATCGTCTCATAGTCCTTGCCCGTGTGACGGACATAGATGTCATTGAGGCGCTTTTTGACTTTCAGAATGTCTTCGGCGTGGCGCTGAATGTCCGACGCCTGACCCTGGAAGCCGCCGGAGGGCTGATGCAGCATGACGCGCGCGTTCGGGAGCGCATAGCGCAGACCGTCGGCGCCCGCGGCCAGCAGAAGCGAGCCCATCGACGCCGCCTGCCCGACGCACAGCGTCGAGACCTTCGGCTTGATGAACTGAATCGTGTCGTAGATGGCGAGGCCGGACGTCACCACGCCGCCCGGCGAGTTGATGTAGAGCGAGATTTCCTTTTTGGGGTTCTCGGACTCCAGAAACAACAGCTGCGCGATGATGACCGACGCCATGTGATCTTCGATCGGCCCGGTGATGAAAATGATGCGCTCGCGCAGCAGGCGGGAATAGATGTCGAAACCGCGCTCGCCGCGCGAAGTGTTCTCGATCACCTGTGGGATGAGATATTGGCTGTAGTTTTCGATTGGGTCGCGCATCGCGTATCGCCTCTGTGGTCCGGCGGAGGCTGATGCGCCTCGCCGGGAACTCTTGACCCGTCATATATCTGCGCCCGCGCCGGACGCAAAGACTCGATTGCGGCCGTCACGCCACGATCTCCGCAGCGCGCCGTGCGCATCAGCCTGGTATGCCGGATTTCCTCGCGGCGCGCCGCCGCCTGCGGGGAAGACAGCCGGACGACCGACTATTCCTCGTCTTCCTTGAACAGCTCTTCGCGGGAGACGGTCTTGTCGGCGATCTTGATCAGCTTGGAGAGGTGGTCGACGACGCGCTCCTCGTAGATTGGGGCGCGGAGCTGAGCGAGGGCCTGCTCATTGTTGCGGTAATAGTCCCAAACCGCCTTCTCCTGGCCTGGGAACATGCGCGCCCGCTCGACCAAAGCGTCAGTCAGATCCTTTTCGTCCACCTTCACGTCGGCGCTTTTTCCGATCTCCGCCAGTACGAGCCCCAACCGCACGCGTCGTTCGGCGATCTTGCGGAACTCGGCCTTCGTCTCTTCCTCCGTCTTGCCGTCTTCGGCGACGGATTGGCCCGCCCGCTGGCTTTCCTGCTCGTGCTGGCCCCAGATATTGGCGAATTCCTGCTCTACAAGGCTCTCCGGCAGCTCAAAGGAATAGCGGCTGTCGAGCGCGTCGAGGAGCGCGCGCTTCATCTTCTCGCGCGAGGCCTTGTCGAAATCGGCTTCGAGGTTGCCGCGAACGGCGGTTTTCATCGCCTCGAGCGACTCGAAGCCGTATTTCTTGGCGAGCTCCTCGTCGAGCCCGAGCGTCTTGGGCGCCGCAACGGACTTGACCGTCACGTCGAACTCGGCGTCCTTCCCCGCCAGCTGCTTGGCCGCATAATCCTCGGGGAACCGGACCTTGACGACCGGCTGGTCGCCGGCGGCGGCGCCCTCCAGCTGTTCCTCGAAACCGGGGATGAAGGTTCCCGCGCCCAGCACCAGATCGACGTCCCCGCCCGCGCCGCCCTCAAAGGGCTCGCCGTCGAGCTTGCCGGTAAAATCGATCGTCAGTCTGTCGCCCTTCTCCGCCTTGGCCCCTTCTGGCCTGGCCTCGAAGTCCTGCGCACGATCGGCGAGAGACTGCAGCGCCTTCTCGATATCGTCCTCCGCGACCTCGGCGACGGGACGCTCCAGTGAGATGTCGTCAAACCCGCCGATGTCGAACTTCGGCAGCGTTTCGAAGGTGACGACATAGGAGAAATCGCCCTCGGCCGTCAGCGCGCGCTCGACTTCCTCCTGCCCGCCGGGGAAATCGATCTTCGGCTCGAGCGCGATGCGCAGCTCGTTTTCCTCGACGATCTTGCGGTTGGCGTCATTGACCGCCTCCTGCAACACGTCGCTCATGATGCTCTTGCCGTAGAGCTTCTTGAGATGGCCAATCGGCGCCTTGCCGGGACGGAATCCCTTGATCTGACTTTTCGCCTGAATCTCGCTGAGCTGAGCGGCTAGCTTGGCGGCGAGTTCGCCGGCCGGCAGGACCACCTTGTATTCCTGCTTCAAGCCCTGCGAGGAGGTCTGCGTTACTTGCATCTCGATTAGCCTTCTTAATGACTGCGACGTCGCCGGCGCGCGACGACGATTATGCGACTGCCACGGTAGGCGGCTCTGGTGCGGGCGGAGGGAGTCGAACCCCCACGACTTTCGTCACCGGAACCTAAATCCGACGCGTCTACCAGTTTCGCCACGCCCGCAAACTTCATTTTCAACGACTTAGCGCAAAGTTCGTTACGCTAAGGCAGGACACTGTGCCAACGACTTGGCACTCCACCAGATGCTGATCTGGTAGCCGAACTAACCGACTCAGCTCTCGATGACAACTCAGTGGAAGTGATGCCGGATATCATGTCCGGCGACTGTGCCAATGCTGACACCGACACACACAAACCTTCGAGACGAAAGCCGCTGGCTTATACCAGTGGTTCCGATCTGCACAAGCGACTCATCACAGCGCCAACGCTCTTAGCTTCTCATAAAACTTTTTCCCGGCTGGCGTTAGTTGGAGCAGTTTATAGCGCCTATCCTTTGGGTCTTCATGTCGCTCTACATATCCTGCTCCTTCCTTCCCAAAGCGCTTGACCTCACACCACCAGCTAACGCCTCGACTAGCCGTAGCATTAGTGAGACCTAAGCTCACTTCCACATCCTTCTGAGTGCATAGCCCGCGCTGAGCCACGAACAAGAATATTAGGATCATCGTGGCATTGATCTCAGGATCGACCTTAGCAAACCCCTCCATTCCTTTCCTGAATAGGTGTATATCCATCCCCTTCGGCCCTGTAGTCATTGCGTTACCGAAAGCAAGGGAATTATCAAATTTTCGCTGGCACGCCAAACTAGCATACGCGCTTGATTATCATGGGTTTTTTCAAGAACCTAAATCCGGCGCGTCTACCAGTTCCGCCACGCCCGCGATCGGCGGAGAGGGCCGCCTCAATTTCCCTGCCCGTGAACCGGGATCGCTTGAGATGAAATCGAACCGTTCGATTCCCTCTCAAACGATCCTGTTCCCCCGAAAAGGCGCAGTCCCTTGCGCGTCTGAGGGCGCGCCAAGGCGCTCCCAAGCGCGAACTCGATTCGTCGGGCGTCGCTCTATAGCATGGACGGGGCGGGATGCCAGCCGCCGCTGGCTATTGTGGCGCCACGCGGTGATCCGCCCCCTCGAGGCCGCGGATCAGCGTAATGACTTTTTCGTGACCCTGGGGGTCGCGCCATTTGGCGTTGCAAAGCGTCGGACCGCAGACGACTTCCGGAAACTTATATAGGGGCTTGCCGCGGGCGGTTTTCAATCCGTAGCCGACGTTCGGCTTCCAGCCGCCGGCGATCAGCGACTGGCGATAGTCGGAATAGCCTTGCGGGGCCTGCGCCCAGGCGGCGAGCGGCAGAAACCCGCATACGCTGCAGAAGCCTAAAATAGCGGCAGTCCTGTTCATGCGCGGCGCGCTCATGTCTCGAGCCTCCTCGTGTATTGGCCGTTCTCGCGCTCCCCTCACGGCGTGCGAGAAGTTGAAGCTCTCAATCATTGCCCAACGGGCCGGGCTGCGCCATAGCTAGATGGCGATGTCACAATCTCTCTCCCGCCGCGTCGTTCTTTCCGGCGTCGCCGCCAGCCTGGCGGCGCTTCCGGCTGTGGCGCAGTCGCCGCCGCGCTCCCTGCGGCAGATCGAGGCGCGGCCGGGGAAGGCGCGCCTGTCCGGCGGCGGCGAAACCAGCATTCTCGGCTTCGACGGAAGCACGCCGGGGCCCGTCCTGCGCTACCAGCAGGGCGACGAACTCGCCGTCCGTTTCCTGAACAAGCTCGACCAGCCCGCGACCATTCACTGGCATGGCTTGCGCGGCGACAATGCGATGGAGGGCGTCGCGCCGCTGACGCAGGCGGCGGTCGCGCCCGGCGGGTCCTTTGATTACCGCCGCACGCTCGCCGATCCCGGCCTGTTCTGCTACCGGCCGAGCGTCTATGGCGCGACGCCGGAGCTCATGGGGCGCGGCCTCAAGGGACTGCTTGTCGTCGACGAGCCGGCGCCGCCGCCCGCAGACGCCGACCTGCTTCTCGTGCTCGACGACTGGCGGCTCGATGACGCGGGCCAAGTCGTTGGCGGCTTCGACGATCCGGCGGCGGCAAGCGGCGTCGGCCGGATCGGCCCGCTGCTCTGCGTCAACGGCAAGGCTGCGCCGGCCCTGCAGAGCCTGGCGCCCGGCGCCAGGGTGCGGCTGCGCCTGGCCAATCTCAGCAACGCGCGCATCATGGTGCTGTCCCTCGCGGGCGCGCAGCCTTTCGTGATCGCCATCGACGGCCAGCCGTGCGACGCCTTCGAACCGATCAAGCGGAGCATTCCCGTCGCGCCGGGGGCGCGCTTCGAGCTGATGTTCGACATGCCGGAGACCGAAGGCGCCAAGGCCAATTTGATCTTGCGCGGACCGAATGGCGAGGATCGCGACCTTTTCGTCGCGGACGCCAAGGGCGCAAAGGCGTCAAAGCGTCCGCCGATAGCGTCGCTCCCGCAGAATTCGGCGCTTCCTTCCGAGATCAAGCTCGCAAGCGCCAAGAAGGTCGATCTCGTGATCGAAACGCGCAAGGCCGCAACCGGCCCCGGCTGGACGATCAATGGCGCTTTGACCAAAGGCTATCAAGGCCCGCCGCTCTTCAAAGTGGCCAACGGAACCCCGGTGACGCTGGGCTTTGTCAACAAGTCGGGAGCGGCGCTCGCGATGCATGTTCACGGGCAGTGCATGCGTCTTCTGCATGACCTCGATGACGGATGGGAGCCCTATTGGCGCAACGGCGTGATCGTTCCCCCCGGAAAAACCAAGCACGCCGCCTTCCTCGCTGATTCACCTGGAAAATGGGCCGTGCATGATGATATTCTGGAACACGAAGCGGGCGGACTGGCGACTTGGTTCGAAGTCGCCTAGAGGAAGCGTCACAAAGGTTAATAGAACCCAGAAATAGAATCACGTTTTTTCCGTCTGTTAAGATCTCTGTCTGAACTTCTGTGACGGAAGAAGCTTCGACCGCGAGTTGAAGGCATTGCCAAATGCTGGATCAAACTCACTTGAAGCTTTTGGCGGCTTAACCCGCCCGCGCCGCCGCGCCTTGCGGCGGGATCCGGACGGCTTGTTTTCTTGTCTGATCGAGGGGGGAGGCCTTGGCCCCGAAGTATTGGATATGACTGGCGCCGCGCGCCTACGGCATGCTCCCCAAGATTTTCCTCACTGGCGCTTCGAACATCTAGACATAGAATATGACGCGCCCACGCAATCGGTGTGGATGAACTATCGCGCAGACTCGCCGCACTGCTACACTTTGCGGATGTTGCAGGAGGCAATCGAGTTTCGCGACGCGATCAAACGTCTGGCGCAGACGGAGGGCTCGAAGTGGCCGATCCGCTACATCGTGATGGCCTCCAAGAAGCCGAATGTGTTCAGCTTGGGCGGCGATCTTGCGACATTCGTTTCCTGCATCAGGAACAATGATCGAGATTCGCTGCTAACCTACGCCTATGCTTGTATCGAGGTGATGTACACGCTGGCGTCGGCTTTCGATCTTCCTGTCTTGACGCTGTCCGTCGTTAGGGGACAATGCATGGGCGGCGGCTTCGAAGGGGCGCTGGCCACCGATTTTGTCATCGCCGAGGAGAGCGCGCGTTTTGGAGTGCCCGAGATCGCCTTCAACACTTTTCCGGGGATGGGCGCTGTGACCTTTCTGACGCGGCGCGTCGGGCCCGCGCGCACGCAGCAGATTCTCTCGGCCGGTCGCGTTTATTCCGCTCGCGAACTGTTCGATCTCGACATCATCGACGTCGTCGCGCCGGAAGGCCGGGCGCTCGAAACCGCCCATGAGTGGATGCTCGACCCCGACGGCGCAAACTGGCGGCGCCGTCAGGCCCTCGTCAAGTTTCGAAAGCAATGTTTCCCCGTACTTAAGGAGGAATTGCTTCGGGTGGTCGAGCTTTGGACGGATTGCTCCATGGCCATTTCACGGCATGACCTGCGCTATATGGAACGGCTTGTTTCGGCGCAGTTGCGTCTTCCTGGCGACGAGCTTCCCGACGGCAAGGGCGAGGCTTCGAAAAAGCCGCTGTCTCCCAAAGAGGATTAGCTCATGCTCGTCCGTAGGAACCCAGCCGCCAGCGAAAGCTCCGACGTTCAGATCCATAGCGATCTCGTTGAAACCCTGTTCGGCACCGCCGGTTCGTTTTTTGCGGGCCTTCTCGGCGGCCTCATCGCGCCTGCGCTCGCCTGGTTTCTTCTCGGCGAGCGAGTCTATCTCTACTTCGTGGCGCTGATCGCCGTTCTCGGCGCCTTTCGTCTTTACGTTTTCTTGGCGCATGCGAGCGCGCCCGTCTCGCTTCGACGACGCGATTCGCGGGAATGGGAGAGGCTCTACGCGATCGGCGCGGTCGGCTTCATGACGGCGGTCGGCGCTTCCGTCGCCATCTTGTTCTACAACCATTACAATGACGTTCTCGGCATTTACAGCATCGTGATTATGATGAGCGGCCTGAGCGGACTTGCGGGTCGCAACGCCGGCCGTCCCTGGATCGTTCTTGCGCAATCGCTCGGCCTCGCGCTTCCCCTTGCGATCGCCGCGATGATGCATGAAGAACGGCGCTACCTCGGCCTCGCGCTGATTGTCGTGCTGCTGATCGTCTCCATTCATTCAACGACGAAATTTCTGCACAGCAATTTGGAGTCGGCGCTGCGCAACGGCTTGGACGCCACCCGCCAGCGGCAGAAATTCAGCCTCGCGCTGAACTCGATGACGCATGGCCTGTGCATGGGCGACGCCGACCTCTCCGTCACGGTCGTCAATCGGCGCGTCATCGATTTCTTCGGCATCGTGGCGGCGGCGACGCCGATCCGGCTCGAAGCGCTGGCGCAAGCGATCGGCAAGAGCGTCGGCATGTCGTCGCAGGAAGGCAAAATCTTTTTTGAGCGATGGAGGCGGCACGTCACAATGCCGCGCGCCAACATCTTCACGCACAAGCTCGGCGAACGCTTTTTTGAATTTCACTGCGAACGCGCCGAAGCGGGATCCTTCATTACCGTCATCGAGGACGTGACGATACAAAAGCGCGCGCTCCGCGAGATCGAGCGCATCGCGCATTTCGATGATCTGACGAATCTGCCGAACCGCTATCAGTTTCAGGAGACGCTTGAGGAGGAAATGGTTCAGCTCAGGCAACGCGGGTTTCACGCCGCGCTGCTCAACATTGATCTCGATCGGTTCAAAGAGGTCAATGACACGCTGGGCCATTCCATCGGCGATCAGCTGCTGTCTGCGGTTGGAGCGCGTCTCGCCGCCTGCGTGCCGCGTCCGCATGTGGTGGCGAGGCTCGGCGGCGACGAGTTCTGCGTGCTGCTGCGCGCCGGCGAACGCCTGCCTGACGTGGATGAACTCGCCGCCAATATACTCACCGAGATGCACCGCACCTTCATCGTCGAAAACCATGTCATCAACATCGGCGCAAGCATCGGCATGGCCGCCGCGCCAAAAGACTCGGAGACCTCCGGCGGCCTGCTCAAATGCAGCGATCTCGCGCTTTACCGGTCGAAAACGAAAGGGCGCGGCAAGGCGATCTGGTATTCTCAGGAGATGCAGGACGCGCTGACCCGAAAGCGCGCAATCGACACCGAATTGCGTCATGCGTTCCTGGCGAACGAATTGATCGTCTACTACCAGCCGGTCGTCGATTCCCGCACCGCGACGATCGTTTCCCTGGAGGCGCTGCTGCGATGGCGCCACCCGACCCGAGGAATGATCTCGCCAGGCGAATTCATTCCTATCGCCGAAGAAACCGGCATGATCATCGAGCTCGGCGCCTGGGCGCTGCGGCAGGCGTGCAATGACGCGAAATCGTGGCCCTCGAACGTCCGTGTCGCCGTCAATATCGCGCCAAGGCAATTCCAACAGAAGGATCTCGCCGAAATGGTCGCGGCGACGCTCCGCGAATCTGGATTGGAGCCCGATCGTTTGGAGCTCGAAATCACCGAAACGACGCTCATGGTGTCAGATGACGTCGAAAGCAAATTGCGCGAGATCGAAGCGCTCGGCGTCCGTCTCTCACTCGACGATTTCGGAACCGGCTACAGCAGCCTCGGCTATCTCAATCGTTTCCCGGTCAAGAAGGTCAAGATCGATCGCGCCTTCGCGCGGCAGGCGATCGAGTCGCCCAAAACGCAGGCGATCATCTCGGCGATCTCTGCGCTCGCACAGGATCTATCCATCGATCTCGTCGCCGAAGGCGTCGAAACCGACGCTCAACTCGCCTTCATGGCGAGCAAGAATATTTTTCTCATTCAGGGTTACCTCTACACGCGACCGCGGCCAATCGAGGAGCTGAGACCGCTCCTCGAGTATTGGCGGGACGCGCCGCGCCTCGTCAGCGCGGCGTGAGATTTCGCGAGCAGGCCTCAGTTGCGCTCGAGCGCCACCAGGCTACGCCGATCAACCCCAGGTTGCACCATACGTTGCGCGCGAAATATCGCGTGCGACGCGTTATAGCGCCGGCCGAACCGGGCCAAGTAGCGCTCTATCGCCGCGGCGCCAGGCTGCGGTTCGACGACGTCTCTGACGATCAGCAGTTCGTGCGCGTCTTCCGCAGTGAGCGCCGTATTGCTGTCCATCAGACGCTCGGCCTTCACGAAGCCCAATGTCCGACCGACTGCGGCGTAAAGCCCCAAGAGGTCGGAGGGATCTCCCGAGAAGGAGAATTGCGCGTCCCTTTCGGCGACGATGCCGGAGCAATGCATAGCGAAGTCGAAATCGGAGCCGGTCATGAGGCCGCGCGCCCAGGCGAGCGTGATCACCGGCGTATCGACGATCAGCTCGGAATTTTCGGCGGCCATCTCTCCAAAACCCTCCGCCGGCCTTGGCGCCTCTCGCACGCCATGCGCGAAATCGTAGACGATGTAGCGGAGCTCGTTCAGCTCGCCTCGGTCGATCGCCGATAATATGTCTGTAATTGTACGGATCGTCGGCGCGTCAAAACCCGGACGAGTCTTGCGCAATACTAGAGTCTGGTGGTCTTTCAACCAAATGGTCGAAAGACAGCCGCCGGTGACAGAAAGTTCAGCTTGATCACGCAGATAAGGAAAGTTCAACATGTTTCCCGCCATAGGTTGTGAAGGCTCGATTAAGTTAAATGAAAATTTAACTTCGCCAACCCTGGCGCTGATGATTGCCTCGAAATTGCGCCGAAGTTACGCCAAGTGCATGACGTTTAAGCAGCTTCTCTAACACGCGAACCTTACGAAAAAATCATCGTCAGGCGACGGGATTGTACAATAAACAGGCCGCGCAGACTTTTTCGAGCGCGTGTGGCCCTTGGTCGCGGGACAAGAGGGCGCAGCTGATTTATATTAACTAAAGCGCTGCTGAAGGTTCCCGAATCTCGGCCGTCGCAGCTCGCATTCGCTCAAAGGGTGTGCGAAAACTGGCGCG
This sequence comes from Methylocystis sp. H4A, assembly GCF_015709545.1. Lineage (NCBI taxonomy): Bacteria > Pseudomonadati > Pseudomonadota > Alphaproteobacteria > Hyphomicrobiales > Methylocystaceae > Methylocystis > Methylocystis sp. H4A. Next base: position 359,376 of record NZ_JADNQY010000028.1, on the reverse strand, counting down.
TCGGAACCGGACTGCGCGCCAATAAGAGACTGCTCATCGCAGAGCGGCCAGTTCAGAAGGGAGAAAACCAGATGATCATGCGATTTTTCGCCGCCATGCTGTTCGCGGCGGCCGGCTGGATCACGCAAGCGCACGCGCATGGCGACGTCGGCGTTAACCAGGGCCAATGCCTGATGAAACTCGGCCCGGATACGATGACATTCACGGGGTATCAGCCGCAAAAGTCGCGTGAGCAGTTCTGCGACGATATTCCAGACGCCGGGCCCACCATTATCACCCTGGATGCGCAGCAGGACGAACTGCGTGACATGAATCTCGAGATGCGCGTCGTCCGTGACGTCGGCCAGAAGGACGACTCCGAAAATCTCGAGGCGAATACAGAGTATTACTCTCCCCCCAAGAAGTATAAGTCCGGCACGCTCACCTTCGAGCACGTCTTTCCGCAGGAAGGCAAGTTCATCGGACTGGTGAAGGCGAGAAGCGACGATGGCGCGAAAGAATATGTCGCGCGCTTCCCCTTCTCCGTCGGCTTGACCCAAACCAGGGAAATTACGATCGCCGTGTTCTTCGGGGTCCTGGCGCTGGTTGGCTTCGGCCTCTGGTACAGGCACCAGTTCATGGGTAAGAAGCCCACAACGAAGGCTTAAGGCGGCTTCAGCTTAAGAGCTCCACTCGACCGTCGCGTAAGGTTACGCGGCGGTCCATTTGTTTCGCGAGCTCCATATTGTGAGTCGCGATGAGCGCCGCCAGTCCGGTGCTGCGGGCGAGCGCCAACAACGTCCCGAAAACATGCTCCGCGGTGCGCGGATCGAGATTGCCGGTCGGTTCGTCGGCAAGCAGAAGGTGCGGCGCATTCGCGACGGCGCGGGCGATGGCGACGCGCTGCTGTTCGCCGCCGGAAAGCTCCGACGGCCGGTGCGACGCGCGCGGTCCCAGCCGCAAATAGTCGAGCAGCTGTTGCGCCCGCAGGCGCGCTTCGTTCCCGCTCAGGCCATTGATCATCTGCGGCAGCGCCACGTTCTCGAGCGCCGAGAACTCCGGCAGCAGATGATGGAACTGATAGATGAAGCCGACGGTGGCGCGCCGCAGCCGCGTGCGCTCGGCGTCGGACATGCGCGACGTCGGCGCATTTGCAATCAGCACTTCGCCGCCGTCCTGGCGCTCCAGGAGTCCGGCGATATGGAGGAGCGTCGACTTGCCGGCGCCAGACGGCGCCAGCAGCGCGACCGTCTCGCCCGGGTAGATTGACAGATTGACGTCCATCAGAATGTCGAGCCGCGCCTCGCCCTCGCGATAGTGGCGCGCGATGCTGCGGAGTTCGAGAACGGCCTCGCTCATCGCGACTACTCGTGCCGCAGCGCTTCGATCGGATCGAGCGATGCGGCTTTCCAGGCTGGATAGATCGAGGCGAGAACGGCGAGCGTGAGCGTCATGGCCACAATCGCCGTCACCTCGCGGGGGTCGACGATCGCCGGCAGCCGCGAGAGAAAATAGAACTCCGCGGGGAAGAGATTGGCGTCGAACAGCTTATTGACCCCGACGCGGATGGTGTCGAGATTTTTCGCCAGCGCCAGACCTAGCGCAAAGCCGGCCAGCGTGCCGACGACGCCGATCGAAGCTCCGATGATCAGGAACACGCGCAGGACCGCGCCCCGCGTCGCGCCCATCGTGCGCAGTATGGCGATGTCCTGAGTCTTGTCCTTCACGAGCATCGTCAACCCGGAGATGATGTTGAAGGCCGCGACCACGACGATCAAAGCGAGAATGATGAAAAGAATGTTCTTCTCGACCTGCAGCGTATCGAAAAACGTTTTGTTGCGCTGGCGCCAGTCGGTGACGATCAGCGGCCGGTCGATGGACTTTTCGACGTTGACGCGAAAATCGTCCATCTTCTCGGGATCGGTGACGAAAGCCTCGACCACCGTCGCCTCATTCTCCTTGTTGAAGAAGAGCTGCGCCTCGGTGAGCGGCATATAGACGAAGACGCTATCGAATTCGGACATGCCGATCGAGAAGATCGCAACGACTTTGTAGGCTTTGATGCGCGGGGCCACCCCGAAGGGCGTCTGCACCCCCTTGGCGATGAGCAGGCTGACCGGGTCGCCGACGCCGACGCCGAGCGTCTCCGCCAGCCGCTGACCGATGGCGACGCCGCCGGCCTTATCGAATCCGGCAAGCGCGCCGCTCTTGACGTTGCCCGCTACGCCGGGGAGCCGCGTCAGGTCCTTCTCGCGCACGCCGCGCACAAGCACGCCAGATTGGCCGAACTGAGTCGATATGCCGGCCGCGCCCTCGACCATGGGAATTGCAAGCTGGACGCCGGGCAGCTTCGCCGTCTTGGCGGAGACCCGGTCCCAGTCCGTGAACGGCGTCTCCACCGCCTGCAAGAATGCGTGGCCGTTGATGCCGATGATCTTGTCCATCAGCTCGCGATGGAATCCATTCATCACCGAAGTGACGACGATGAGCGTCGCGACGCCCAGCATAATGCCGAGGAACGAAAAGCCGGCGATGACCGAGACGAAGCCGTCGGCGCGACGGGCGCGCAGATAGCGCAGCGCCACCATCCGCTCAAAGGTCGAAAAGGCGCCAGCGCCTCTTGCCGGTTGCGCCGCTCCGGCGCCTCTTGCCGGTTGCGCCGCTTCGGTCATGCCTGAGCCTGTCTTATTGCGGCGACGATGCGGGTGACGGCGTCCTGAGGCGCGAGAAGCTCCCGCTCTCCGGTGCGGCGCTGCTTCACCTCCACCCTGCCCTCAGCCAGGCCCTTGGGCCCGACCAGAACCTGCCAGGGCAGACCGATGAGATCGAGCGTCGCGAATTTCGCGCCGGGGCGTTCGTCGCGATCGTCATGCAGCACGTCCAGTCCCGCGTTCTCGAGCTGCGCCACGAGATCGGCGCAGACCTTGCCCGTCGCCGGGTCGCCGACTTTCAGATCGGCGACCCCGACATGGAAAGGCGCGACGGATTCTGGCCAGATCACGCCGTTGTCGTCATGACCCGCCTCAATAATGGCGGCGGCGAGGCGCGACGGCCCGATGCCGTAGGAACCCATTTGCACGACGACCTCCTTGCCGTCCGGTCCGTTGACGACGGCCCTCATCGGCTCGGAATATTTGGTTCCGAAGTAGAAAATATGGCCGACCTCGATGCCGCGCGCCGCGACCCGCGCGTCCTCGGGAACCGCGGCGAAGGCGGCGGCGTCATGCATCTCGCTCGTCGCCGCATAGCGGCTGGTCCATTTGTCGACCACCGCCTGCAACGCCGCCGCATCGTCGAAGTCGATCGAAGGGGGCGGCGGCGCGAAGGACAGAAAATCTTTGTGGCAAAAGACTTCGCTTTCGCCGGTCGACGCGAGAATGATGAACTCATGGCTGTTGCCGCCGATCGGCCCGGATTCGGCCGCCATTGGAATGGCGGTCAGGCCCAGGCGCGCGAAGGTGCGCAGATAGGCGACGAACATCTTGTTGTAGGAATGGCGGCCGGCTTCCGCCGTGAGATCGAAGGAATAGGCGTCCTTCATCAAGAATTCGCGCGAGCGCATCACGCCGAAACGCGGCCGCACCTCGTCGCGGAATTTCCACTGGATGTGAAAGAGATTGAGCGGCAGATCCTTGTATGAGCGCACATAGGCTCGAAAGATCTCGGTGATCATCTCCTCGTTGGTGGGGCCGTACAGCATCTCGCGGTCGTGGCGGTCGGCGATGCGCAGCATTTCCTTGCCATAGGCGTCATAGCGCCCCGACTCGCGCCACAGATCGGCGGACTGAATGGTCGGCATCAGACATTCGATGGCGCCGGCGCGGGTCTGCTCCTCGCGGATGATGGCGTTGATCTTGTTCAAGACCCGCAACCCGAGCGGCAGCCAGGCGTAGATGCCGGCCGACTCCTGTCGGATCATGCCCGCCCGCAGCATCAGCCGGTGCGAGACGATCTCGGCCTCTTTCGGGGTCTCGCGCAAAATGGGCAGGAAATAGCGGGAAAGGCGCATGTCGAATCCGGTTGGGCGAATCGGGGAGCGGCGAGCATAGCCTGTCCGCCGCCCGAGCAAACGGCGCGGGCGAGGCTGTTGAACCCCGGCGCGGCCGAAAACGCAAGCGGCGGGCGCCCTTCTCTTCCGGGCGGCGCGCGCCCATTTCGGGAGCATGAACTCTCAAGGAGGCCGGCATGGGCAAGGCGATGGGCGAGGCGATGGGCAAGGCTAAAGGAGAGCCTGCAGGCAGACATCCCTGGGGAAGCGTCCGCGACAATCCCGAGTTCAGTCGCTTCGAACTCGACATCGATGGAGAGACAGCACTCGCCTATTACCGCATCGACAATGACGTGATGGTCTTCACTTCGACGCAGACGCCGCCAAGGCTGCGCGGTCAGGGCGTCGGCTCCGAGCTCATCCGCAACGCGCTGCAATTCGCCCGCGTCCGAGGTTTGAAGGTGAAGGGCGACTGCTCCTTCGTCGCGGATTATTTGCGGCGCCACCCCGAAAGCGCCGATTGACGTTGTGCGTTCGCGCCCTCCCCTCTCCCACTTGAGGAGAGGGTGGTCGGCGAAGCCGGGTCGGATGTGGGCGGATCATGTGCGACCAACTTCGCGCCACGGAGCGCGCAGTCATCGAGCAGGTCGCCGCCGCCGGCAGCATCGTGAAATTGAAGACGCGGCGCAGGCCGGAACGACCGCAGAAATATTTTTGCCGGAGTCGCTGCGGCGCGTCGCATCGTGGGCGGGGCTGAACAGGAAACTCGGCATTTTTGGCTGGTTGGGACGAGCTATTTCGGCGGCAGCCTTTCAACAAAATCGACCGCGAATTGCGCGTAGCTGGAAAGCTGAGCATCGGTCCGAATGGCTTCCGGGAGTATTGTAGCCCATCCCTTCATAACCTTGCCCGTCAAGTCCATGGGCCTGACGCCTTCGCGGGTCAGTAACTCCTTAGCTCGCGTTTCCCCGACACGAAGAATGAGGTTCGTGTTGTGGACGCCAATGCACATGTTGCCGTTCCGAGTGAAGCACGCGCCGCCAAACATGCGGCGCGCTTCGACGTGCCGGTGGTGCGCGAGAACAGCTCGTAGTCGTTCAACAAGAGCAGGGTCGGACTCCATTCGGGCCTAGCCCTTCATCATGGGCGGCATTTTTTCGAAGCGCGGCAAATTTGTATCGGAGATATCCCAAGAAGCGCCGCGGCTCGCGTAAACGACCATTTGAGGTTTGAACACTTCGAGATCGTCGAGGCTCGACGCCCTGAGGAAGACCAAATCGGGCATTGCGTCGTTTAGCGAATATATCGGTGCGCCGCAGCGAGGGCAGAAAGCGCGCGAGACCATATGCCCGCTGTCAGCCGGTTTGTCGTAGACGGTTACGTCCCCTGATATGGTCACAAATGCGCGAGGAACGGCGAGATGCGAGCTATGACCCGTCCCGCTGCTCTTGCGGCAATCAGCGCACTGGCAATGACCGGACATGAGCGGATCGGCGTTGCATTCATAATGGACAGCGCCGCAAAGACAGCGGCCTTGGAAGGCTTCCGGCATTGGATTTCCTCCTCGATTGTGCGTTCATGCCGCACCAGATTAGAGTAGTGACTTGTGATTCACAAGTCACTATCAGCCAACGATGCGCGCCTTGAAAAAACTCAGGTCGGGATGCCCGATAGCCACCTCTCTCGATATTTTTGGCGACCGATGGACGCTTGTCATCATGCGCGATCTTGCAATGGGGAAAACGCGGTTTGGAGATTTTTCTCAATCCCCTGAACGCATCCCGACGAACGTGCTGACAGATCGACTCTTACGATTGGAGGAATTCGGCCTTATCGAGAAAAGCGCTTATCAGGAACATCCGATCAGGTACGACTATGCGGTGACGCAGAAAGGAGCCGAATTGCTGCCCGTGCTGCAAGCCGTTTGCAAATGGGCGAATAAGCATCTGCCAGACACATGGAAAACGCCGGATAAGTTTCTCTCACTGAAGCCGTCAGACCTCACGGTAAAAAAAAACAAAACCGGAGAGTAGGCTGACGCCATATCAGTTAAACTTCCGCCTCCGCGGCAAGCTCCAGCCATTGTTCCTCAGCCGCGGCGAGCGCCTGCGCGAGTTCCTCGCGCTGCGACGCGAGCCGCGCCGCCTCCTGCGGATTGCGCGCGAAGGCGTCGGGCGCGGCGAGCGCCTCGTCGACGCGGGCGATCAGCTGCGTGAATTTCTCGACGCGTTCCTCGGCGGCGGCGAGCTTGCGCCGCGCCTGTCCGGCGTCACGGCGCCTTGGCGCCTGCTGCTTTGCCGCCTCCTGCGCCGGCGTCGCGGGCGCGCGCTTGGGCTCTTCGTCGCGCGATTTCGAGAGCACTTGCCGCGCATAATCATCCATGTCGCCGTCAAAGGCGCGCACGGTTCCGTCGTCGACCAGCCACAGACGATCGGCGCAGGCCTCGAGCAGATAGCGGTCATGCGAGACCAGAACGACGGCGCCCTCGTAATCGTTGATCGCCTCGATCAGCGCGGCGCGACTGTCGATATCGAGATGGTTCGTCGGCTCGTCGAGGATGAGGAGATGCGGCGCGTTGAAGGTGGCGACGCCGAGCAGAAGTCGCGCCTTCTCGCCTCCCGACAGCTTGGCGATAAGGGTTTCGGCGCGCGCGCCGGAAAATCCGGTCTGCGCCGCGCGGCCGCGAATGCGCGCCTCGGGGGCGCCCGGCATCAGCCGCGCGAAGACGGCGTAAGGCGTCTCGCCCTCATTCAGATCATCGACCTGATGCTGCGCGAAAAATCCCGCCTCGAGCTTTGGCGCGCGCACCATCTCGCCGGCGCAGGCCGAAAGCCGCCCGCCGAGCAATTTGGCGAAGGTCGACTTGCCATTGCCATTGGCGCCGAGCAGGCCGATGCGATCGTCGTTGGAGATCGACAGCGTGAGCCGCGACAGCACGATTCGATCGCCATAGCCGACCGCGGCTTTCTCCAGCGCGATAATCGGCGGCGATAGCGGCTTCTCGGGCGACGGCAGACGAATCGGCAGGACCGAATCGTCGACGATGGCCGCGATCGGCTCCATTTTGGCGAGGAGCTTCAAGCGCGACTGCGCCTGGCGCGCTTTCGTCGCCTTGGAGCGGAAGCGGTCGACGAAGGCCTGCAGATGCTTGCGCTGCTCTTCCTGCTTCTTGGCGCCCTTGACGGCGAGGAGCTGCGCCTCGCGCCGCTGCTTTTCGAAGGACGAGTAGTCGCCTTTATAGAGCGTCAGCTTTCCCCGCTCGAGATGCAGAATATGCGTGGCCACGTCGTCGAGCAGATCGCGGTCATGGCTGATGACGACGACGCTCGCCGGATAGCGCGACAGGTAATCGACGAGCCACAACGTGCCTTCGAGATCGAGATAATTGGTCGGCTCGTCGAGGAGCAGCAGGTCGGGCTGGGCGAACAGCACCGCCGCAAGCGCGACGCGCATGCGCCAGCCGCCGGAGAATTCCGACAGCGGCCGGCGCTGCGCCGCGGCGTCGAAGCCCAGCCCGTGCAGGATGGCGGCGGCGCGGGCGGGCGCCGAATGGGCGTCGATGTCGGCGAGCCGCGTCTGAATGTCGGCGATGTCGTGGGGATCATGCGCGGCCTCTGCCCGCGCCAGCAGGTCGGCGCGCTCAAGGTCAGCCGCCAGCACGAAGTCGATCAGCGCCGTCGGACCGCCGGGCGCCTCCTGCTCGACGCGCCCGAGCCTTGTGCGGGCGGGGATCGAGATCGCGCCGCTTTCGGGGGCGATTTCGCCGCTGATCAGCCGGAACAGCGTGGTCTTGCCGGCGCCGTTACGGCCGACGAAGCCCGCGCGGGAGCGTCCAGGGAGGAACACCCCGGCGTGGTCGAACAGCAGCCGGCCGCCGAGCCGGTAGACGAGATCGTTGATCGTGAGCATTGCTGCGATGCTTTAGGGCCTCGCCCGAAGGGGTGCAAACGCGAGGCCATGCGCGGCGATCTGGCGCCGCCGGACGGCCTTGTCTTGCGCCGCCCGCGCCTCTATACACGCCCTCGCGCCGCCGCAATGCGGCCGCGCAGCCGCGCCCATCGTCTAGAGGCCTAGGACGTCGCCCTTTCACGGCGAAAACAGGGGTTCGAATCCCCTTGGGCGCGCCACTTCGGAACAAAACTGGGAACGCCAATTCCCGCCGTGTTCCCGCCTGATGCGGCGACAAGCGCGCGCAGAAGCGCGCTCTTGTGGCCCACAATGCGAGTTTCCCGCTCGTCAACCTCGACCCGTTGGACGAGCGCGCGCAGATGGTCGCGCTGGTAGCCCCTTTGGGGTCGCGTATCCGTTTTCGCGCCTGTCGGGCGAATGTGGCGAGCGCCTGCGGGGTGACCGTCGGCCCGGACTTTTCGATTTCAGCCGCCGCGCGGCCGAAGATCGCCGGCGCACGCTTCCTCACTGCCTTTGTATCGAATCCATTAATGAGGCCATGAGCAAGCATCATGCGCCGGGTGACGTTCGACAGGATAGAATCCGTCGGCGTCCAAAGCCGTCCCGGAGTTCTCATGCGAACGAGCCTAATCCTCCTGTCAATGCTGGCCGTTTTTGTGAGCCGAGCGGAAGCCGCACAGCAGCCCAGCTACGAAATCATAGCAAGGCTCGCGCAAGCCCCCGGCAACGTCACGGTCACCGAGAGTGGCAAAATTATCATGAGCCAGCATCAGTTCTACGAACCGAATTACTCGGTCGTTGAGCATCGCGACGACGATTCGCTCGCGCCCTTTCCGAACAAAGAGTTCAATGACCGGCTGAGCCATTCGGAACTAAAGCTGGATTCTGTTCTTGGCATTAGGAGCGACGCCAACGGCGTTGTCTGGATGCTCGATAATGGCATGCGCAGCGGAGTCACGCCAAAACTTGTCGGCTGGGATATGAAGGCCGATAAGCTGCGCCGCGTTATCTATCTGCCGCCGCCTATCGCTCCCAAAGATGCGTTCGTCAATGATTTTACCGTCGACGGCAAGCACAACAAGATATTCATCGCCGATCCTGCGGGTGGAGCAAATGCGGCGTTCATCGTGGTGGATTTGCAAACGGGCGCCGCGCGTCGCGTGTTGGAAGGTCACGCCAGCGTTGTGCCCGAGAAAATCGATCTCGTCATCGATGGGCGCCCCATTCAGGTGAAAGACCCCGCCGGCCATCTCGTGCGACCCCATATCGGCGTCAATCCGATCACCGAAGATCTGCAGAACGAATGGGTGTATTTTGGTCCTATGCACGGAACGAGCCTTTACCGCATAAAGGCCGCTGATTTGGCCGATGAAGCTCTCGACGAAAAGCAGCTTGGCGCGCGGGTTGAGCGCTATAGCGCTAAGCCCATTTGCGACGGCATCAGCATCGACAGGGACGATAACATCTACCTCGGCGATCTTGCAGAAAATGCGATCGGGGTTATCAAGCGGAATCGCAGTTACCAACGGCTCGCACAAAACGAAGAGTTATCCTGGGTCGACTCGCTGAGTTTTGGGCCGGGAGGAAAGCTCTATGCCGTCGTCAATCGCCTGCACAAATCCGCTGTTCTAAACGGCGGAGAGTCATTGTCGAAGCCGCCGTATTTCCTCATCGAGGTCAAAGCCATGGCCCCCGGCCTCCCGGGAAGATGAGGCTTTGGCCGACGTCGAAACAGGACAGGCAAAAGGCGAAGCTGTCGTCAAGGTCAGATAGCTAAACACGCAGGTTCCGGGAAACTTCCGCGATTTGATCACGCAACCAACGATGGGCGGGGTCGGGATCATGGAGCGGGTGCCAGACCATAACGAGGTCATAGGCCGGCAATTCGATCGGGAGGGGCAGGATGTTCAGCGGCGCCAGGTCGACGAACGCGTTGGCAATTCGCTCCGGCAGGGACAAGATCATGTCGGTCTTCTCCACAATAAACGGAGCCGAGAGGAAGTGGGGAACGATCAACGCGATGCGGCGCGCCAGCCCTCTCTCAGCGAGCCACTCATCGATTAACCCGACGCGTGTGCCGGTGCGGGAGATCAGCATGTGCTTGCCTGAGACATATTCCTCAAGCGTTAGCCGACCGCTTTTGCCGATCATGTGCTGCCTGCCGACGACGCAGGCCATCCGGTCTTCAAAAAGTTTCGTTCTGCTCAAATAGGCAGGCGGCTTCAGAATCGCATCGAAGCCCAGCACGACATCGAGATCATTGTGCTCAAGATCCGCTTCGGGAAAAGGCAGCTCCGTCCTCTTGACATGGATGTCGATGCCCGGAGCCCGCAAAGCGATGCGCTCGACGAGCGGAGGAAGCACCAGCAAGTCCATGTAATCGGTTGCGGCGATCACAAACCGCCGCCTGCTTTGTGCAGGATCGAATTCTTCCGGCGCACGGATCAGGCGCTTGATGTCGCGCAGGACGGCCTTCACCGGGTCGACCAGAGACAGCGCACGATCGGTCGGCTTCATGCCTGCCGGCGTCTTGACCAGTAATGGATCGTCCAACTGTTGTCTTAGCCGCTGCAAAGTATGACTCATCGCCGACTGCGTCACGAACATGCGTTCGGCGGCGCGCGAGACGTTCTTTTCTTCCATGAGGAGGTCGAACGCCACGAGCAGGTTGATGTCGAAATTATGCAGCTCCATCACGGCTTTTCCTCACTCTGCTCTTTCCGCGCACGGCAAATGCGCCAACCGTGATTTTTATTCATGGGGCTATCAAAACTCGCCATTTCACGCAGCGCCTCGCGCCCCCTAGGCTTGCTGAGAGTTGCGCCGTCTCGTCGTTCGCCATTCTGGCCGCCGTTCGGGAAAGAGCCGCACAGAGAGCTAACTTTCGTGGAGGACCGCATGACTGGCAAATCCCTGGATATTCCAGCACGGCGATATACAGGGGAAAAGGCGAGACTGAGCCGCGCCTATGATTATCTGATCCTGGTGCTCGCGTTATTCCTTTTCATTGGCTCCTTCCACTTGCATGTCGCTCTGACGGTCGGCGACTGGGATTTCTGGCAAGACTGGAAGGATCGGCAATGGTGGCCGCTCATCACTCCCCTGATGATGATTACCTTCCCCGCGGCGGTACAGGCCGTGCTTTGGCCAAACTTCAGGTTGCCGCTTGGCGCGACGCTTTGCATCTCATGCTTGCTGATCGGCACATGGATCACGCGCTTCTTCGCCTATCACATGTGGAACTTTTTCCCGATAAACGAAGTCTTGCCAGCCACGATGTTGCCGAGCGCGCTCGTCCTCGACGCGATTCTGATGTTGAGCAACAGCCTGACTGTCACGAGCATCTTTGGCGGCATGGCCTTCGCCCTGCTTTTCTATCCGACCAATTGGCCGATTTTCGGCATGTTTCATGTGCCGGTGGAGTATGGCGGCGCACAGCTCACCGTGGCCGACATCTTCGGCTTTCAATACATCCGCGCGGGGACGCCTGAATATCTTCGCATTATCGAGCGTGGAACGCTGCGAACCTACGGCCAATATGCGACGCCGTTGTCGGCGTTTTGTTCGGCGCTGCTTTGCACCCTGATGTATCCACTCTGGTGGTATCTGGGAAAAGCATTTGCCACGACAAAATACGTCAAGAATATCTGAGGGAGAGGCAACGAGATGAAAAAGACGCTCAAGACTCTCTTCAGCGCCGCGTGCCTCGGATTATGCGCCGGCGCGCTCGCTCCCGAAGCAGCGCTCGCCCATGGCGAAAAGGCCCTGGAACCTTTCGTCCGCATGCGTACCATCCAATGGTACGATGTGGCGTGGTCGAAGGCAAAGCTCAATGTCAATGAAGAGGTTGTCATCACCGGTAAGTTCCACGTCAACGCGGACTGGCCGCGCGGGGTGGCGCAACCGGACGCGACCTATCTGAATGTCTCCGCTCCGGGGCCCGTCTTCATTCGGACCGAGCGCTACCTCAACGGACAATCGTCCGTCAGCTCCTCCGCTTTGAAACTCGGCGGCGACTATGAGTTCAAGATTGTGATGAAGGCCAGGATCCCTGGTCGCTTCCATCTTCATCCTTTCTTCAATCTGCATGATGCGGGCTCCGTCGTGGGCCCGGGCCAATGGATGGAAGTCGAGGGCGATGCCTCCGCATTCACTAACCAGATCAAGACGCTCGATGGCAGCGTGATCGACATGGAGACATATGGGCTCGCGAATGGCGTCGCCTGGCACGGCTTCTGGATCGCGCTCGGTTCGGCGTGGCTGCTTTGGTGGGTCAGGCGTCCGCTGTTTATTCCACGCTATAAAATGCTGCATGCCGGCCAGGAGGCGAGACTTGTCTCCCCGCTCGACCAGATGATAGGCGCGGCGATCATCTTCGCAGTTCCGATGATCGTATTCGGCGCGAACTTCGTAACGGATCTAAAATATCCAAACGCCATCCCGCTGCAAGCCGCAATGGATCAGATCGATCCGCTTCCGCCTGCCGTCGACATTGGAGCGGTGCAGGTCAAGATTCAGCGCGCCGAATATAATGTGCCTGCTCGTGCAATGATCATGACCGCGCTGCTTCATAACGGCTCCGACCATCCCGTCCGGGTTGGCGAGTTCGCGACCGCGAATGTGCGCTTCCTCAACCCCGCGGTTATCCAACCGCCACAAGGCGAAGGCGCCACTTTGGCTGCACGCGAAGGCCTGAGCATCGACACGGCCGATCCCATCGCGCCGGGCGAGACGAGAACGATCCGCATCACGGCTGAGGATTCGCTTTGGCAGCGGGAGAGGCTCGACGGCCTGATCCGCGACGCGGATACGCGGATGGGAGGCTTGCTTTTCCTCTATGACAACGCGGGCCAACGCTATGTCTCCAGCGTATCCGCTCCGGTCATCCCGAAATTCTACTGACAATCTCGCGCGGCGGGGCAAATAGCGTCGCGCGCGCGAAAACACTTCAAGCCAACCAAAGGAGCGGCCATGAGCATCACCGCGCAAACAATCGCCCGAACCACACCGCGGGCGCCGTTCAATCTGCCCTGGTATCTGAGAGACCTACCGAAGTATCTCCTGACTTTTGCCGTGATGACCGTCATCTACGTCGGGTTCAGAATGTATCAGGGCGCCTATGCCATTTCGACTGGTCTAGATTCTTCCGATCCTGCGTTCGATGTTCATTGGATGCGATTGCTCTACCTCGAAGGCGCATTTCTGGCGATCGTGTTTCCGACGCTGTGGGGCTATCTCTGGTTCACCCGCGACCGAAACCTCGACAAGATTACGCCAAAGGAGGAGATTACGCGCTACTTCACGCTGACGATGTGGATCAGTATCTACACATTCGCTGTTTATTGGGCCGGCAGCTATTTTGCGGAGCAGGACAATTCCTGGCATCAGGTTTCCGTCCGCGACACGCCTTTCACCGCCAACCACATCATCGAGTTCTACTTCAACTTTCCCTTCTACATCCTCATGGGCGGCTCGGCGTGGCTGTACGCGAGGACGCGCCTTCCGCTTTACGCCGATGGGATTTCTCTCCCTCTGACGCTTGCGGTCGTCGGTCCGTTCATGATCTTCGTTAGTGTGGGATTTAACGAGTGGGGCCACACCTTCTGGTTTCGCGAGGAGTTCTTCGCGGCGCCGATTCACTGGGGCTTCGTCACTGGCGTGTGGTTTGCCCTTGGTGTCGGCGGAATTTTGCTGCAACAGGTGATGCGTCTCATTCAACTGTTGGACCAGATCGAGGACGCGGCCTGACACAGGCGTCTGCAGCGAGTGCGTGCGTCCCGACGAACCCTCGGGGCGCCCGTTTCCAAGATGCGATCCGCATCGAAGCTTGCGCCCGGTTCGCACCCGCTAAAATAGGAGAGATCAAATGCCTCTCGTGCGCATCGATCTCATCAAGGGCAAGCCTGTCGAATATTGTCGTGGCGTCGGCGACGTCGTCTATCACGCGATGATCGAGGTCCTGAAGGTTCCAAAGGACGACCGCTTCCAGGTGATCGCCGAACATCCAGAACACGCCCTCATTGCCGCCGAGAATTACCTTGGAATCAAACGCACGCAGGACTGCGTGTTCATTCAGATCACGCTCAATGCAGGTCGGTCAGTCGAGCAGAAGAAATCCTTTTATCGAGCGGTGGCGAAAGAACTTCATTCCCGCCTGGGACTTCGCGTTGAAGACGTCTTCATCAGCCTCGTCGAGGTTCCTAAGGAAAACTGGTCGTTCGGGAACGGCGAAGCGCAATACGCTGATATGTGAGTCTTGGAATGACAATTGGCCGATTGACGATCAAAAGCATCAGGGCGCGGCCCTTGATCCTCAAATTGGAACGCCCGATCGTCGCCAGAATAGCGACGATCTCCGACTGGCCTGTGATCCTCATCGATCTTTTCACGAATGAAGGAGTCGTTGGGCGAAGCTACCTCGAACCGTACACGGCAAAGGCGATGAAATACATCGTCGCCGCCTTGGAGGATTTTGGCGAGCTTCTCGAGGGTCATGCCGTCGCGCCGACCGAGATATTCGAGCTCACCCGCAAGTCTCTCCATTTCGTTGGCTACCAGGGCGTGAGCATGATCGCCGTTTCGGGTCTCGATATGGCGGCGTGGGACGCCTTGGCGAAGGCCGCGAATCTGCCGTTGTGCGTGCTCCTCGGCGGCGCGGTTGGGCCAGTGAAGGCATACAACAGCAACGGTCTTTGGCTGACTGATCCAGCGCAGTTAGGGGAGGAAGCAGCGAGACTAATCCAAGAAGGAGGATTTGCCGGACTGAAGATCCGGCTAGGCCGCGCAACCGCAGATCTGGATTTGCGCGCTGTCGAGACTGTACGCGCTGCAATTGGCCCCGATGTTCATTTGATGGCGGATTTCAATCAAGGGCTCGATCTTGCTGAAGCGCTCGTGAGGTGCCAATCGGTCGACAGCTTGGGCCTGGATTGGATCGAGGAACCCATCGTTTACGACAATCTGGATGGATATGCGCGCCTCGCTTCGCAACTGAAAACGCCGTTGCAGATAGGAGAAAATTTCTACGGTCATCGGGATCTGCACCGTGCGCTTCAAATGAAGGCGTGCGACCTCGTTATGCCGGATTTCATGAGGATCGGGGGCGTAACCGGCTGGCTAAAATCGGCAGCGATTGCGGCGGCATTCGGGGCGCCCATTTCTACGCACCTCTATCCAGAGGTCGGCGCCCACGTCATGCGGGTTTCAGAAACGTCGCATTGGCTCGAGTGGCAGAATTGGGTCAATCCAATCCTGAAGCAGCCCTACGAGGTCGTAGACGGCATGTTGCATATACCCGCTGTCGCCGGAACTGGCCTTGATTGGGACGAAGCTGCTATTGGACTCAGGGACTGACTGCTTCTGCGGCGCGCGCTCCATGCAAACGGCGTGGATGCGAACCCTCGAAATGGCGACATGCGGCGGGAAGCTGAGACCCTGATATCGGCGCGTTCAATGCACAAAAACCATTTCAAAATCTAACGCTTGTCTCAAGAATCGTATAGCCTCCCTGACCGCTATACTGATCACGTACATAGCCGCCCGCGACACTCGCATAGAACGGTCCGATCTCCATGAGCGTGATATGCGCACCAAACATTGGCTGAAGGTCGCCCTTATAAGAATTTAGCGCCGCATGCGGTCCAAAGAATAATTTTCCCTTCAACAAAACTGGGAGCGAGTCGTTGAATGGAAATAATACTCCCGGCTTTACTTCAAAATACCCCCATCGGAATGCTGTCGTGTAGATCGCTGACGCGAAGAGCATCAGATGATCATTCGGCGTGGCCCTGAACTCCAGACTTCCTAAAACGCCAAACTCGGTTGCGGCGAAATCGCTTATGTCGGCTGGCGGAATTCGCAGCGCGGAACTCCGCATATTCGCGCCGAGGTAACCTTCAGTGGTTATTCCCACCCCGAGAAATCCGCTCACCTCCCATTTCTTATCGATGAGCGCGTAGCCAATCTGCGCGCCGACAAAACCATCTGACCCGTAGTATTTGCCGACCGTGCCGATATGGGGAAGCGCGATGTCATCCACCTCCATTGCAGAGGCTATGACATTCTCGGCATCGCTCCCCTTCACATCAGAAGCATAGCCCCCGAAACCGCCTGTTGCTCGAAGCCGCCAGCCCGACTCTTCAAGCGAAGACTCGATCGCAGCCGTTGCAGTGAGCCACTCGTACCATGATCTTCGAGTCGTAGCCCATGACCAAGAGTAGAACTCAACGCTGGGTGATCGCCTCAGTGGCTGGGCGATCGCACTTTTCGTAGTTTCCTGCCCAGCGAGGTTCGAAACATCTACCGCTTTCGGCGACATCAATAGTGAACAGATTGCTGCAACGCCGCTCGCGCAATTCATTCTTGGGCTCCCGGGCTTACGCTAAGCCTCGATCCAGGGATTTTCCGGGCAATTTTTAAAGATGAGGGAGATTTTCAGTTTGAGTGCTTTTTTCGCCACACATATGCGTCGCGGCAGCTCCTCTCCAACGAGATCGTGGGCAAACGCGTCGCCTCGTATTCCGCCGCGCGCTCCAGTCGGTCTTGCAGACTCATTCTCTAACGCGCGGTCGTTTAATATCTTGGTCCTAGCAAAGCGGTTCCGAGATGAAATTCAATTTTTTGACTTAGAGCATCGATCAGAACGACTTCGTTTCTCGAACAGCCATCGTGGCTATGGTCGCGGCGACGACCATGGCGGTCGCATTCGTCATTTGGCAACTGACGGACCTTCTCCCAGCGGTTTTCGCGACGATTCTCATCGCGCTCGCTTGGCGTGGCGTCGCCGGGCGAGTTTCCGCGAGCCGATGTGTCCAATGGCGAGCGCCGCGCGCGCGACTTCAGGACGCGTCGTTGCGGCCGCGAACCCCGTCATGCGAAATCCTAAGACCGCTTCCTGCGCTTCATGAATAAACGCGCCAGAAGGCCGGCGAGATAGCCGCCGATCGTGATCGCGAAATAGACAATAATCACGAAGGCCCAGCGGTCACTCGCGGAAGCCACTCTGCGGAATACATCCGTGAGGTAGTTTAGATCGATGAACCTGTTCGCGAACAGCCCGCAAGCCACGGCGAGCACTGGCGCGATCCACCAAGGAGCCCTGAAATAGCCAAGGAGCATGGCGAGCACAAATACGATCAAACCGAAGATGTGCACAAATTCTAGGAAAATCGCTTGGAAAAGCAAGCCGATGAATCGGATCAGCCAAAGCATCTGACGCCTCTCTGCGCGAGCTCAGACCATTATGTTATCCGAATTCAACCGCAGCAACCATATGGTTTGCCCGGCGCGTCGACCGGGATCGTTCAATGAGCGTCGCCTTGATCGTGCAGCGCGCGCCAAGGCCGCGGGCGCCAGACTATTTGGAGCGAAGCGCGGAAGCCCCCTGCGCCGCTCAGGCGGTTTGCCGGGCCGAGGCGCATATTGCCCATTTTCATCGACCGTGGCGCGCCAAACGGCGTCGCGCGCCTGTTCCGGACGATTCGTCGGGATCACGCGAACGAATACGCGTGAAGCTCGTCCGAATCGACGGCTTCGCTCATCTCAGGCCAGCCGCCTTCAAAATGGCGTCGGCGTCCGCCAGCCATACAGCGTCGTCTTCCTTGAGGCGCAAAAGAACGCGCCGCAACGCGAAGGCTCCGTCAGGCGTGCCGACGACAAAGGGATGAATTCCGATGACCACAGTCGTGGCGCGTCGCGCTGGATCGGCGCGAGCCTCAATGACCAGTTCCGATATATAGTCTAACCAGAGCGTCTCGATCTCTCTGGTCGTTTTCATCCGCGCCAGATATTGCCCCATGTCGACGGTCACGGCCGGATAGGGCAGCAGGATGAGCGAGCCTTCCGGCGTCTTCAAACGTGAGATGACATCCGAATCCATCTGGTCGAGCGTGTAGGCGACGCCTTCGGCGGCCATCGCCCGCATCGTGTCGCGATTGGCGTAGACGCTCGGACTCGACCAGCCCGTCGGCCTGACGCCCGTGGCTTCGGCGATGAGATCCAATGTGCGGCGAATGTAGGTCTTCTGCGCAGCGATCCCACTCCGGAGCGGCAACATGCGGCTTGTGTTGTTCATGCCGTGCGCGATGAGCGGCGCATTCGGCAGCATCGAACGGAACTCCTTCCAGACCGATGGGCGCTTGCCGAAAAATTCCGCATTCACCACGATGGTGAGCGGCACATTCAGTTCTTTAAATAGCCGGCCGACGCGGACAACGCCCCAGTCGATCCCGTATTGACGGAACGCCTCGTTCACGAGGTCAGGCTTTCGCGACGCAAGATCTGGACGGAAGATCGGACCTTTGCCGAAGCCGAACTCCTCCACGAAGAACGCAAAGCTGACTGCGACCTTTTTGCCGCCAGGCCAGGCGGCGGTGTGAATCGCATCGCGCTCGAAACCCGTGACGGGGTCAATGCGATCTTGCGCACCGCTCTCGAGGGGAAGCAGAACGGCAAAAAGGAGCGCAACTCCGACGATAAAACGAGGTTCAGGAGCCTTTCGAGCCGTGACCGCGGCTACAGGATTCGAATTCACGGAAGATCGCTCAAGCTCTTAGCGCCGGGCCCCGGCGTGATCAGCGTCGGCCATTGACGCGAGCCGAACGGCACTTGCGGCGGCAGGACCACATTCATCTTGCGCTTCGCGTCTTCGTCGATGATCGCTTGCCGCGCGTCTCCGCCCATCAATTCATAATCCATGAGGTGGTAATTGCCGAAGAATGCGGCGCCCACCGATCGGTCGGCGATGATGCGCGTCAGCGAGTCCAACATATCGTCGGGCGTCGTGGTGAAGGATATCGTCTCGATCAGCATCAAGCGATCATTGATGGCCTCGGGGCCGAAGAACTGCGCGAGCACGCTAAACAGGACGTTGTTCTGGCGGGCGACATAGATCGTATTGCTGGCCGCATAGGTTTTGTCCCAGTCGGCGCCAAGCATCTCTTTCCATCCGCCGATGACATCCATCCAATGGGCGACCTGGGTCTGCGCCGCCCAGGCGATATTTTTCTTCAGCAGCGGCGACTGCGTCTTGGTGAATTTTTGCAGGCCTTCCGCTGAGATCGCATTGCTTTTCAGGCACTCGTCCATGAACGCGATATTGTTTCGCAGAATGCTTCGATTGTTTGTTCGCCAGTCTTTTTGCATTCCGCTCGCATCAAGCGTGTCGAGCGCGGATTGCATGCGGCTCCTATACGCCGCCAACGCGCCGCGCCATGTCGTGTCCTTGGGACTGTTCAGATACGGAACGACGACTTCGGCCAACGCCATGGTGCTGTGGCCAACCGATTTCAGCAACTGGTAGACGATCGGCGCCTGCGGCGCCTCAATCGGCGCCATGCCGGGGCGATAAAGGATAAATCGCCCGCCGGCGCCGGAAAACAGTCCCAGAATGACCGGATGCTTGGCGAGGATGTTTTTCTTGAAGATCTGTGCGGCGTCGCCATACAGCTGGAACATCGTCGTATTCAGCTGCAGCACATTTTTGTTGGCGATTTCGGCCGGGCTGGCCGTCTCGACGCCGACAAGTCCTGTGAAATAGCTTGGCGACTCCGTCGCGCACGCGGGCGAAGCCGATAATCCAAAGACGACAATCGACGACAGCAGCTTGCGGAGACCGCTCGTCGTGAGCGTGATGGGCATCATGAGACTCTCCAGTGAGATGAGGACAGCATAGGCGCGGCACGGACGAACTGTGTCGACGATAGATTCGGGGGCGTCGTGCGATCGCCGGAAGGCGCGCCGGGTTCGCTTATCCTCCGCTATTTCGGGCATACTGCCCCGGTGTTGATCCAGGCCTTCACGAGCGCCCCCGCCTCCTTCTGCGTTCCCGGCGCGGGTTGGCGGCCAAATCCTGGCGACCAGGCCCAGCCTACGAGCGTGTCGCCGCCAATGTGACGTGCAAGCGCGTCCAGCGAACGGCCGCCATTGCGCGCCTGATCTTTGATCTGCGCGCAGATCTCACCGAGCGTTTTGCCTTCCCAGGCCGTCTCACGCGGCGCGAGACGCCATTCGTGGTGACCGGGAACGCGGCCGGGATCAAAATTCGCGTCCTGATGGCAGATCGGACAGCGCATCGCCGTGAGGCCTCGGCCATCGGGTCCTCGCTCGACCGGCGGCTGGTGAATCCGGCCCAGTTCACCCTGATGCGGGCGATCGCCGGCGGGATGGCAGTTGACGCAGCGCGGGTTGGTCAGGACCTTGCCAAGCTCGGTAAACAAAGCCGCGGACCGCGTCGCGGCGTCGCTAATGGCGGCAAAACTTTCTGGAGTTGCGAGCGTCGCCGATCGGCTGTCGGACGTCACGCATGTCGCCAGCCCCACGACCGCTGCGAGAACCGCAAATTTCATCTTCGGTCCCCCTCCTGCGCCGCACTCCTGCGAAACGCGTTTCGCTAGGTCAAATATCGTCCCGGATTGGCGAGAATGACGTCGCGCACGGCCTCGTGATATTTGATGTAGCCCGTGCACCGGCACAGATGCCCGTCAAAAGCGTCAGCGATCGTTTTCTCGAGATCGGCGCGCGCCACCGGCGTCTTCGCCAGACGCTCCAGCAGAACCTGTCCCTCGTTCAAGAAGCCGGCTGTGCAATAGCCGCATTGGAAGGCGAAATGGTCGATGAACGATCTTTGCAGCGCAGTGAGCTCGCCGTTCGTCGCAAGCCCTTCCACGGTCCGAATGGATTTCCCGTTGAAGCTCGCCGCCGGAACGATGCAGGTTGGGCTGGTGTGGCTCGTCCCGTCCGGATCGTCGATGATCACCGCGCAACTGAGGCACTGACCGGCGCCGCAGCCAAACTTTGTGCCGGTGAGCCCAAGGCGCTCGCGCAAGAAGTCATTCATGGTCAGCTCGTCGCGCACCTTCACCGGGCCGTATGCGCGGCCATTGATCCTCATGCGCACAGTCGTCACGTGAGCGCTCCCTTGAGCATTTGTTGAGTCACCGGCAAGGCCTGGAAGCGACGCCCCGTCGCGTCGAAGATCGCGTTCAACAACGCCGGAACGATGGGAATCATGACGACCTCAGCCATGCCCTTTGGCGGATCGTTCGGCAGCGGGGGCAACAGTTCGATCTCGAGTCGCTGCAAAGGCAGGTCGGACCCGCGCGCGATCAGGTATTGCCCGAGATTCCACTGCCCATTGCCGGGTCCATCTTCATAAAGCGGCAGCGATTCGAGCAGCGCGTAGCCGACGCCCATCGCGAAACCGCCCTGCGCCTGGCCAAGCACGATTTCAGGCGTCAGCGCGCGACCACATTCGAGGACGGTATATGCCCGGTCGATGCGCAAGGCGCCGGTGTCGCGCTCGATCTCGACACGGACCAGCGCGCCGCACAGCGATGTGTAGGAGGTCCCGAACCGGTTGAACACGGTGGGTGGGTATTTGACGTCGGCGCGATCTAAGCGAACGAATTTTCCCGAGCCTTTTCGCACGGCCAGCGCATCAATTGCCGCCGTCCACTCTTGTCCGCCGATCGCAAAGGTCGCTTTCGACCATGCCCAGCGAGAGAAGCTGTGCGCCATCGCCGCGGTCACGCCTTTGCGCGCATGGGCCCTTGCGGCGATCTCCGATAGCGGCAAAGGTCTCAAACCCGGCATCACGAGCCGCCCCTGCTCCCAATGCGCCGCCTCCCATTTCGCGGCTCTCGGATCGGTTGGCGCGAGTCCCCACAGTTCGAGCGCGGCGGGCCACAACCCGAACCGGAAGATGACGCGGGCCGCTTCGGACGCCGAATGAGTCCCCGCGTGCGCGCCAATCGAGGAACTGGTTGGCGAACTGATCGCCGGAACCCAGCGCGGATCGCGTTGCGCGGCGTCCTGCGTCGCCTGGTCCATCGTGTAAGGGTCGCCGGAGGTGACGAGCCCGAGCGCGGCGAAACGGTCGACTTCCGCAACTGCGACTTCGTCGGCGACGGCGCCGAGATGGGCCGCGACCCGGTTCGCAAGCGCCGTCCCTATGCCGTTCCCCATCTCGACGTGATCGCAGTGGATGGAGATCCGACCCTTCGGGTCGATGTCCACCGACGACAATGAAGTGTCGGCTCCACTGCCGTAATCCTTGGTGACGCAAGCCACGCCCGTGCCGACAACACTTCCTGGGCGCCGCCCACGCGCTTTCTCTTCGGCGCGCTGTCGCCAGATCGCATGCTTTTCCAGTCTGTCGAGGATCTCGGGCGTGCGAACCACGACGTCATACGTGTTCCCCGCCATTGTCCGACCGCCGGTCTTCAGCGCGTTGCGTCGGCGGAATTCGATCGGATCGATCGCCAGCGTCGACGCCGCTTCGTCAATCAACACTTCCAGCGCCGTCATCGTCTGCAGCGTGCCATAGCCGCGCATCGACCCTGCCGTCACGCCGCGTGAATGCAGCGCGACGGTGGTGACGTCGACTTTTGGAACATCGTAGACGCCGATCGCGGCGTTTGCGGAAACGGCCGCCACGCTGGCCGAATAATTGGCGAGGCCGCCGCCATCCAGCACATGGTCAGCGGCGAATGCGGAAATTTTGCCTGTCGCTCGATCAACGCCGATGCGCGTGTGTATCTTGAATGCATGCCGCTTAATTCCCCCCTGGAACTGCTGATAGCGATCTTGGGCGAGCCGCACGGGGCGGCCGCGAAGGAACATCGCCGCCAGCGCGACGTAAAGCGGAAACGGCGTATGGTCGCGTCCGCCAAATCCGCCGCCCATATATGCGAAATGCGCATTGATATGCGCCGGCTTGAAGTTGGCGCGGGCGTTGCCCAGCAGCGTTGCGACTGAGGTTGCGGCGTCGTATGGCGACTGCACGCCGAGCACGAGCTCCAGGTTTTTGCGGTCGGCGTCATACCAAGCGAGACCGCATTCGGGCTCGAGAAACATTGGATCAACGGATTGGGTCTCGAATTCGCGATCGAGAACGAGAAGGCTTGGAGTGTTGGCGTCTAGTTCGGCGCGGATCTGTTCGCCGTAGTCTGCCGCTTTAACGTAGGCGCCGCCCGTCGGCTCCGGGAGCCGCGCCCATATTGGACGCTCTCCATTTTGAAAGAAGCCCGGACTAACCCAGCCTTCCTTGACCGGCGAGTACACATCGGGCGCATCGGGCGTTGCGCCGGCAACGCGCGTGAAACGAAACGCGCCGTAATTACGCTCGACGACGGGGCCGGTTTCCGCGCCGAATTTCAGGAGCGTTTCATTGCGTAACGCGAGCCGCGCCTGATCGAAAGCGTCGAAGCTTTCATAAATCAACAGAGCCGCCGGCTGACCGAGATACAAGGGTGTCTTGCCAACCGGGCAAAACAGGTCGCCTGAATAAAATTCGGGAACGCGAGCGCCGATGCGCGCGAGATCCGTCGCGGTAACGACCACGGAAGGCTTCAGCGCGCCGCTCAAGCGCGTGAGATCGACGCCCTCATATATGTGCGTGGCGTTCGCCGTCCGAATGAGCATGGCGTGCGCGGTATGCGTCGGCCATCCCGGGAGATCCGCCGCGCGGAAATCGGACGCGTACAGCTTCGCGCCTGTGACTTTCGCGACTCCATCAATCCGGCCCGCGCCTGTGGCGGCCGGATTCCAGCGTTGTCTTCCGGGCAGCGTCTCGCGTGCGGCGAAACCGGGTTCATTCGCTAGGGCGAGACGCGACAGGCTGAGCGCAATGCCGCTCGCGGTGACCAATTTGGCGAACTCGCGTCGAGAAGCTTTCACGCTCCGACCTCTTGGTTCCACCTCGGCGACCGCCATCGGCGATGCTTTCATTCGCACGGGCATAGACCGCCGGCAAGCTCGACGCTCCGGGCCTTGGTCTTTACAAGCGCAAGTCCGCCGGAGACCAACCGACCAAATTGACGATGCAGTCGCCGTAAGCGCTTTGCGCGATTGGCTTCTCACCAACCGCATCGCAACGCCATCGCGTTTAGCCGCCCGACAGGTCGGTCGTCGTTCACTGCGACGGCGTTATCGCAGTCGTCGATCACAGCGAAGGGATCGCCGCCGTGACGAAGTCGCGGCCAACGGGCGTCGCGCTCGCTACACCGTCGCGCGCAGTTGCGCGACCCGCACCGGCACGGGCGGATGCGAGAAATAGAAGGTGGCGTAGAGCGGGTCCGGCGTCAGCGTTGCGAGGTTGTCGCGCGTCAGCCGCGTCAGGGCCGAGATCATCGGCTCCTTGCCGACGATATCGCGGGCGAAGGCGTCCGCTTCGAACTCCGCCCGGCGCGACCGCCACGCCAGCAAAGGCGACAGGACATGCGAAATCGGCTCTCGCGCAAGCAGCAGCGCGACGAGCACCACGCCGGGGTCGTTCGGCAGGCCGAACCAGCCGGCGAAGACATCCGAGCCGAAGGCCCACCACAGCACAGCGAAACCGACGAAGGCGATCGCGGCCGCCAGCGCCAGCATCTGCCGCACATGGCCGAATTTAAAGTGGCCAAGTTCATGAGCGAGAATCGATTCGATCTCGTCCGGCGAATGTTTCTCGAGCAGCGTGTCGAAAAAGACGATGCGCTTGGCTTTGCCGAAGCCGCTGAAATAAGCGTTGCCATGCGTGGAGCGCGTCGAGGCGTCCATCACATAGAGGCCTTTCGACTCGAAGCCGCATCTGACGAGCAGCGCCTCCATGCGCCGCTTCATGGCGCCGTCTTCAAGCGGCGAAAATTTATTAAACAGCGGCGCGATGACCGTCGGATAGATCACTGTCATCGCAATCGCGATGGCGATGAAGACGACATAGGCGATAAGCCACCATGTGTCGGGGGCGGCGCCTAGAAGCCAGAACATGCCGAAGAGCAAGGGCGTCGAAATGGCGAGTTCCAGCGCGCCGGACTTTGCTTGGTCGACGAGAAACTTTTGCGGCGTCAGCCGGTTGAATCCGAACTTTTCTTCGAGCCAGAAGGCGCGCGCTGCGGCGAAGGGCATGTCGATCAAACTGCCGATCACGCCGAAGACGAGAACGAAAAGAACGCTGCGAACGAGGCCAGGTTCGACGAAGGCGGCGATCACCGCATAAAGCGGCGCGAGCCCCAGCGCCAGCCACGCGATAGAAATCACGGCGTCGAAAATCGTTTCGGCGACGGAAAATTCTGTTTTTGCGATCGTATATTCGGCGGCGCGGCGATGATCGTCGAGCGTGACTTCCTGCGCGAAATCCGCAGGCACCTGATTGCGATGGGCCTCTACGGTCGCCGTCTGCCGCATGCGCAGATACACGCCAAGTCCGGCGGAGGCGGCGATCGCCAGACAAATCACGACGCCCATTGCGCTCATTCTTCTCTCCCGCAAACTTTCATGCGGCAATATAGGAAAGCGCGCCCTGCTTTGCGAGAGCGCCGCCTTATGTCGCCGCCGAGCTGGGCCGCTGTGCGCGCGCGCCGTCGATAGCGCGCATCTCACGTTTCATGCAGACGAGGGCTTCTCCTGACCGGTTGTATGGACGAAAGCCTGGACACAGTTGATGTCGTCGGCGCTTCGGCTTGACCACGACGTCGGCGCGCTGTTTGAAAGCGCGATCTCGACCCGCGGCGGGTGAGCGACTTCGATCTCGGCGCGGAGACGCGCGCGACAAGCGAACCCATCTGCGATGCGACGAACGCGTCGAACCGCCATGAAGAACGCTGGTCGAGTCTGCTCGATGTCTATAATTTGGCGATGACGCCTGCGACTCTCCTTAAGGCTGAGAACGCCATCCAGCGGAGGCGCGAAACGGAGTTTGCCTTTGAGACTGTCGTTCGCCATCGCGACTATCGCCGCTCTTCAAGGAGCGGCCGGCGTGTCTCTCGCCGCCGCCGCGGCCCATGCCGACGCGAGTCCTTTTCTCGCGACCGCAAGCCAATTTCTCATGATCCACGCCGCCGCCGGCGTCGGCCTCGCGACGCTTATACGCACGACGCCGCGGCCAAAGGCGAATTGGCTCGCGGCTATCGCGCTGGCGCTCCAGGCGGGGGTCACGCTGTTCGCGGGCGACCTTGCGGCCCGGGTCTTTTTATCGGGGAGACTGTTTCCTCTCGCCGCGCCGATCGGCGGCGGGCTGACGATCCTGAGCTGGTGCGCTCTCGCCGTCTGGGCGGCGTTCGCCATGTTCGCAGCAAATTCGCTGCAAAAGCCGCCCGCAAGCTAGACAACTGCGGCATTCCGCCCCACCATTTATTCATGTCGGTTTCCAGCTCCGGCCTTTCGTCCTCGGCCGCTCCAAGCGATGACTCCCAGCGCACGAGCGATCCATTGCTCGGGCGACGGCTGCTGATTGTCGAAGACGATCCCTATATCGCGCTGGCGCTGGAAGAGACCCTCGCGGAATTCGGCTTAGTTATCGCGGGGATGGCGCGCAGCGTCGACGAAGCGGTGCGGCTATCCCGCGAGGACGGAGTCGATTTGGCCTTGCTCGACGTCAATATCGGCCACGAGAAGATTGATCCGGTCGCCGACGCGCTCGCCGCCCGCGGCTGCCCCTTCATTTTCACGACGGGGTGCGGGCGCGCGGGACTGCCCGAGGCGCATCTTGAGCACGCCATGGTCGAAAAACCGTTCTACGTCGAGGAAATCCTGACCGCGCTCCGCAGCGAACTGTCGCGCGCCGAAGAGCGCTAGGCCCAGCCTTTTCGTCACTATTTTTCGCCACTATATCGCCGCCCTTGGCCGCGACAAGCGACGTCTCAAGACTCGCTTCAGGAGCACGCGGCTGCAGCCCTCCGCCATAACCGACAAGCCCTCCGAATCGCTGAGAGCGCGCCGCCCTTCAGGCGCTGCGCTTCGGCTGTTGGCGACGGCCTTGGCGGCGGGGGCAGCCCTGGCGGCGATCGCCGCCGTTGTTGCGCCGTGGCTGTTCTCGCCCGGCGCTCTCATAGACGCCGTCGCCGATCAGCTCCAAGGCTCTTCGGGGCTTTATGTCGCCGCGCGCGGCCGAACGAGCTTCTCGCTCTTTCCGCGTCCAAGCATCGCGGTTGAAGGCGTCGCCTTCGCCGATCGCAATGGCGCGCTGCTCATCGAGTCGAGCGAGCTGCGCGGCGACGTCGACGTTCTGCCGCTGATCGCGGGGCGCCTCAGAGTCGCGTCGGTGAAGCTCATACGGCCGCGCGCTCACATCGATCTTGACAGAAAGCCGGCCGGAGCGCCCGGCGCAGCCGCCCGAGCGGCCGCCGCAAAGCCGGCGACGCTCGAAGCCGCAGCGGCCGATAACGTGCGGTTTGGCGTGGTGTCGATCGTCGACGGCGACGCACGGATCACCTACCGCAGCCGCGTCTATGCGCTGGAGCGAATCAGCGCGAATTTTGAATGGCGCCGCATCGGCGAGGCGGCGGCCCTGACCGGCGCGTTCGATTTCAACGGCGAACGGCTCGAGGCGATCTTATGGGTCGCGCGTCCAGGAGCGTTGTTGCGCGGAGAACCCTCCGTTGTGACGACCCGGCTTGACGGCAAGAGCCTTCGGGCTGAAGCGCAAGGCGTGGGACAACTCGGAGCCAACGCCCGCTTTGAGGGGCGCGCAGCGGCCAGCGCGCCTTCGGCGCAACAGGCGCTGCAGCTCTTCGGCGTCGCCGCGCCCCTGCCCGGCCCCTTCAATGACGCGCAATTCTCCGCGCAAGCGACGCTCGCGCCCGGAGAGGCGCACTTCAAGGGCGCACGTCTCTTTGTCGACGGAAACGAGTTTCGCGGCGATATCGACCTGCAGAAAGAGGACGGCCGCCCAACGCTGACGGCGGCGCTCCAAAGCGAATTCCTCTCACTGCGGCCGTTTCTCGCCGACGCGCCGCCGCTTGTCGCCGCGAACGGACAGTGGAGTAAGCAGCCGTTCAATCTCCCGGACCTCTCCGGCGCGGACGTTGATCTGCATCTCTCCGTCGGCCACGCCAGGCTTGGCCGACTCAAGGTCGAAGACGCCGCCATCGAAGTCAGTTTGCGCGACGGCGCCGCGGAGTTCGCGATAACGCAGGCGCACGCCTATCGCGGCGGACTCAAGTTTCGGGCCTCGATCGCGCCTTCGCCCGATGGGCTGGCGCTGCGGGCCGATGCGCAAACAACGGCGGTCGAAGCAGGCCCGCTGCTCTGGGACGCTTATGGAAAACCTGTTCTGGCGGGAGCGCTTAACGCCACTCTCGCGGTCGACGGCACGGGCGATCGGATGGCCGCGCTGATGCAGAGCCTGAACGGGCGCGCCAGCGTCGCTCTCGTCGACGGCGAGATATCCGGCGTCGATCTCGAGAAAGCGCTGCGTCGATTGGAGACGCGGCCTCTATCGAGCGCCGTCGACATCCGCTCGGGCCGCTCGACGCTCGACGCCGCGAGCGCCACCGTAAAGATAGAGAACGGCGTCGCCGACATCGCCGAGGGCGTCGCGCGAGGACCCGGCTTTACGCTTGCCTTCGGCGGCTCGGCGCGCCTTCCGGAGCGCAGTCTCGCGGTCAGAGCCGTTGCGCGCAAAGCCGACAGCGCCGGTCTGACCGCCGAGTCGGCGCCAAGCATCGCCCTCGAACTCGCCGGCCCCTGGGACGAATTGGCGTTGGGGCTGGACGCGCAAGCCTTCATCCGCCGCTCCGACGCGGCCGCTCCGCTGCTGCCGCGACTGAATCCGCCGCCGCAGGACGGACCGGCGGCGCAATGACGCGAGAAGGTTAAACGTCCTCCAACTGCGTTTCGTGCAGCAGCCTTGTCAGTTCGTCAGGGATATCGAGATAGCGAAAGCGGCGAAGCTCGAAACCAACCTCGACAACGCCCCAGGGCGGCGCATAGGTCCGCCAGGGCGAAACTTCCCCAAGAATGACGACGTGACCGCCATCGATGCCGCGGGCGATCCGCGCGACCGTGTAAATGGCGCCACGGGCCAAGCCCTCGCAACGACCATAGGGGCCCGCGGTCGCGTCTACGCAAACCACCTCGGCGCCAGGAGGCGTTTCAGGACTGATCATTTAGCGACCTCGTTCTGCGGCGCGATGAACGCGCGCTCCTAATTCAATTATGGAGCGCGCGTCGGCGGACGAAAGAGCCGACGCGCCGCATAGCGATCACCAGACTTTCAAAAAGCCTAAAAATCCTCTCTTCAGCTTCTTGCGGTCGAGCGCGCTGAGTTCGTCATAGACGCGGCGCGCCGAGGCCCGCAGTTCCAGGAGCCTGTCGTCCGAGACGTCGAAATCAAGAACGGCGGACTTCAACTCGCGGCGCGCCTGGTCCAGCCGCGCCTGCGCATCCGCAATCAACGCATTCAGCATCATTACCCTCTTCGATGGTGACGTCGCCCCGAACTATAACGCAACTGCGGAGAAAACGAATCCGAATGCGGCGCCTGTGGGCCGCGCGGTCCGCTCCATCTGCGCTATCGTTAAGCGCGCGCCTTCAAATTGACGGCGCCCATTTCTCGCGTGAGAAAGGCGAGGCCTCGGAGGGAATCGAACCCCCGTACAAGGATTTGCAGTCCTCTGCGTAGCCACTCCGCCACGAGGCCTTAGCACGGCGTGCGCCGCGTGGGCTCGCTCATACAGGAGGCCGTCATGGCGAGCAAGCCAAGTCGCGCGAGCCAAGTCGCGCGAGCCAGCTCGCGCGAACACGCGCGTCAATAGGGACGGCCGTCCTTATGCGTCATGATCCAGTGGCCGTCCGGGCCGAGCGCCGCGGCGAGGTCGTCGTCGGGATAGCTCGCCGCGTCGCCAGCCGAGCGGTCGCCAATTTCCAGATAAACGACGTCGCGATCGGTCCGATTGACAAGGCAGTGGGCTGCGCCCTGCGCGGGGAAGCCCGCGCACATGCCGGCGCGCAGGAGGATCTCTTCATCGTCGCGCAGCAGCGTCGGCTCTCCCTCCAGGATAAAGACGAATTCGTCCTGCCGGCTGTGGCGATGCTTCAGCGCCGACTGCGCGCCGGGGGCGAGCGTCGTGAGATTGACGCCGAAATTGGTCAGCCCAAAAAAGTCGCCAAGCGACCGTTTCTCGCGCCCACGAACCCGCGCCGCGAACGGGTCCGGGTAGCTCGAGCGCTTGGCCCGAGGGGCGACATCCGCCGCCTCGACTGCGGCCGACATGGGCCTATTTGGCTTTTCCATGGCGCAGCTTTCCTTCAGGCCCCTGGACGAGCCAATTTGACAGGGGGCGCCCATTTTGACCATCTTCCGCCGCTCGCCAAGCCGGCGCGCCTCCTGGAATAATCACGAAATGAATGTCGTAATCGTCGAATCAGCGGCCAAAGCGCAGACGATCAACAAATATTTAGGCAAGAATTTCAATGTGTTGGCCTGCTACGGCCATGTTCGCGACCTTCCCGCCAAGGACGGATCGGTCGACCCCGACCAGGATTTTCTCATGGTCTGGGAAATGGACGCCAAGGGCGCAAAGCGCGTCGCCGCCATCGCCGAGGCGGTGAAGGGCGCCGACAAAGTTATCCTCGCGACCGACCCCGACCGTGAGGGAGAGGCCATCTCCTGGCACTTGCTCGACATTTTGAACAAGAAGCGCGTGCTCAAGGATAAGAAGATCGAGCGCGTCGTCTTCAATGCGGTCACCAAGTCCGCGATCCAGGAGGCGATGGCGCATCCGCGCGAGATCGATCAGGCGTTGGTCGACGCCTATCTCGCGCGCCGCGCGCTCGACTATCTCGTGGGCTTCACCCTGTCGCCGGTGCTGTGGCGCAAACTCCCCGGCGCCCGTTCGGCCGGCCGCGTGCAGTCCGTCGCGCTTCGCCTCGTCTGCGACCGCGAGCTCGAAATCGAGAAATTCGTCGCACGCGAATATTGGTCGCTCGTCGCCCATCTGAAGACCAAGGCGGGCGAACCCTTCACGGCGCGACTGGTCGGCGCCGACGGCAAGAAGATTTCGCGGCTCGACATCGGCGCGGGCCAGGAGGCCGAGGACTTCAAGAAGGCGCTGGAGACCGCCGCCTTTGTCGTGCGCTCGGTCGAAGCGAAACCCGTCAAGCGCCACCCTTACGCGCCCTTCACGACCTCCACCTTGCAGCAGGAGGCCTCGCGAAAGCTCGGCCTCGCGCCGGCGATCACCATGCGCATCGCCCAGCGGCTCTATGAAGGCGTCGACATCGGCGGCGAGACGGCGGGTCTCATTACTTATATGCGAACCGACGGCGTCGACATGGCGCCCGAAGCGGTCGCCAGCGTACGCGGCGTGATTGGAAAGACCTATGGCGACCGTTTCGTTCCCAAGGTTCCGCGCAAATACACGACGAAGGCCAAGAACGCGCAGGAAGCTCACGAGGCGATCCGCCCGACCGACCCCACGCGACTGCCCAAGGAAGTGGCCAAATATCTCGAACCCGAACAGGCCAAGCTCTATGAGCTGATCTGGACGCGCACCATCGCCAGCCAGATGGAGTCGGCCGAGATGGAGCGAACCACCGTCGACATCGACGCGAAAGCCGGAGACCGCGCGTTGGAGCTGCGCGCGACGGGTCAGGTCATTCGCTTCCCAGGCTTTCTTGAACTCTATCAGGAAGGCCGCGACGACGGCGAGGACGAGGACGGCGGTCGCCTGCCGGCGATGGCGCAGGGCGAGCCGTGCACGCGCGAAAAAATCGACGCCACCCAACATTTCACCGAGCCGCCGCCGCGCTTCACGGAAGCGACGCTCGTCAAGCGCATGGAGGAGCTCGGCATCGGGCGCCCCTCGACCTACGCCTCGACGCTCGCCGTGCTGCGCGACCGCGACTATGTGCGGATCGACAAGAAGCGCTTGGTGCCCGAGGACAAGGGACGCCTCGTCGTCGCCTTCCTCGAAAGCTTCTTCTCGCGCTACGTCGAATTCGACTTCACCGCCGACCTCGAAGAAAAGCTCGATCTCGTCTCCAATAATGAGATCGACTGGAAACAGGTGCTGCGGGACTTCTGGAAAGATTTCTCGGCCGCCGTCGACGGCACCAAGGATTTGCGCGTCAGCGAGGTGCTCGACAGCCTCAACGAGCTGCTGGGTCCCCACGTCTTCCCGCCGAAGGAGGACGGAAGTGATCCTCGGCTCTGCCCCGCCTGCAATAGCGGTCAGCTCTCGCTGAAAGTCGGCAAATTCGGCGCCTTCGTCGGCTGCTCCAACTATCCCGAATGCCGCTACACGCGCACGCTATCGCCGCCGACGGGCGACGCCGCCGACGCGGCGAGGCCGGGCGTGAAGGTCCTAGGCGTCAATCCCGAAACCGGCGCGGAAGTCACGCTGCGGGATGGCCGCTTCGGCGCCTATGTGCAGGAAGGCGAGCAGGAAGAAGGCGGCGAAAAGCCCAAACGCGCTTCGCTCCCCAAGAGCATCAGGCCTGACGATCTGACGCTGATGCAGGCCATCGCCCTGCTCGCGCTGCCGCGCGAAGTCGCCAAACATCCGACGAGCGGCGAACCGATCGTCGCCGGCATCGGGCGCTTCGGGCCCTATGTCCAGCATGGCAAGACCTACGCCAATATCGGCCGCGACGACGACGTGCTGAGCATCGGAGCCAACCGCGCGATCGATCTCATCGTGCAAAAGGAATCGGGCGGCTCCCGCTTCTCGCGCGGGTCCTCGGAGCCGGCGCGCGTGCTGGGCGATCACCCTCAGGGCGGATCGGTGACCGTCAAGGCCGGCCGTTTCGGTCCTTATGTGAACTGGGGCAAGGTCAACGCCACGATCCCGCGCGCCGTCGATCAGGCGTCGCTGACGCTCGAACAGGCGCTCGAGCTTCTCGCCGAGAAGGCTGCCGGCGGCGGCGCGACGGGCGGCGGGGGACGCTTGCTGGGCGAGCATCCCGAGGGCGGCAAGGTCACGGTGCGCCCGGGCCGCTTCGGCCCTTACGTAAATTGGGGCAAGATCAACGCGACGCTGTCCAAGGGCGCTTCGGCCGAGGACGTGACTCTGGAAGAGGCCCTGCAATTGATCGAAGCCAAGGGCGGCGCGCCGAAGAAATCGGCGAAAAAAGCGCCGGCCAAGAAGGCGCCCGCCAAAAAGACGCCGACCAACGCCAAGAAGAAAATCGAAGACAGCGATGAAACGCCTTTTGACGAATCCCAGCCCGTAAAGGTCGCCGGGACGGTCGCAAAGAAACCTGCGGCCAAGAAGGCGCCCGCAAAAAAGCTGGCGACGAAAAAAGCTGCGGCGAAGTAGAGGAACGCCTTCTCGAATTTCGTCGATCTTGAAGCAGCGTTTCAACTTTGTCGCCAGCGTCCTATATGTGTGATGCCGAGTCCGGTTGAAGTGCAGCCCGCCGCGTCGAACGGCGATTTTCTTGCCTCTTTTGAGCGAGCCCTTGGCGAAAGACGACACAGCAAAACACACGCCCTCCCGCGAAGACATCCTCGCCTTCATCACCCGCGAAACCGAGGCGGGCGGCCCGCGCAAGATCGGCGTGCGCGAAATCGCCCGCGCCTTCGGCGTCACTGGCGATGACCGGATCGCCATCAAGCGCCTGCTCGCCGAGATGGCGGACGAAGGCATCCTGGAAAAGCGCGGCAAGCGCGTGAACCGCAAGGGGACGCTGCCGCCGGTTGCGCTCGTCGACATCATCGCGCGCGACCGCGACGGCGAGATGATCGCCGCGCCCGTCGAATGGGACGAGGACGAGCTGGGGCCGGCGCCGCGCATCCGCATCCACGCGCCACGCCGCGCCCGGCCGGGCGAGCCCCTGCCCGGCGTCGGCGATCGCGCGCTGGTTCGCGCCGAACCCGACCGCGACGCCGGACCGGACGAGCCGCCCTATGTCGGACGCGTCGTCAAACTCCTGTCGCGCCAGCGGCAACGTGTGCTCGGCGTGCTGCATATCGAAGCGAACGGCGCCGGCCGCATTCAGCCGATCGATAAGAAGCAGGCGGGACGCGAACTCGCCGTCGCCGCAGCCGACATCGGCGCAGGCAAGCACGGCGACCTCGTCTCGATTGATCTCATCGGCAAGACGCGCTTTGGCGCGCCGCGCGCCCGCGTGCGCGAAACGCTCGGCTCGGTGACGGGCGAAAAGGCGGTGAGCCTCATCGCGCTGCGCGCGCATGACATTCCGGATGTGTTTCGCGCCGAGGCGACGGCGGAGGCCGAGCGCGCGCAGCACGCGTCTCTGCACGGCCGCGAAGACTGGCGCGATCTGCCGCTCGTCACCATCGATCCGCCGGACGCCAAGGACCACGACGACGCGGTTCACGCCGCGCCCGACGGCGCGCCGGACAATGACGGCGGCTTCGTCCTTACGGTCGCGATCGCCGACGTCGCGCATTATGTGACGCCGCGCTCGGCGCTCGACCGCGACGCCTTGGAGCGCGGCAATTCGGTCTATTTCCCGGATCGCGTCGTGCCGATGCTGCCCGAGCGCATCTCCAACGACCTGTGCTCATTGCGGCCCAATGAAGATCGGCCGGCGCTCGCCGTGCGCATGCGCGTCACCAGCAAGGGCAGGAAGATCGACCATAGTTTTCATCGCGTGATGATGCGCTCGCACGCCAAGCTCGCCTATGCGCAGGCGCAGGACGCGATCGAGGGGCGCACGGATGAAACGACGAAGCCGCTGCTCGGCCCGGTGCTGCGGACGCTTTACGCCGCGCATGAAGCGCTGCAGCACGCCCGCAATCTGCGCGCGCCGCTCGATCTCGATCTGCCCGAGCGCAAGATCCTTTTGAAGAAAGACGGCTCCTTCGACCGCGTCATCATTCCGCCGCGGCTCGAAGCGCATCGGCTCATCGAAGAATTCATGATTCTGGCCAATGTCGCGGCGGCCGAAACCTTGGAGCAGCATCGCCAGCAGCTGATCTATCGCGCCCATGACGAACCTTCGCGCGAGAAGGTCTCGGCGCTCTCGGAATTCCTGGCGACGATCGGCGTCAAGCTCGCCAAGGGCCAGGCGCTGCGCCCCGCGCATTTCAATGTGATCCTGGGTCGCGTGAAGGGCTTGGAGCATGAGAACATCGTCAACGAGATCATTCTGCGCACGCAGGCGCAGGCCGAATATACGCATGAAAACTACGGGCACTTCGGCCTCAATCTGCGCCGCTACGCGCATTTCACCTCGCCCATTCGCCGCTACGCCGATCTGATCGTGCATCGCGCGCTGATTCGTGCGTTGAAATTCGGCGAAGGCGCCTTGCCGGAAATGCCGGTTGGCGAACTCGCGGAGATCGCCGCCCGCATCTCGGCCGCCGAGCGGCGCGCCATGGCGGCGGAGCGCGAGACCGTCGATCGGCTCATCGCGCATCATCTCGCCGACCAGATCGGCGCGCGTTTTCAGGCGCGCATTTCCGGCGTCACGAGATCCGGTCTGTTCGTGCGCCTCGCCGAGACAGGGGCCGATGGATTCGTGCCGGCGGCGACGCTGGGCCGCGAATATTACGCCTATGACGAAGCCGCGCATGCGCTCACCTCGCGCTCCGGCGTCAGCTACCGGCTGGCGGATATTATAGAAGTGAAGCTGATCGAGGCGGCGCCGATCGCCGGCGCCTTGCGCTTCGAAGTCGTGAGCGGCGGCGAACGCCGCGCGCCGCCGCCGCCGCGGGCGAAAAAGGAACGTGAGCGAAAGCCCGCGCGCCGCAAACGATAGTTTGGTCGGGGTCTGGCTGATCCGTTCGCTTGGGCCGCTGTCATTCCCGACAGGCCGAAGGCCTTATCGGGAATCCAGAGCCGATTCCAAGAACGCTGGTTTGCTCTGGATTCCCGATCGCGCGCTTTGCGCGCGTCGGGAATGACTGGCGAGCCGTTCAAACGGATGTTGTTGATGATCTAGCCCTACGATTGACCAGTCACAACACTCTCGATTTCTCGCCAAACGCCGTTGCGCTTCTCAAGAATTACCGCCTCGATAAAAGATTCGGGGGGTAACGGCGTCACCTTACCGTCTCGCGATCGGATGAATTGCCGTTCTTGAACGAATTTGACGAACGCAGCCTTGCGAAATCTGGTGTCGAACACCGGAAAAGAATATTCTGAACGTCTATAGTAATCAGACAGAGGAGAAGCTTCAATCTCACGTTTGTCTAGCAATTTCGTTTTGCTCTCGAATGCTTCAAACAACACGTGATATTCCTCTTTGTCCTGATCCTCAGTACAGAAAGCTTCAGGCTGCTTACCTTCCGGATCGAATATTTTCTTGACTTCATAAAAACCTGAAGGATTTTCAGCGACCAATCCCGCCAGCGCCTTGATTCCGAAATATTTCCGCGATAAATCCTCGGGAATACTCGTCCACCTCCAGGTCGCCGCATAGAAGCAGCGCGGCACTGAATCGCGAGCCACTTTGGGGTGCATGACCCCATAGGCGCGAAAGAGCGCGATAGCCTCTTTCACGACCCGCTCCTCCGCCTTCTCCGCCAGAGCGACGCCTGAAAGCAATATGGCGGCGAGCGCGAAAGCGGTCGCTATGCGATGTTTGAAACTCAATTTGGCCTCCATCGAAAAAGTTGAGTTCACGCCTTCGAGAAAACGCATAGCTCCGCCGCAGGGCTATTGTGTCCGAAGTTACGCGGAGCGCGCCGCGCCCTCCAATGATTCTACGCGAGCGAAAAGCCGATAGGCTCAGCGCGCTTCACGCGCCCCTCGCGCAGATGAAGACCTGGCGGCGCCGGCCCCAGCACTCGCCTGTTCGATAGACCTTGCCGAGGCTGCGGCCGCCGAGGCTCGCCGTCCACGTCCGTCCATGATCTTGCGTCAGAACAACGGCGTCGTCTCCGGCGTTGAGCGTCAGCGTTGAGCGCGTGGGCTGGCGGAGCATGCAGCTGCGCTCGAAGAGAACCCGTCCATCGACCTTGACGAAGCATTTGGCGCGGCGACCCTCGTTCGCGGGCTCGTCCTCGCGCTGGCTTTCGCGCGCCGCAGTCCGCGCCGCTGGCGCCTCGTCGCCCGGCTCCGCCGTCGCGGCCGTATCAACGGGCGGTGCGTCGTCGAAGGCGGTTTTCGGCAGCGCCGCATCGAGCGGCGGAACCGTCGCCGCGCCGAGCGCCGGCGCGGCGGCGGGAACGTCGGTTTTTTGGGGCGGCGGCAGCGGCTCGGGCAAGGGCTCCGCAGCGGCCTGAGCCTGCAGAAGCCGTTCCTTCAGCTCCTTGGAGTCGAGCGTCGACGGCGTCGGAGGCGCAATTGAGTCCGGCGGGGCGCTAACGGTAAGCGCCGAGGATGGCGCGACGTCGGCGGCCTGCGCGGCCTCGGTCACGGGCGCCGGCGGCTCGATCCGCACAGGCGTCGTCGGCGTTTCGACCTGACGCACCGTCGCGCCATCGGCGCGCGGCGCGCCTCTCGAGGCGAAAGTCGCGACGACGCCGACGCCTCCGAGCAGGATGGCCCCGGCGACGACATAAAACCAGATCGGCGCTCTGAATGACGCGGCGCCCTGGACCGCGCGCCACTCGCCAGCGACGTCGCTCGAAAAATCCTTGATCCAGGCCATCGCGCGCGTGTTGCGGAAGGGCTTTTCCAAGCTTTCGAGCTCTCTTAAGAGGCGCCGCTTCTCTTGGAGTATCCGCCGTTCAAAATTCTCCAACTCCGCGACTTTGCGCCGCTTTTCGAGTGTTACGCTCATACTACTCACTCCAAGCGCATTCGCGTGAAGACGAAGGAAGCACTTCTTCACGTCGATACATGCAGGCGCTGCGCTTCGACGACGCGCGCGAGCACCAGCTACTTACGAGATATTTCCTCCCGCCCGAGTATTGCCGCGCAATTCGCCGGAGTCGTTCCAGCCACACGCCGCTTCTCTTGTGGATTAACCAACAAAATTATGGCTGTTCTTTGCCGCATCCTCTTGACGAGGCTCGAATCGCTCTTGGCTCAGGACTGGCCCGGCGCGCCTTCTTGACATCGTTCGCGCCGCACGTATGTTGCCGGCCAATTCGCTCCCGGCGCGTTCAGCGACCGGGACGATTTCATTTCTCTGATAGACTGGGATGAGCAATGGCCAAGTCCGCCATGATCAAGATCAAGCTCCTGTCCACGGCGGATACGGGCTATTTCTACGTGACCAAGAAGAACGCGCGCACCAAAACGGAAAAGCTCGTCTTCAAGAAATACGATCCCGTCGTGCGCAAGCACGTGGAATTCAAGGAAACCAAGATCAAGTAAGCGCGCGCAGATACAGCGCGCGCCTCGTCGAGGCGTTCGTCACAATCGCTGGTCTAGCCAGAAGGAGCGTCGCCGCAGTGACGCTCCGATATTTTTTGGCTGGAGAAGAAACCGCCTTGGGGAAGGCGGCCGACTGACGATGGCTTCAAGGAGGCCACTCCAACCACCGCCAGTCGGCCAACCCCACGGACCCAGGAGATGCGGCGGACCTGAGCACTCCGCAGGGTATTCAAAGTTGTGCCGAATACGCATCAAACGCTTACGCACGCCATGGGTCTTCTTACAGGCCCTTCGACGCCGCCAGACGCGCAACTCATTTGGCGCAGTCACGTTACTCCGGCTGCACAAAAATGCAACTATCTGATATGAATTTTCACAG
Organism: Methylocystis sp. H4A; assembly: GCF_015709545.1. Classification (NCBI taxonomy): domain Bacteria; kingdom Pseudomonadati; phylum Pseudomonadota; class Alphaproteobacteria; order Hyphomicrobiales; family Methylocystaceae; genus Methylocystis; species Methylocystis sp. H4A. The sequence continues at coordinate 321,188 of NZ_JADNQY010000028.1, read as the reverse complement.
ACGCTGAGTTGTGAAGCGTTTGTGCGATATCGAAACAAATAACATCGCGCTGCGATGAACGCGGCGCCGGAGGAGTAGATGGCTTCTGGATTCCGCTTTGTTCTCGGCCTTGTGGCCGGCGTCTCGATCGCCCTGACGCTTTCCGCTTGCGGCGAACATATGCCCGGCGACGCCACGGGCGCGAAGGTCTTACGCAATCTTCTGGAGAAGAATGGCGTGGACGCCAAGCTCGTGTCCTTCAAGAAGGTGCAGGGCCGCGAAGTGAAGCGCGAGAACGTCGACGCTTACGAATTGATGTATGAGGCTGAAATTCTGTTTCCCGAGGGGTTCGAAGCCAAATGCGCTGATGAGCGCGAGCGCGGAACCTGCGCCTTTCTCGGCCTCGACAACGATCGGACATTCACCAAGGCCGAAGTGCACACGAGCGAAGGCACACTGCATTTCGTGAAGAGCGAAAAGGGCTGGATGGCCGAGGATAGCAACGCCTATTAGCGCCGTGCAGGCGCTCGCGCCGATCGTCATTATTCCGGCGCGTCTACGCTCGACGCGTCTGCCCGGCAAGGCGCTCGCCGAAATCGACGGTCGGCCCATGATCGTCCATGTCTGGGAGCGCGCATGCGCCGCAGCGCTCGGACCTGTCGTGGTCGCGACCGACTCTCCCGAGATCGCGCGCGCGATCGAGTCGGTCGGCGGACACGCGGCGCTTACGCGCGGCTCTCACGCTTGTGGCAGCGATCGCATCGGCGAAGCCTTGCGGGCGCTCGACCCACATGGCCGCCATGGCGCCGCCGTCAATCTGCAGGGCGACCAGCCCTTCCTTCCCGATGGGGCGCTCGAAGCAGCGCTCGCGCTTCTCGACGATCCAGCCGTCGACATCGGCACCCTCGCCTGCCCGGCGCGCGCCGAAGACGCTGGCGATCCCAACGCCGTCAAGCTCGTCGGAGCCTCGCTCGCGCCTGAACGGGTTCGCGCGCTTTACTTTACGAGAGCGCCCGCCCCCCATGGCGATGGGCCGCGATTGAAGCACATCGGCGTCTACGCCTTTCGCCGCGCCGCTCTGGAACGATTCGTCGCGCTTCCGCCCTCTCCGCTCGAATTGCGTGAGCGCCTCGAGCAGTTGCGCGCGCTCGAGGCCGGCATGCGCATCGACGCCGCTGTGCTGGACAAAGGCGCCCCATCGGTGGATACGGAACGCGATTTGACCGCGCTGCGCGCCACGGCGCGCGAACAGGACGCAAAGTGACGCAATATATCGCCTACCAGGGAGAGTCCGGCGCGAACTCCGACCTCGTCTGCCGTCAGGCCTATCCGCAACTGACGCCGCTCCCTTGCGCAAGCTTCGAGGACGCCTTCGCGTCGGTGACCGAGGGGCGCGCCGCGCTCGGCATGATCCCGATCGAAAATTCCATCGCCGGACGCGTCGCGGATATTCATCATTTCCTGCCGCATTCGGGTCTGCATATCGTCGGCGAACACTTCCTGCCGATCCATTTTCACTTGATGGCGCCCAGGGGCGCGACGCGGCAGGGGCTCAGAAGCGTCTACAGCCATGTCCATGCGCTGGGTCAGTGCCGCCGCGCCATCCGCCAATTCGGCCTCGCGGCGCACACCGCCGGAGACACTGCCGGCGCCGCGCGCGAAGTCGCCGAATGGGGCGATCCGACCAAGGCCGCGATCGCGCCGCGACTCGCCGCCGACATCTACGATCTCGACGTGCTGGCGGAGAACATCGAGGACGAGGCGCATAACACGACGCGTTTCATCGTGCTGTCGAAGACCAAGCATTGGGCGGCGCCGAGCGCGGGGTCGACCATCACCACCTTCATCTTTCGCGTGCGCAACGTGCCGGCCGCGCTCTACAAGGCGCTTGGCGGCTTCGCCACGAATGGCGTCAATATGACCAAGCTCGAAAGCTACATGGTTGACGGCGAATTCGCCGCGACGCGCTTTCTCGCCGACGCCGACGGACATCCCGAGCAGCCGGCGATGGCGCGCGCGCTCGAAGAACTGCAGTTCTTCTCCAAGGAAGTGGAGATTCTCGGCGTTTATCCCGCGAGCGATTTTCGCCTCACCAATATCCGCGCCTTCGCCTTTGGGGATTGACAGGCCTCAAGAGCAATTGCTTTCCTTGCCGGCCTTCTTCAGCGGGAACGGACTGTCGCCTCAAGCGACGCTTCGTTCGCGCCATGAGCGACGTCCTTCGAGACGCAAGCGCCCGTCAGAACGGCCAAAATGGTTTTAGGAGCAAGCGCTCGAAGGGAACAGCCCATGGCCGTCGCCTATGATCCCAACAATATTTTCGGCAAGATTCTGCGCGGAGAAATCCCTGCGCATAAGGTCTTTGAGGACGACGTCTCGCTCGCGTTCATGGACATCATGCCGCGCGCCGAGGGCCATGTTCTGGTGATTCCCAAGGAAGGCGCGCGCGGCCTCCTCGACGTCTCGTCGGAAACGCTCGGCCAATTGATGAAGCGCGTGCAGCACGTCGCCAAGGCGATCGAAAAGGCGTTTGCCGCCGACGGCCTGACGCTGCATCAATTCAACGAAAGCGCCGGCGGACAGGTGATCTATCACCTGCACTTCCACCTGTTGCCGCGTTGGGACGGCGTCGCCCTGCGCCCTCCGGGGACCATGGCGGACGACGCTAAGCTCGCTGAACAGGCGGAGAAAATTCGCGGCGCAATGGCGCCGTTCGAAGGATGAGGTTGCTGCGGGGCCGGCTTGCCTGATCGGGCAAGCCTTTGACCAGGCGAGCCTTGCTGGAAAAAACTATTCTTCGCCGACCTTCGCCGGCCTCAGCGCCACCGGGCGCAGCAGGAAGGACGGCACGTGGTCGCCCAGTCCTATGACGGGCGGCCCATCGTCTTCATGATGGCGCTGGCCGCGTTCACGGCGCTCTGCGGCCGGCGGCGCGGCCGGCGCCCCATAGGCCGGAGGCCGCACGCCTTCTCCATCGGCCTTGACGCGGCCGCCCCGCTGACGGCCCATGCTCACGGGCCCCTCGCGTTCGGCGGCGGCTGGCCGGCGGTTGACGGGCGCTTCGCGATCGGTGGCGGCTGGCCGGCGGCGGCTGACGGGCGCGTCGCGCTCGGCGGCGGCGTCTGGCCGGCGGTTGACGGATGCTTCACGGTCGGCGGGGGCGGCTGGCCGGCGGCCGCGCTCCCGGCGCGGCCCGCGTTCGGCGCGCTCGCCGCGGCGCTCTTGCGGGCGGCTCGTCTCCATCGGCGGCGGCAAGGCGTTGAAGCCCGGCCCCTCCCAATCGATCGCCTTGCCGATGAGGCTCTGGATCTGGTCGATATATTTCATGTCGTCTTCGGTGACGAGCGTGATCGCCACGCCCGACCGGCCGGCGCGGCCGGTGCGGCCGATCCGGTGCACGTAATCTTCGCTGTGCGTCGGGACGTCGAAGTTGAGCACATGGCTCACGTCCGGAATATCGAGGCCGCGGGCCGCCACATCCGAACACACGATCAGCGACACATCGCCAGTCTTGAACGCGTCGAGCGAGGCCATGCGCGCCAGCTGATCCATGTCGCCGTGCAGGGCGCCGGCGGAAAAGCCGTGCTTGACGAGCGAGCGATGAAGGGTCGCCACGTCGCGCTTGCGGTTGCAGAAGATGATCGCGTTCTTGAAGTTATCGGCGTCGCGAATGAGGTTGCGCAACGTCTCACGCTTGTCGGCGTGGCCCCGCGAAGCGACGAGAACCTGCCGGATCGTGGTCGCCGTCGTCGCGGCGCGCGAGACTTCGCACCGGATCGGATTATGCAGAAAGGCTTCAGTCAGCCGCGTGATTTCGGGCGGCATGGTCGCGGAGAAGAAGAGCGTCTGCCGCGTGAACGGCACCAGCTTGCAGACGCGCTCGATGTCGGGAATGAAACCCATGTCGAGCATACGGTCCGCCTCGTCGATGACGAGAACTTCGATGCCGGTGAGCAGCAGCTTGCCGCGATCGAAGAAGTCAAGCAGGCGGCCCGGCGTTGCGATCAGCACGTCGGCCCCGCGCATGATTTTGGTTTCCTGCTCGCCGAAGGCGACGCCGCCGATCAGCAGCGCGACATTGAGACGATGGTTCTTGCCGTATTTTGCGAAGCTTGCTTCGACCTGCGCGGCAAGTTCGCGCGTCGGCTCCAGAATGAGCGTTCGCGGCATTCTGGCGCGGGCGCGGCCGCTTTCGAGACGGCTCAGCATCGGCAGGGTGAAAGCGGCGGTCTTGCCGGTGCCCGTTTGGGCGATGCCGAGAATATCGCGCCCCTGCAAGGCGGGTGGAATGGCCTGCGCCTGAATTGGCGTGGGGGTCGTATAGCCGGACGTTTGGACGGCTGCGAGAACCTTTTGGGAAAGGCCCAGTTCTTCGAATGTCATTAATTATCCTGAATTACGGCCCGCATGTGCGGAAATTCCGCTTGCGCGCTAGCCGTAAAGAAGCGCGCGTGGATGTTGAGAGAAGTCGCCGTCGTCGCCGCAACGGCTATCTGGCCCGCCGACGGTCCGCCGCAAAGAAGCGCGGGCGATAGCCACGGGAATGCTTTAAGGGCAATTGCCAGATTGTCAATAAATATATGCGCACGTCGGGCCGCGCACACGGGGGTTGGTCGCAAAAAAACTAATGATCGGCGATTTCGCCAGCTTCGCCGCAAGGCGTCAACGCCTTCCGCTCTTTGCGCTTGTCTGGGATCGTGCCTGTCGGCAAACGGTCGACGTCGGCCTCGCGTTGTTCTGTCGGCGCCGGCGCCTCGTGTTGCGGCGCCGCCTTGGCAAGGCCGCGCAGATCGGCTTCTGCGCCCCTCGAAAAGCGCGCCGGCGCTCGCGTTTGGGGAGGCTCAAACATATTTGAGAGCAGCTTGGCGCCGAGCACGCTGCACAAACAAGCGGCGATCGACAGCGCCGCGAGACTCCAGACGCCCGCCGGAAGGCCGGCGCGGGGGTGGCTTAAACGGCGATGCTCGAGGGGTCGACGCACTTGAATGCCTGAAGGTTAGCGGTGTGACGCTAATCTAGCGGAGGTGAATTTTTTATTGATGCGGCTTTCGACAAAACTCGCCGACGGCGCGTCGCGCGACCCCTTGCCAAGCCGCTGGGAAAGCTCAAAACTAGCGATGTTCTTGATTTCCCTCACCGTGGAAATGGCCCAGATTCTGCGAGGCGACCCTAAAAGAACCACTGAGCCGACCTACATGAAAAGGATCGAAAGGGTGAAGACGTGGCGGCGGAGGATTTAACGCTAGCGATGGCGGCTAGTGCGCCGCGAGCGGCCAAGGAGCCGCGCAAGGGAGGCGACGTCGGTCCTGGGGCCGGAACAGCGCTCGTCACGCGAACGCGTCCTCAGACGCGCAAGCCCAATATGTATCGGGTGCTTTTGTTGAATGACGACTACACGACGCAGGAGTTCGTGGTGATCGTGCTGCGGAAATATTTCAACAAGTCCGTCGAGGAAGCCACGCGCATCATGCTCCACGTCCACAATCACGGCGTCGGCGAATGCGGCGTCTACACCTACGAGGTCGCTGAGACCAAAGTCACCCAGGTCATGGATTTTGCAAGGAAGCATCAGCATCCTCTGCAGTGCATCATGGAAAAGAAATAGGACGAGCGCATGCCGACCTTCTCGCGCAATCTCAAGCAGACCCTCGACCGTGCGCTCGCCTCCGCCCGCGAGCGGCGCCATGAATATGCGACGCTCGAGCACCTCCTGCTGAGCCTCGTCGAGGACGTCGACGCGTCGGCGGTGCTCCGCGCCTGTTCGGTGGATCTCGACGTCCTGACCAAGAATTTGCGCGACTACATCGATCGCGAGCTCGACAACCTCGTCAACGAAGACGCGGATGAATGCAAGCCGACCGCCGGGTTCCAGCGGGTCGTGCAGCGGGCGATTATCAGCGTCCAGTCATCTGGCCGCGAAGACGTCAGCGGCGCCAATGTACTTGTCGCGCTGTTCGCCGAGCGCGAAAGCCACGCCGTCTATTTCCTGCAGGAGCAGGACATGACGCGCTATGACGCCGTCAATTTCATCAGCCATGGCATCGCCAAGCGTCCGGGGCTTTCGGACGCCAGCCGGAGTCCGCGCGGCGTCGAGGAAGACGGCGAGCGCAGCGAAGGCCGCGAGGGCCGCGACGGCGAGAGCCGCAAGAAGGAAGGCGCGCTCGAGGCCTATTGCGTCAATCTCAACAGGAAGGCGCGCGACGGCCGCATCGACCCGCTGATCGGCCGCGAGCCGGAAGTGCTGCGCACGATCCAGGTTCTGTGCCGCCGGCAAAAGAATAATCCCTTGCTCGTCGGCGATCCCGGCGTCGGCAAGACGGCGATCGCCGAAGGCCTCGCGCGTAAGATCGTCTCCAACGAGGTCCCGGAAGTTCTCGCCGGGGCGACGGTGTTCGCGCTCGACATGGGCGCGTTGCTCGCCGGCACGCGCTATCGCGGCGACTTCGAAGAGCGCCTGAAGCAGGTCGTGAAGGAAATCGAGAATCACAAGAACGCGATTCTCTTCATCGACGAGATCCATACGGTGATTGGCGCGGGCGCCACCTCTGGCGGCGCGATGGACGCCTCCAACCTCCTGAAGCCTGCGCTGGCGCAGGGGGTGCTGCGCTGCATCGGCTCGACGACCTACAAGGAATACCGGCAGTATTTCGAGAAGGACCGCGCGCTCGTTCGCCGTTTCCAGAAGATCGACGTCAATGAACCCTCGATCCCCGATGCGATCGAAATCGTGAAGGGGCTCAAGCCCTATTTCGAGGAGTTCCATAAGATTCGCTACACCAACGACGCGCTGAAGGCGGCGGTGGAGCTCTCGGCGCGTTACATTCATGACCGCAAGCTGCCGGACAAGGCGATCGACGTGATCGACGAAACCGGCGCGGCGCAGATGCTGGTCGCGGAAAACAAGCGCAAAAAGACCATCGGACTGAAGGAGATCGAAACGACGATCGCCACCATGGCGCGCGTGCCGCCGAAGACCGTCTCCAAGGACGACGCCGAAGTTCTCGCGCATCTCGATGAGACGCTGCGGCGCGTCGTCTACGGGCAGGATAAGGCGATCTCGGCGCTGACGTCGGCGATCAAGCTCGCGCGGGCGGGTCTGCGCGATCAGGAGAAGCCGATCGGCTGTTATCTCTTCTCCGGGCCGACCGGCGTCGGCAAGACGGAAGCCGCGCGCCAGCTCTCGACATCGCTCGGCATCGAGCTCGTGCGCTTTGACATGTCGGAATATATGGAGCGCCACACGGTGAGCCGGCTGATCGGCGCGCCTCCCGGCTATGTCGGATTCGATCAGGGCGGACTGCTGACCGACGCCATCGACCAGCATCCGCATTGCGTGCTGCTGCTCGACGAAATCGAGAAGGCGCATCCCGATCTCTACAACATCCTGCTGCAGGTGATGGACCACGGGAAGCTGACCGATCACAATGGCAAGACGATCGACTTCCGCAACGTCATCCTCATCATGACGACGAATGCGGGCGCGCAGGATCTTGCCCGCACGCCGATCGGCTTCACGCGCACGCGCCGCGATCTCGACGACAGCGAAGCGATCAATCGGCTCTTCGCGCCGGAGTTCCGCAATCGTCTCGACGCCATCGTGCCTTTCGGTCATCTGCCGGTCGACGTCATCAAGCGCGTCGTCGACAAATTCATCATGCAGCTCGAAGCGCAGCTTGCCGACCGCAATGTCACGATCGAACTCACCGACGAAGCGCGCAGCTGGCTCGTCGAGCACGGCTATGACGAATCGATGGGCGCGCGGCCGATGTCGCGGGTCATTCACCAGCACATCAAGACGCCGCTCGCCGACGAGGTGCTGTTCGGCCGCCTCAAGAATGGCGGCGCTGTGCGCGTCGTCGTCGTCGGCGACGACACCGGAGCGAAGTCGCTGGGCTTCGTCTTCCCGGAGGGTCCGGTGTTGCCGCGGCCTGAGCGCGACATCTTCGAGGCCGGCAAGAAGCGCGCCGCGGAGGAAGCCGCGGAGGGAGATGACGCGGCGATTCGCGCTGCGGATGCGGAACGCGACGAACGTCCGGCGCCGCTGAAGAACTAAACGCCCAACGCAGCGCGCCCCGCACAACAAACATGGGCCGCATCGCATGCGCTGCGAGGCGGCTCCTACTTTTGAGGCGAAGGCGTGGCCGCGGCGGCCGTGAGGGACTTTAAAGCGTCCGCGCTTTCTTGGGTTTCGCCGGCGCCGGCGCCGCCACGGATGGTTTGCGCGCCATCGCTTCGGCGAGATAGCGCCCCGTGTGGCTGCGCGTCTCCTTGATGATCTGTGATGGCGGTCCGGTCGCGACGATCTCGCCGCCGCCGTCGCCGCCCTCCGGGCCCATGTCGATGATCCAATCCGCCGTCTTGATGACTTCGAGATTGTGCTCGATCACGACCACCGTATTGCCCTGCTCGACGAGTTCATGCAGCACTTCGAGCAGCTTGGCGACGTCATGGAAATGCAGACCGGTCGTCGGCTCGTCGAGAATATAGAGCGTGCGGCCGGTCGAGCGGCGCGACAGCTCCTTGGAGAGCTTGACGCGCTGGGCCTCGCCGCCGGACAGCGTCGTCGCCTGCTGGCCGACATGGATATAATCGAGGCCGACGCGCTTTAAGGTTTCCATCTTGTCGCGGATCGACGGCACCGCCTTGAACAGATTCGCCGCCTCCTCGACCGTCATGTCCAGCACGTCGGCGATGGACTTTTCGCGATATTTCACTTCAAGCGTCTCGCGATCGTAACGCTTGCCCTTGCACACGTCACAAGTGACGTACACGTCCGGAAGAAAGTGCATCTCGATCTTGATGACGCCGTCGCCCTGGCAGGCTTCGCAGCGCCCGCCCTTGACGTTGAAGGAGAAGCGTCCCGGCGCATAGCCGCGCGCCTTCGCCTCCGGAAGACCCGCGAACCATTCGCGAATAGGCGTGAAGGCGCCGGTATAGGTCGCCGGATTGGAGCGCGGCGTGCGGCCGATCGGCGACTGGTCGATGTCGATGATCTTATCGATCTGCTCGAGTCCTTCGAGGCGATCGAAGGGCGCCGGGTGCTCATGCGCGCCGGAGAGTCGCCGCGCGACCGCCTTGTAGAGCGTTTCGATGACGAGCGTCGACTTGCCGCCGCCCGAGACGCCAGTAACGCAAGTGAAAAGGCCAAGCGGCACTTCCGCCGTGACCTCCTTGAGATTATTGCCGCGCGCGCCGAAGAGCTTGAGCCAACGCCCGGCCGTCGGCTTGCGCAGCTTGTGACGAAGGATCACCTGCTTCTCGCCGGTCAGATATTGCCCGGTGAGCGAAGCGGGATCGTTCATGATCTCCTGCGGCGTCCCTTGCGCGACGATTTTACCGCCGTGAATGCCGGCGCCGGGTCCGACATCGACGACATAGTCCGCGGCGAGAATCGCGTCCTCGTCGTGCTCGACGACGATGACGCTGTTGCCGAGATTGCGCAGCCGCCGCAGCGTGTCGAGCAGACGATCATTGTCGCGCTGATGCAGCCCGATCGACGGTTCGTCCAGCACATAGAGAACGCCGGTCAGCCCCGAGCCGATCTGCGACGCCAGGCGGATCCGCTGGCTTTCGCCGCCCGACAGCGAGCCTGAATTGCGCGACAGCGTCAGATAGTCGAGGCCGACATCGACGAGAAAATTTAGCCGGTCGCGAATTTCCTTCAGGATGCGGAAAGCGATTTCATTGCGCTTCTTGTCGAGCGCGTCGGGCAGCGCGCGAAACCAGTCGAGCGCGGCGCGCACGGAAAGCTCCGAGACTTCGCCGATATGTTTGCGCGCGACTTTGACGGCGAGCGCTTCGGGCTTCAAGCGAAAGCCTTCGCACGCGAGGCATGGCGTCGCCGACATATAGCGGCCGATCTCGTCGCGCGCCCATTCGCTGTCCGTCTCCAAATAGCGGCGTTCGAGATTGATGACGACGCCTTCGAACGGCTTCTTCACGTCATAGGCGCGAAAGCCGTCGTCATAGGAAAAGCGGATCTCCTCCTCGCCCGAACCGTAAAGAATGACGTTTCGCGCCTTGTCGGAAAGCGTCTCCCACGGGACGTCGAGCCGAAACTTGTAATGCTTGCCGAGCGCTTCGAGCGTCTGCTGATAATAGGGCGAGGTCGATTTCGCCCAGGGCGCGATCGCGCCTTTGCGCAGCGTCAGCTTTGGATTGGGCGCGACGAGGTCGGCGTCGACCTTCTGCTCATGGCCGATGCCGCCGCAAACCGGACAGGCGCCGAAGGGATTGTTGAAGGAAAACAGCCGCGGCTCGATCTCGGGGATGGTGAAGCCCGACACCGGACAGGCGAATTTCGACGAAAACAAAATGTGATGCGGGGCGTAATGCGTCGAGACGTTCGCCGCCGGCTGCACGGGCGCGATTAGGACGTTCTGGCCTTTCGGGACATCGGCGAATTCGACGACGGCGAGGCCGCCCGACAAGTCGAGCGCGGTCTCAAAACTGTCGGCCAGTCTCGCGCTCATGTCGGGACGCACGACGATGCGATCGACCACGACATCGATGTCGTGCTTCAATTTCTTGTCGAGCGCCGGCACGTCGGCGATCTCATGATAGGCGCCGTCGATCTTGAGGCGCTGGAAGCCCTTTTTCGTATATTCGGCGATCTCCTTTCGGTATTCGCCTTTGCGACCGCGCACGACCGGCGCGAGCAGATAGAGCCGCGAGCCTTCAGGAAGCGCCAGCACGCGATCGACCATCTGCGAGACGGTCTGGCTCTCGATCGGCAGCCCTGTCGCTGGCGAGTAGGGCACGCCGACGCGGGCCCAGAGCAGACGCATATAGTCGTGAATCTCGGTGACTGTGCCGACGGTCGAGCGCGGGTTTTTGGATGTCGTCTTCTGTTCGATGGAGATCGCCGGCGAAAGCCCATCGATCTGATCGACGTCGGGCTTCTGCATGATCTCCAGAAATTGCCGCGCATAGGCTGACAGCGACTCGACATAGCGGCGCTGGCCTTCGGCATAGATGGTGTCGAAGGCGAGCGACGACTTGCCCGAACCGGACAGGCCGGTGAACACCACGAGCTTATCGCGCGGAATCGTCAGATCGACGTTCTTGAGATTATGTTCGCGCGCGCCGCGGATGGAGATGGATTTAGAGTCGCTAGGCTTAATTGATGCGCCCGCTCGCGCGTCCTTTTGCTTGATGATCGCCATTCACAAAGGCCGGAAGGAGAGTGGAAGCGTCATTTAGGCGCTGAGCAAGGCAAATGCCACGCGCCGATGGATAAATCCATCTGAAGCCTATCCGATGCTTGATCAGCTCCTTTGCATGTCAGCCTTGATATCGCGCCCGCATAGCGATATCATTGATATCAGACGCGGAGGCTGGCGTGCCTGACATTCTGTTGAGAGACGTTCCCCCGGAAATGAAGCGGCAGATCGAGGATCTGGCTCACGGGCATAAGCGCAGCATTTCGAGCGAGGCGAAAGTGTTGCTTGAACGCGCTTTATCCCAGGCTGTCCGGCCAGAGCGCGCTCGAGGCGCCGGAGGACTCGGAACGCGGCTCAAGGGTCTCGTGCCGCAAGAGGATTGGACGGACGATTTCATTCAGCCTCGTGATCAAAGCGACCGCGCCCCGCCGGATTTCGAATGATCTTGCTCGACACGAACATCGTCTCTGAAATGATGAAACCGACGGGCGACGGTAACGTCCGACGCTGGATGGACTCCTATTCTGAGGTCGATTTCTTCATCGCGACGCCAGTCATCGCGGAGCTTCGTTTTGGTCTCGCTCTGCTGCCCGACGGCCGCAAGAAGGAGGCGCTGACCAGGGCTTGCGATACGATCGAAGCGGAGATTTTCGCCGGCCAGATACTCACTTTCGATCAACGCGCGGCGCATGCCTTCGCGCGGCTGCGGGGGAAGCGGCAGGCGCTCGGCAAACCGCTCAATGTCATGGACGCGCTGGTCGCGAGCATCGCCTCGGCGCACGCCATGACTCTCGCGACGCGCAACGTCGCGGATTTCGTCGATCTCGACATCGCCGTCGTCAATCCGTTCGAAGCGCGCTAGCTATACGCTTTGGAAATCCCCCGCAGTCATTGCGAGGAGGCGCTGCCGACCAAGCAATCCAGAGGCGGCGGCGGACGGCTGGATTGCTTCGCTTCGCTCGCAATGACGGGCGGTTTTGACGCGAAAGGTGATACTAAAGTATTGCGTTGCTCCCGTTACGCGCGGCAGGCGCCAATACCCTCATGACCGCCAATCCCTCCGCCACCCGCAAACCCCTCTACCGCCACCTCTATGTCCAGGTGCTCGCGGCCATTGCGCTAGGCGCGCTGTTCGGCGGGCTGGCGCCGGAGGCCGCCGCGCAGGACTGGGTGAAGGCGCTCGGCGACGGATTCGTCAAGCTCATCAAGATGGCGATCGCGCCGATCATTTTCTGCACGGTCGTCTCCGGCGTCGCCCATATCGAGGACGCGCGCAAGGTCGGCCGCGTCGGCCTGAAGGCGCTCCTCTATTTCGAGATCGTCTCCACATTCGCCCTCGCGCTTGGCCTGCTGATTGGAAATCTTGCGCAGGTCGGCGCTGGCTTCGCCGGAAAACCCGACCCTGCCGCGATCGCCAAATATACGGCGCTCGCGGAAAAGCGCGGCGGCGTCGATTTTCTTCTCGACATCATTCCCGACAGCGCGATCGGCGCCTTCGCCAAGGGCGACATTCTGCAGGTTTTGTTGTTCTCGCTGCTCTTCGGCTTCGCGCTTTTAGCCCTCGGCGAGCGCGGCCGCGCGCTGCGGGTGATCATCGACGACGTCGGCCACGCCATGTTCGGCGTCATCGCCATCATCATGAAGGCGGCGCCGATCGGCGCGTTCGGCGCCATGGCCTATACGGTGGCGAAATACGGCTCAGCCGCGCTTCTGTCGCTCGCCGGACTCGTCGGTCTGTTCTATCTCACGGCCGGGCTCTTCGTCGTCTTCGTGCTGGGCCTCATCGCGCGCGCGGCCGGCTTCAACATCTTCAGCCTTATCGCCTATCTGCGCGACGAGCTGCTGATCGTGCTTGGGACATCCTCATCGGAAAGCGCCCTGCCCGCTCTGATGGAGAAGCTGCAATGGCTCGGCTGCTCGAAGTCGGTCGTCGGACTCGTCGTGCCGACCGGCTATTCCTTCAATCTCGACGGCACCAACATCTATATGACGCTGACGACGCTGTTCATCGCGCGCGCGATGGGCGTCGAGCTTGATCTGTCGCATCAGGCGACCATCCTCATCGTCGCAATGCTGACGTCGAAGGGCGCGAGCGGCGTTTCCGGCGCGGGGTTCATCACCCTGGCGGCGACGCTGATAGCGGTCGATCCGCAGCTGGCGCCGGGCATGTCGCTCGTGCTCGGCGTCGATAAATTCATGAGCGAGTGCCGAGCCTTGACGAACTTCATCGGCAATGGCGTCGCCACCATCGTGGTCGCCGCCTGGGAGGGCGAGCTGGACCGCGCGCGGCTGACGGCGGGGCTCGCACGCAAGATTGATCCTTCCGATGTCGCGATCGGCGTCACGACGGAGTGAGGCCGGGAGCCCGCAGGCGCACCTAGCCGTTAAGCTTAGGAAAAGAGAACAAAATTCCGCTGTGCTTGCATGACGTTACGACCGATGCTAGAACAAAAAATGAACATCAATGGTCTCCTGGCGCCACATCAGCTGTGGACAAGCCGAGCCGGCGCGCCCTAGGACCGGCCTTTGCACTAGAGTGCCACGCGTCAACAAGCGGAGAGCGATATGGCGGGCAGCGTCAACAAGGTGATCCTGATCGGCAATCTCGGCCGCGATCCTGAGGTGCGGACGCTGCCGTCGGGCGATCGCGTCGTCTCTTTTTCGGTGGCGACCACCGAGTCCTGGCGCGATAAAAACACCGGCGAGCGCAAGGATCGCACCGAGTGGCACAATGTGTCGATCTTCAACGAAAATCTCGGGAAGATCGCCGAGCAATACTGCCGCAAGGGCTCCAAGATCTATCTCGAGGGCCAGTTGCAGACCCGCGAATATACCGACAAGGACGGCAATCAGCGCAAGGCGACCGATGTCGTGCTGCAGCGTTTTCGCGGCGAGCTGACTCTGCTCGACAGCAAGGGCGGACGCAGCGAGGGCGATTACGACAGCGGCTATAGCCAGAGCGGCGGCTCCTTTGGCCGCTCCTCGCCGATGGAGCGCGGTCCCACCGAGCGGCGTCCCGCCCCGGCCGGCAAGCTCTCCGACCAACTCGACGACGACATTCCCTTCTGATCCCAGAAGCGTCCTAAGACCGCCCGCGCGACGCATATTCGAGGATGATGTCAGCCGCCCGAGCGCTCGGCGTTCGACCTCTCTCGAGCAGGCGCGCGCGGACGCGCTGGAAGGCCGCGAGCTGCGCTTCGCGCGCGGCGCTCTCGCGCAAGAGCGGCCTCAGCGCCTCGGCGAGCGCGCGCGGCGTCGCGGCCTCCTGCAGGAATTCCGGCACAATATTCTCGCCGATGATGAGATTGGGCAGCACGATCGATTCGACTTTGACGAGAAAGCGCAGCAGCGATTCGGCGCGCGAGACCTTATAGGCGACCGCCATGGGAACTCCTGCGAGGGCCAGCTCCAGCGTCGCGACGCCGGACGTGACGAGCGCGGCGCGCGCATTTCGGAAGGCGGCGAATTTCTCCGCCTGGCCAATCAGACGCGGCGTCAACGGCCATCCCAGCAGTTCGCGTCGCAAGGTCTTCTCAACATTCGGCGCGACAGGAATGACGACCTCGAAGTCGGCGCGTTCGCGCAAGAGAAGTTCGAGCGCATCGCCGTAGATCGGCGTCATGCGCCGCACTTCCGCAAGACGCGACCCGGGCAGAACGAGCAGCGACCGCGCCGCGCCGCGATCGTGAGAATGCCGCGTCAGCTCGTCGAGCCGCTCGACGAGCGGATGGCCGACGTAGACGCATCGCGGGCCGCCAAGGCGAAGATGCGCCTGCGGCTCGAAGGGCAGCAGCGCCAGCAGGCAATCGACATAATCGCGCATTGCGCGCGCGCGGCCGGGCCGCCACGCCCATACGGTCGGGCTGACGTAATCAACGATCGGCAGATCAGGTCGGGCGGCCCGGACGCGGCGCGCGACGCGATGGGTAAAATCCGGCGCGTCGATGATGACGAGACAATCCGGCGCCTCATCGACGACCGCGCGCGCCGTCTGTGCGATGCGCCGGACAAGGCGCGGCAGCCGCGCCAAAACAGGAACGAGGCCCATTACCGCGATGTCTTCGAGCGGAAACAGCGACGCAAGGCCCTCGCGCGCCATCGCCTCGCCCCCGACGCCGGCGAAAACGGTCTCCGGACACGCGGCGCGCAAAGCCCGCATCAGCGCTGCGCCGAGCTGATCGCCAGAGGCTTCGCCGGCGACAAGGAAGATGCGCGGCGCGCTCATGGCGATTCAGCGCGCGCGCGAGGCGCGCAAAGCGGCCGCGTCGACGGCGCGCGCAGAAATTCTATGATCGCTGCAATGTCTGCGTCGCCGGCGAAATCCCGTGACAGACAGTCGATGCGTTCGCTCAGCGCGCGCGCCTCTCGCGCGAAGAGCAGACGATACGCCCGGCGTAGCCGCTCGATACGCTCCGGCGCGAAACCGCGCCGCTGCAGGCCGACGCGATTGAGGCCGAAAAGATGGGCGCGGTTGCCCGACGCGAGCGTAAAGGGAACGACGTCGGCTTCGACGCCCGAGAGGCCGCCGACGAAGGCGTGCGCGCCGATGCGCACATTCTGATGCACCGCCGTCGCGCCGCCGATCATCGCATGGTCCCCAATCTCGACGTGCCCGCCCAGCAGAACCTGATTGGACAGTATCACGTCGTCGCCCAGCCGACAGTCGTGAGCGACGTGCGACGCGGCAAGAAAGACGCAGCGCGCCCCAATACGCGTGCCCTCCCCCGCGCCTGCATTGATCGTCACGCCTTCGCGAATGACGCAATCGTCGCCGATCGTCAGCGCGCCCTGCGCAAGCGCAGCCTTGATATCCTGCGACGGCAGTCCCGCGGCGGCGAAGGGGAAAATCCGGGCGCGCGCGCCGATCCGCGTTCGCCCGCCGACGACGACGTGGGAGAGGAGAGTCGCGCCGTCGCCGATCTCGACGCCCGCGCCGATATGGCAAAACGGGCCGATGGCGACGCCGGCGCCGAGCCGCGCGCCGTCTTCGACGACACAGGACGGATGAACCGAAGGGTTCAATGTCGCACTCGCCGCGCCGGCGCTAGAGCGCGTTGCGAAAAAGTGGATTCCGGTTTTTCGCTCAAAGCGCGCTCTAAACTTTGGGAATCGATCACGTTATCTGCATTTGGGCGATTCCGCCCAAATGCAGCGTGATCTAGGCGCCCATCATGACGCTGATCTGCGCCTCGCAGACCAGCGCGCCGTCGACCATCGCGCGCCCGGAATACCACCAGATGTTTCGCTTCTGCGCGGTTTTGGCCATGTGGAATTCGACGCGGTCGCCGGGCGTCACCGGCTTGCGGAATTTCGCATTGTCGATCGTGACGAAATAAACGAGACGCGACCGATCCGCGCCTTTTAGCGCGCGGATGGCGATGACTCCGGCGGTCTGCGCCATCGCCTCGATGAGCAGGACGCCGGGCATGATTGGACGCTCGGGAAAGTGCCCCTGAAACTGCGGCTCGTTGATCGTGACGTTCTTCACGCCGACGCATGATTCGTCGCCGCGGATGTCGAAGATGCGATCGACGAGCAGGAACGGATAACGATGCGGCAGTTGGCTCATGATCTGCAAAATGTCGGCGCTCTCCAGAGTCGCGCCGGCCGCGGCCTCGGGCATTTCTTCCTCCTTATCGAGGGCATGGCGAGCGCCATCCCATGTGTCTTGATTGTCTTACGTCGGCTTGTCCTTGCGCGCGAGTCGGTCGAGCAGCGCCGCGCCGCGCAAGAACCGCCGCAATGGTCGCGCTGGCGCGCCGCCGACCCGCGCCCCGGCCGGCAGGTCGCGCATCACCCCGGATTTGGCCGCAACCGCTGCGCCTTCGCCGATTGTGAGGTGGCCGCCGACGGCGGATTGCCCGCCAAGCGTGACGAAATCGCCGATCTCACAGGAGCCGGCGAGTCCAGATTGGGCGACGATGGCGCAAAAACGGCCGATCACCACGTTGTGGCCGATCTGCACGAGATTATCGATTTTCGTTCCCTCGCCGATAATCGTGTCGCGCGACGCGCCTCGATCAATCGTCGTATTGGCGCCGATCTCGACATCGTCCTGCACGATCACGCGACCGACCTGCGGCGTCTTGAGATAGCCTTCGCGAGTCGGCGCGAAGCCGAAGCCATCCTGCCCAAGCCGCGCCCCCGGGTGAATGACGACGCGGTCGCCGATCAGCGCATGCGTGAGGCTTGCATGTGCGCCAATCGAACAGTCGCGGCCGATGCGCACATGCGGACCGATCACCGCCTGCGGCCCGATAATCGTTCCCGCGCCGATCTCAGCGCCCGGCCCGATCACGGCGCCGGGATCAACGACCACGCCCGGTTCGAGTCGCGCCTGCGGATGCACCGCCGCTCCCGGAGAAACGCCGCTGGATTGGAATAAGGAGCCGGGCCGCAGCGCGTCCGGAAAGAGATGCGCGGCCGCGAGCGTCATCGCGCGCTGCGGATCGTCGACGAGAAGCGCGACGACGGCGTTAGGCAGCAGGTCAAGATGGCGCTCGCGCAGGAAGCAGGCGGTCGCTCGGCACTCCGAGAGCGCCTTGCGATAGCGCGGGTTGTCGTAGAAGCAGAGGTCGCCCGGCCTGCTCCAATCGAGCGGCGCGACGCTTATGATGAGGGGCGGCGCGAACTCGCCCGCCGCGGGCGCGCCGTCAGGGCCGCCGCGAATTTCTGCGCCGGCGATCTGCGCAATCTCGCTCAACGGCGCGGGCCGCGCCAACGGAAAGAAGGCCGCTGCGCTCACGCTGTAAGGACCTGTGCGGCGGCCCAAGCCGGCCCTTGAGCCGTCCGCCGGGCGTGGTTCGCCCGGCGATCGTCTCCGATCATTAGAAGTTGGTGCCGCCGCTGAAGCGGAAGTTCTGCGTGATGTCGCCATAGACCTTCGAGGTCACGACGGCGTAATCGAAGCGGATTGGTCCCATCGGCGAATTCCACAGCACCGAGGCGCCGACCGACGAGCGGATCGCGAACTTGTTCGCGATCGGCACCACGCAATTGCCCTGGCCGAAGCCCGCCTGCTCCGTATAGGCGCCGATGCAGGTCACGCCGGGAATCGTCGGCATATTGTTGGCGAAGTTCGTCTTACCGCTGAAATTCCATAGCGAACCGGCATCGGCGAAGAGCGCGCCTCTCAGCCCGAGATCCTTCGGCAGGCCCCAGAACGGGAACTGAACTTCGAGCGATCCGCCGACATAGTTGGAGCCGCCCAGCGAGTTGCCGCGGTTGTTGTTGAAGCTCGTCAGAACGTTCGAATCGCGCGGACCGATGCCGCCCGGCGCGAAGCCGCGCACCAGGCTGGGGCCGAGGTTGAAGTTGTCCTGAATACGCGGCTTGTAGCCGCCGAAGGTCGACAGATCGCCGCCCTGCAGACGGGCGATGCCGACCACATCGTCGAGATAGGGAATCTCGCGGAAGTAGCGAATGTCGCCGGTCGTGCGCAGATAGCGCGTGCCGCCGCCGAGACCGGCCACGTCCTGATTGAGCGAGGCCAGCCAACCATTATGCGGGTTCTTGAAGTTGTCGATGGTGCTGTAGTTCAGCGAATAGCCGACAAGCGACGTCAGCAGCCCCCCCTGCGACTCCTTGATCGCGAGCGAGGCTTCGCCGTTCGATTGGCAGTTGACCAGGAGGTTCGGATAGCCGCCGGACTGCGGGTAGAACGGACTGAAACCAGGCGTGTAGCCAAACACCGGCACCAAACAGTCGTTGTAAGGACGATTCTTGTCGTTCGGGATTGAGATCGTCGTCTGATAGATCGAGTAGTGCGGCGAGAAGCTGAGCTCTTCGGTGATCGGTATGCCGAAGCGCAACGTGCCGCCGTAGGACGTCGAACTGTAGATCGAGTAGTTATAAGCGTCCTGTCGACGCACGAAGACGTCGAAGCCGGCGGCGATGCGCTGGTCGAGGAAATAAGGCTCGGTGAAGCTGAACGTCACGCCGCGGGCGATCTGGCCGCCCTGCACCGAAAGGCGAACCGCCTGGCCGCGACCCATGAAGTTGCTTTCCGACACGGACACTTCGGCGATGAAGCCCTGGTTGGTCGAATAGCCGCCAGAGACGCCGAAGTTGCCGGTGGGCTGATCTTCAACGTCGACGTTCAGGATCACGCGGTCGGGCGATGAGCCCGGCTCATTGGTGATTTTCACCTTTTTGAAATAGCCGAGGCCATTCAGCCGGCGTTCGGCGCGGTCGATCAGGACGCGGTTATAGGCGTCGCCCTCGCCGATATCGAACTCGCGGCGAATGACATAGTCGCGCGTGCGCGTGTTGCCGCGAATGTTGATGCGTTCGATATAGACCCGGGGTCCTTCCTCGAGCAGGAACTGGATCGCGACCGTCTGATCGGCCGGATTGCGTTCGCCGCGCGGGCGCGCCTGGGTGAAGGCGTAGCCCCGCTTGGCGATTTCGCGCGACAAAGCTTCGACGGTCTTCTCAACCGCGTCGCCGTTGTAGACGTCGCCCGGCGCAAGCCGCAGCAAATCGTTCAACGCCGCGCCGTCGACGTCGGGCAGATGGGATTCGACGCCAACGGACGACACGCGATACTGCGGGCCTTCGTTCACGACGATGGTGATGATGTAGCCGGCGACCGTCGGATCAAACTGCACGTCGGAGCTGATCACGCGGAAATCGGCATAGCCGTTCTTGAGATAGAATCGACGAATGAGTTCGAGGTCCGCCGCGATGCGGTCGGGATCATAAACGTCGCTTGTCTTGAGGAACGACAGGAAGTTCATTTCCGTCGTCTCCATCATGCCGACGAGACGGCGTGTGGAATAGACCTCATTGCCGATGAATCGGATCTCCTTAACGCCGGTCTTGTCGCCTTCAACGACGGTGAAGACCAGGTCGATCCGTCCGTTCGGCAGATCAACCGTCCGATAGCTCACTTTCGCCGCAGCGCGTCCCGACCGACGATAGACTTCCGTCAATCGCGCGACGTCGGCCTCGGCCAGCTGCGGGTTGAATGCTGTGCGGGCGCGCGAGCGCACCTGCTCCTGCAAGATGTCAGTCTTGACCTTGCTGTTGCCCTCAAATGCGATGCGATTGATGTCGGGCGCGGCGAACGCCGGAACGCTAAACGCCAGCAGAGCGGCCACAACCGCGAACAGGAACGATGATTTCCAAATGCCGCTGATTGAGCGCATATAGTGCAGGTCCTCGTCGCAACGTCGCCGCCCGGGCCGCGGCGCGAAACTCATGTAAATTCGCCGACGATCGGCGCTTCGCCAGCGTTGAGCGATTCTTTCTACAAGGTTTGCCCGACCCTGCAAATGCAGAATAAATGGTGTTTCCGCAATTTGTCGAAGGCGTGACGTTAAAGCCACGATTCATGGTCAGCGCATGGTTAAGACGTGGCGCCGCAAGCGTCATCATGTCCAAATTACGACAGGAATGGCGCGCTTACACGGCGTCCTGCGCGCCGCATAGTTACAACCGGCTGCGTGCGCGCTAAAGCGCGTGCCGATCACATGGAATCATGTGATCGATAAGGAAGCTCAAAATCAAAATAGCGAGCAGGCTCTCATCGAAAAAGTCTGTCGACTTTTTCGGAACCTACGCTACGAGCCTGAGCCGGTGAGCTTGTGAATGAGTCGCGCGATGTCGTTATAGGTCGAGAAAATCATCAGCGCGCCGACCATCGCGAGACCCACTCGGAAGGCGACTTCCTGCGCGCGCTCGTTGAGCGCGCGGCCGCGCGCCGCCTCAATCGCGAAGAACAGCAAATGTCCGCCGTCAAGCAGCGGCACCGGCATGAGATTGAGCAGACCGATCGAGACTGAGAGAATCGCGATGAGGCTCAACAGCGGCGCGATGCCCACCTTGGAGACCGCCTGCGCCATTTGCCCCGAGACTTGCGCGATGCCAATCGGTCCGGAGAGCTGATCGGCGCTCTCCCGACCGGTGACGAGTCCGCCGATGTAATTTCCCGTGCGGCGCACGACCGTCCATGTTTCCTGCACGCCCATCGCCACCGCGTCGGCGGGTCCGTAGCGTTCCTGGCGGATGTCGGCCGCGGCCTTTGAGGCCTGAATGCCCAGCATGCCGATTCGGATTTTGCCGATCGCGCTTTCGACCTCGCGCAGGGCGGGAACGACCGGAAGCGTCAGCTGCTGATCGCCGCGTTGAATCACGAAGATCAGTTTCTTGTCGGCCGAACTCGAAACGATTTCCTGCAGATTCGAAAAGGAGCCAACCGGCGCGCCGTCGACGGTCAGCACCAGGTCGCCGGCCATGAAGCCCGCAGCGGCGCCAGCCCCATCAGGGGTCAACGAGCCGACGCGCGGCGCATAGATCGTGCGTCCGTAAACCCCGAAGAGAACTGCGAAAATCGCGATCGCCAGAACGAAATTCGCGAAAGGACCGGCGAAGACGATGGCGGCGCGCTTCCATACCGACTGCGCGGCGAACGTCACTGCGCGCTCGGTCTCCGGCATCGCGCGCACGGCTTCGGGGTCCGGCGCGCTTGCGGCGTTGGCGTCCCCATGGAAGCTGACATAACCGCCGAGCGGAATGCTGGCGATGCGCCAGCGCGTGCCGAGACGATCCACCCGAGACCACAGCTCCGGTCCGAAGCCTATGGAAAAGGCGTCCACCTTCACGCCGCACCACCGGCCAACGATGAAGTGTCCAAATTCGTGCACAAACACGACCAGCGTGAGAACGAGCACGAAGGGGATGAGATAGAAGGCGGAGGTCGTCAGGAAGTCTAGCAAAGCGCTGTCTCGCAGGTCTCGCTTGCGCCAAGCCTGCCGGCGGCGCGCGCCATGATCACTGAAGCAACATGCCTGAAGCGGCACGCCCGGCCAAGGCCGATCGTGATCTTTCTCTGACAATATGGTCCACCGCGAGGGCATCCTCAACTGTTGCGGGCGCATTTGCGGTTCCGTCGCGCAAAGCGGCCTCGCAGGCCTCGGCCACATGGCGAGCGATCCCGTCGAAGGAAATGCGGCGATCGAGGAAGGCTTCGACGGCGATTTCATTGGCGGCGTTGAGCACCGTCGGCAGGCCGCCGCCGGCGCGCAGGACCTCGAGCGCCAGTTTGAGCGCCGGAAACCGTTCAAAATCAGGCGCCTCGAATGTCAGCGTGGCGATTTTCGCCAGATCGAGGCGCGGCGTCGGGGTCGTCAGCCGATCAGGATAGCCGAGACAGTGGGCGATCGGCGTGCGCATGTCCGGCACGGCGATTCCCGCGGTCACCGAGCCGTCGGCAAAGGCGACGAGGCCGTGGATGATCGACTGCGGATGGACCACGACTTCGAGCTTTTCGGCCGGAATGCCGAAAAGATGATGAGCCTCGATCAGTTCGAGCCCCTTGTTCATCATGCCGGCCGAATCGACGGTTATTTTCGGGCCCATCGCCCAATTGGGATGATTGAGCGCCTCCTCGACGCTCGCCTCGGAGATGCGCTCCTTGCTCCAGGTGCGGAAGGGGCCGCCGGAGGCCGTGACGATCATGCGTTCGATGCGGGAGGGGTCCTCGCCGCCAAGCGCCTGGAAAATGGCGTTGTGCTCGCTGTCCATCGGCAGCAGTTGCACGCCCATTTCCGCCGCCTTCCGCATGAAAGGCACGCCGGCGCAGACGAGACATTCCTTATTGGCGAGCGCCACGTCGCGGCCGGCGGCGAGCGCGGCGTAGGTCGGCTCGACGCCGGCCGCGCCGACGATGGCCGAGACCACGAGATCGGCGTCGCGCAGCGCGGCCTCGATGATCGCCTCGCGACCCGCGGCGACCTGAATGTTGGTCCCGGCGAGCGCCGCCTTGAGCGCCGCATAGGCGCTCTCGTCACGGATGGCGGCGAATTCGGCCCTGACCGCGCGGGCGACGCGCGCGAGCGCCTCGACATCGCGGCCGCCCGCCACCGCCGACACCGAAAATCCTTCCGGATCGCGTTCGAGAAGGTCAACTGTCGAGCGGCCGATCGAGCCCGTCGCGCCCAGCAGCACGATGCGGCGCGGGACCGGCGCCGGCGGCTGGGCCGGGGCGTGCGCGTGAAACTGTCCGTTTGCTAATGTCATTGGGTCCCGCCCTACCAGAAGAAAAGACCGGCCGCCACCGACGGCGCGCCGCGCAGCAGGCCCACCGCCGCCGCGAAGGCGCTGGCGAAGATGAAGCCGTCGAGCCGATCCATGGCGCCGCCATGGCCGGGAATAAGCTGGCTCGAGTCCTTCACGCCGAAGCGGCGCTTGACCGAAGATTCGAAAAGATCGCCGACTTGCGAGAAGGCGGCGGCGGCCAGTCCGACCAGGAACACACGCCAGCTCGCAAGTTGCGGGCCGGCGCCGAGATAGACGGCGACGAGGCCCAGAAATGCGCCGCAGAGAACGCCTGTGATCGTGCCCGACCATGTCTTGCCGGCCGAGACGCGCGGCCAAAGCTTCGGTCCGCCGATCAGCCTGCCGCCAAAATAGGCAAAGACATCGGTGCCCCAGACCACGGCGAACAGGAAGGCGATCGCGAGCGCGCCGAAATCGGGCGACTCGCGCAAAAGACATACGGAGAAGGCGAGCGCGCCGGCGTAGACAACGCCCGTCGCCGCCCAGAGGCGACGCTCGGCTCCCGCCAGCGCCGCGCCCGCAAGGGCAAAAACCGCAATCGCGAGCGCGGCGGCGCCCGGCATGAAGACGCGTCCGAACGCCGTTGCGGCGGCGACCGCCGCGCCGCCGACGGCGATTCTGGCGGCGCGCCCGTCGCCGCCGATCAAGCCCTGCCACTCCCAATTCACCGCGAAGGCGGCCGCCAGCCAGAAGAGCGCGAAGACGTCGCCGCCAAGATAGAGCGCGCCGAGGGCGGCGATGACCATCGCTGCGGCGGATGCGAGGCGCGGCCCAAGGTCGGCGAAGCCTCCGGCAGACGGTTTTTTAGGCGACTGGCCGGCGCGGCTTAGGTCGCTTCGATCCGCCGTCATGAAGCGGTCTTGGCGCTGCGCGCCGCGGCCTCAAGCCCGCCAAACCGGCGATCCCGATGGGCGTATTCGGCGATCGCCGCCGAAAGCGCCGCTTCGTCGAAATCCGGCCAGAGAATCGGCAGGAAGACGAATTCGGCGTAAGCCGCCTGCCAGAGCAGGAAGTTCGACAGCCGCTGTTCGCCCGACGTGCGGATGATCAGGTCCGGATCGGGAATGTCCGCGGTGTCCAGCCGCCGCGCGATCGCGTCGGCGTCGATCTCCTCGGGTCTCAGTCGGCCTTGCGCCACCATTTCCGCAAGCGCGCGGGCCGCCGCCGCGATCTCCTGCCGCGCGCCGTAGTTGAACGCGACGACGAGTGTGAGTCCGGAGTTCGCCTGCGTCATCTGCTCGGCCTCGCGCAGCAAGTCCGAGATGTCGGGTGCGAGGTCGGCGCGCGCGCCGATGACGCGCACACGCACATTGCTCGCGTGCAATTCCGCCAGATCGTTGCGGATGAAGCGGTGCAGCAGCGTAAGAAGGCTTTCCACCTCCTCGCGCGGTCGCGACCAGTTTTCCGCCGAGAAGGAATAGACGGTCAAATAGCCGATATTGAGCTTGATCGCCGCCCGCACGGTGCGGCGCAGCGCCTCGACGCCGCGCCGGTGTCCTTCGAAGCGCGGCAGGCCCCGCTTCGCCGCCCAGCGGCCGTTGCCGTCCATGATCAGCGCGACATGACGCGGCGCCGTGCGCGCGCGCTGAGCGTTCGTTTGCGCCTCCAAAATGTCGCTTTCCGTCATATTCGAGTTCCAAATGGCCATAGGACCTGCGCCAGACGACGCCGCAGCTTCCTAGACCTGCATGATTTCCTTTTCCTTGGCGGCGAGCGCGGCGTCGATCTCCTTCACCGTCTCGTCCGTCGCCTTCTGCACCTCTTGTTCGTGGCGCTTCTCGTCGTCCTCGGGAATCGCGTGATCCTTTAGCAACTTCTTGAGAATGTCGAGGCCGTCGCGGCGCACGTGGCGCACGGAGACCCGCGCCTCCTCGGCGTATTTATGCGCGACCTTAACGAGTTCCTTGCGGCGTTGCTCGTTCAGTTCCGGCATGCGGATGCGCAAATTTTGACCTTCCACCGTCGGCTGAAGACCAAGATTGGCCTCGCGGATCGCCTTGTCGACGGCGATGACCAACGCCTTGTCCCACACCTGCACCGAAAGAAGGCGCGGCTCGGGCACGCTGACGGTGGCGACCTGATTGAGCGGCGAAACCTGCCCATAAGCTTCAACATGAATCGGATCGAGCAAGCTCGTCGAGGCGCGTCCCGTGCGAAGCCCGCCGAATTCGTGCTTGAGCGTCGCGACCGCGCCCTGCATGCGGCGCTTCATATCGGCAAGGTCAAAAGTTTCCGCCATGTGCACAACCTGTCTTTGATCTGTCGCCGCTCTCACGAACTCTCGCGCGGCTCGGCTTCTTATAATTTCGAACGTGGCGTGGCAAAAAGGCGCACGCCGCCGCCTTCGCCGGCGCTGCGGCTCCGCGGCGCAAGATTTATTGCACGATTTGTCGTCGGGCGCGAAAGGGTCTTACGGCGCAACAAGGGTCGCGCGCGCCCGACCGGAAAGCGCCGCGTCGATGGCGCCGGCCTCGGCGATCGAAAAGACGAGAATCGGGATCTTGTTCTCACGGGCGAGCGCGAAGGCCGCCGTATCCATCACCGCCAGATTTTTGGCGATCGCCTCGTCATGGGTCAAACGGTCGTAGCGCTCCGCGGTGGGATCGCGCTTGGGATCGGCGGTGTAGACGCCGTCGACCTGAGTGGCTTTGAGCACCGCGTCGGCGGAGAGCTCCGCGGCGCGCAACACCGCGCCGGTGTCCGTGGTGAAGAAGGGATTGCCGGTGCCTCCGGCCGCGATGACGACGCGTCCCTTGGCCAGATGATGCAGGGCGGCGCGACGCGAAAAGGATTCGCATATGGATGGCATGGTGACCGCGGACAGGCAGCGCGCCTGCCGCCCCTGCCCTTCGACCGCCTGCTCCAGCGCCAGCCCGTTCATCACCGTCGCCAGCATGCCGATCGAATCGGCGCGCGCGCGCTCGATGCCGGTGTCGGCGCCCTTGATGCCGCGAAAGAAATTGCCGCCGCCGACGACGACGGCGATCTCATGTCCCGCCGCCGCGGCGGTCGCGAGGTCGGCGGCGATTCGGGCGATCGTGACGGCGTCGAGACCATGCGGCGCAGAACCCTGCAGGGCTTCCCCGGACAGTTTGACGACCACACGCTTGAATCGTCGCGTCGACGTGAGGTCGGACATGAGGCGGATCTCGCTGGCTGAGGCGGGGCGCGTTCTTCATACGGAGGCCGGGCGGCGCCGGCAAGTGAGGCGCGTCACCCAAGCTCTGGATGAGGCCTGTGTATCGAGCCCGTGGGAGCCGACTCAGCCAAACATGCCGACACCGACATGGAGAACAAACCAACCGCCACGCGCCGGTCAGGGCGTTATTCACGACACTTGATTACGGCCCCACCTCGCCGCCGGTCGCGCCGAACACCTGGCCTGTCGCGAAACTCGCTTCGCTGGACGCGAGCAGCACGTAAAGCGGCGCGATCTCCGCCGGCTGTCCCGGGCGGCCCAGCGGCGTGTCGGCGCCAAATTCGGCGAGGTGATCGGGAAACTGTCCGCCGCTCGGCTGCAGGGCCGTCCAGAACGCGCCCGGTGCGACGGCGTTGACCCTGATGCCTTTGTCGGCGAGCTGCTTCGCCAGACATCTGGTGAAGTTGAGAATGGCGGCCTTGGTCGCGGAATAATCCAGCAGATGCGGCGAAGGGTCGAAGGCGACGATCGAGCTCGTATTGATGATCGACGATCCCGGCTGTAGGTGCGGAAGCGCGGCTTTCGTAATCCAGAACAGCGCGTAAAGATTGGTTTGAAACGTCCAGTCGAGATCCTCGGTCGTAAGGTCGAGGATCGATTTGCGCGCATGCTGACGCGCGGCGTTGTTGACGAGAATATCCAGGCCGCCGAGATCGCGCGCCGCGTCGTCGACGAGCTTGCGGCAAAAGCCTTCGTCGCGAATATCGCCCGGGAGCGCCACCGCATTGACGTCGGCCTCGCCCATGAGGTCCATGACCTCCTTCGCGTCCGCCTCCTCCTCCGGCAGATAATTGATCGCGACGTCAGCGCCTTCGCGCGCAAAAGCGATCGCCGCGGCGCGGCCAATGCCGCTGTCGCCGCCGGTGATGAGCGCCTTGCGGCCAAGGAGACGCCCCGAGCCTCGGTAACTCTCTTCGCCATGATCGGGACGCGGCGTCATGAGGCCGGCGAGACCCGGCCAGGGCTGCGTCTGCTTCTCGAAGGGCGGCTTGGGATAGAGTTCGCGCGGATCGCGCAGTTCCCGCGCGGACGGCGCATCGTCAAAGCCGAGCACGGAGGTCGCGGCGTCGATCGCGCTCTCAACGCGCGGTCCGCGAATCGTTGCGTCGGCGGCGGTCTTCTTGGCGCGCATGCGCTGCTCCCTCTGCTCGATCTTCGCCCTGCGACGAAGATCAGGTCAGGAGCTAAACGCCGCGCGGCTGCGATTGTTTCGCGAGGCCGCGACAACCAAAAGCATCGCCAACAGCTATTGCATCTTCTTTGCGCACTCGGCCCCAAGGATAAGGCGAAGGCGAAAGTCGCGGCGGCGATGTGTGGGGAGTGACGGCGCGGACTTTCAGCCGTCATGGCCGGGCTTGTCCCGGCCATCCACGCGGCGCCGCTGAGTAGACCCGTGGATGCCCGGCACAAGGCCGGGCATGACGCGGAGAGGTTCGCGGAAACAAAAAAAGGCCGGGGTAAACGCCCCGGCCCGCACTAACCTTTTCACCACAAGCGGAGGAATGTCTTACCCCTTCACAGCCGCCGCGACCTCGGCGGCGAAGTCGCTCGTCTGTTTCTCGATGCCTTCGCCGAGCGCGTAGCGCACGAAGCCCTTGATGGCGATCGGCGCGCCGGCCTTGCCTTCGATCTCCTTGACCGCCTGGGCGACGTTCTTGCCGCCGTGATCCGGGTGGTTCGAGACCTGATCGAGCATGCAGACCTCCTTGGCGTAGGTCTTGATGCCAGAGTCGATGATCTTCTGCAGCACGTTTTCCGGCTTGCCGGCGTTCTTCTCGGCAAGCAGCTTCTTCTCGCGCTCGACCGTCGCCGGATCGAGTCCCGAAGCGTCAAGCGCCAGCGGATTGGCCGAGGCGACATGCATCGCGAGCTGGCGCGCGAGCGTCGCCAGCACGTCCTTGTCGCCTGTCGATTCGAGCGCGACGATCACCGCGATCTTGCCCTGGCCGTCGACGACCTGCGCATGCACGTAACGGCCGACGACGCCCGCGCCGACGCTGAGCGCGGCGGCGCGGCGCAGCGTCAGGTTCTCGCCGATGCCCGCGATCGCATGGGTGATCGCTTCGCTCACTGTTCCGCCGCCGGGATAGGCTTCCTTGCCGAGCGCCTCGACGTCGCTCGCGCCGCTCTTTAAGGCGACTTCGGCGATGTTCTTCACAAGCGTCTGGAAATCGGCGTTGCGGGCGACGAAGTCCGTCTCCGAATTCACCTCGACGACGACGCCCGAATTCTCTGAGACGAGCGCGGCGACAAGCCCTTCGGCGGCGACGCGATCGGCTTTCTTCGCGGCCTTGGAGAGGCCCTTCTTGCGCAGCCAGTCGACCGCCGCTTCGAACTCGCCGTCCGTCTGGGTGAGCGCCGCCTTGCAATCCATCATGCCCGCGCCGGTGCTCTCGCGCAGTTCCTTCACAAGGGCGGCGGTGATCGTAGCCATGGCTGAAATTCCTTCTCGGAGAGTCATGCGACGACGCCGGCCCACTGGACCGGCGCGCGCGTCTTAAGCATTGGACTTGACGGATTGATCAGGCTGCGAGGAGCGCCTTCGCCTGATCGACCCAGCCGTCGCGCGCAATGCGGCCGTTCAACTTCAATTCGCCGTCGAGTTTTTCGACGTCCGCCGGAGTCATCGCGGCAAGCTGCCAATAGTGGTAGACGCCGGCGTCGTTCATCTTTTTGACGAGCTGCGGGCCGACGCCGTGCAGCTTGGCGAGATCGTCCGGAGCGCCGCGCGGCGCCGACAGCAATTCGAAGGCCTCGACAGGCGTATCTGCTTCCGCGCCGGCGACCTCGGCGGGACGCAAATCTTCGCGGACCACCGGGCGCGCCTCGAGGGCGGGCTCAAGCGCCGGCGACTCATCGGCGCCGATATCGATTCCCACCGAGCCCTGGCTGCGCGAAATGCCGTCGATGGCGGCTCTCGCCACGAGATCGCAGTAGAGCGCGATGGCGCGGCCCGCGTCGTCGTTTCCGGGGATCGGATGGCTGACGCCGTCCGGATCGCAATTGGTGTCGAGCACGGCGACGACCGGAATCTTGAGGCGATTCGCCTCCTTGATCGCGAGCTGCTCTTTGTTGGTGTCGATCACGAAGATCAAATCCGGCGTGCCGCCCATATCCTTGATGCCGCCGAGCGCCTTTTCGAGCTTGTCGCGCTCGCGGGTCAGCAGCAGGCGCTCTTTCTTGGTGATGCCCGATGCGCCGGCCGAAAGCTGCTCGTCGAGCTTGCGCAGACGGGTGATCGATCCGGAAATCGTCTTCCAATTGGTGAGCGTGCCGCCCAACCAGCGGGAATTGATGTAATATTGAGCGCTCCGCTTGGCGGCGTCGGCGATCTGTTCCTGCGCCTGGCGCTTGGTGCCGACGAACAGCACGCGTCCGCCTTTGGAGACAGTGTCCGAAATCGTCTTCAGCGCCTGATGGAGCAGCGGCACCGTCTGGGCGAGATCGATGATGTGGATGTTGTTACGGGCGCCAAAGATATAAGGCGCCATCTTCGGGTTCCAGCGATGCGACTGATGGCCGAAGTGAGCGCCGGCCTCCAGGAGGCCGCGCATGGTGAAATCGGGCAGAGCCATAGTGTCTTTTCTCCGGTTGAACCTCGGCGAGAGATGAAAGAGGCCGGAGAACCGGCCACCGGAGCGACGTCTTGAGGCAGACGCCGCGTAACCCTCGCCTGTGGAATGCCGCGCTTATAGGCGATGCGCCTACGTCCGGCAAGGGCCGCCGCCGACCAACCCGCGCGGACGCTTTAGCCGTTCGATGCGTGGCTGGCGGATCGGCGTTCGAAGGGAACGCGAGGACAGGAAATGCGCTTAATTTTTTGCAACGTCCGCGACCTCTTGTCGCATGTTAACGATTTGAATCTCAACGGTAATATTGATTTTTTGGCGGCGCTTTGAGCCCCCGCAAGAGCGCATTGCCATCCGATCGGAAACAAGCTAGGCTCCCTCTCGATGCGGCAAGCATTCACGTAAAATCAAGAACAGGGGGAAAACGCATGGCCGTCAACGTTCACAATACCGGCGATATCGGCAAGATGCTGCTTTGGATCGCCGCCTTCGTCGCGTTCGTCGTCGTCGCTCTGACCTGGGTTCCGGACTGGATTTCTCCTGAAGGAACCAACGGCACGGGCAACCGCGGCGGCATCCAGGGCGATGGCGTTGGCTCTACCGCCCGCATGATCCAGTAAAACATACCCCTGCCGAAAAGACTCGCCGGGCGCGCAAGCTCCCGGCCCTTGTCTTTCTGGCGGGCGATCGGCCGGTTACCGCGCAGATCATTTTGGAGCCGACGTTCTCGACGTGATCGAGCGTCGGCTTCCACTTTTTCGGACGCTTAGAGCGCTTCCTGATCACAGGGAATCATGTGATCGATAAGGAATCGCTCAAAATCAAAATGCTGGAGCAGGTTCTCCTCGAAAAAGTCTGTCAACTTTTTCGGAACCTGCTCTAACGCGCCCGACTCCACACTTGCGACAGCCGACTCCAATATTGCGACGCCCAAATATTTTGCGCGGCCGGTCCAGCTTCGACGAAGACGGCGCTGAGCAGGATCAGCAACCCGCCCAGCATCGCCGGCCCGGTGAGGCGCTCGGACAGCAGGATGGCGCCCGACAAGGCTGCGAAAACGCTCTCCAGCGACATGATGAGCGCGGCTTCGGCCGCTGGCGTATAGTTGAGCGCCACGATTTGAAGCGTGAAGGCGATCCCCCCGGAGCAAAGCCCCGCATAGAGAATCGACGGCAGGGCGGCGATCAGGCCATCGAGCGAAAAAGGCTCGGCGCCAAGGCCCACGACGGTTCCAAGAACGCCGATGACGCCAAACTGCGCGAAAGCCAAAAAATACGGCCGATCGGTACGAGCGAGAAAGGTCGGGACGAGACTGATCCCGGCCGCCCACGCAATATCCGCAATCAGAACCAAGGCGTCGCCCGACGTCCAACTCTGGAGCTGCGCGTTGTCCGTGAGAAGCCAGGCGCCCGCGATAGACCCGAGGCCCGCGACGAGAACGACCTGCCGGGGTCTAACGCCGGTCTGCGCAAAGACGAACACTGGAACGAGCACGACATATAGCGCCGTGAGAAATCCGCCGTTTGTCGCCGTTGTCGTGGCAAGGCCGACTTGCTGCAAAGCGGCGGCGGCGAAGACGCAAAAGCCGATAAGGCCGGCGAGAGGCAAATCGCCCTTTTTCAGCGGAGAGCCGCTGTGACGGCGCTCGTAGAGCGCCAGCGGCGCGAGCGCGGCGCACGACAGGAGAAAACGGACGCCGACGAAGGTGACGGGGCCCATAAGCTCGCCGGCGTTTTTTTGGGCGATAAAGGCCGTCCCCCAGATGAACGCCGCCAGCACAAGCAGCAAATCGGCGCGAATGCGGCTCATAATATGCCTGTGCTCTTTAGCCTTTGACGTCGCTGCTCCAGTCGCTCACTCCCTGCATTCCACGCATCGGCGAGCGCGCGCCAGAACGCGAGGGCGGCTCTATAAATTGGCGTCGCCAATAGTCCGAGCGACGAATGCGGGTCCGCGGCGTCTTCCTCGACCCCGTATTTAAGGCGCGGGTTCTTGGTCGATGGCATCTCGAGCGATCCGAACATCCAGTCCCAAATGGCGAGAACGCTGCCAAAGTTGCGATTGAAGTGCTGCGGATCTGTCGAATGATGGATCTGGTGATGCGCGGGGCTTAGGACGACGTGTCCCCAAATCCCGCGAAAGGGAATCCAGAACTGCGAATGTTGAAGATGCCCGATCGTCCAAAGGAAGAAGATGAAAAGGATGTTCTTCCCGTCGACCGTGAAGGATTCTGTGGTTCGCCCAAAGACCCAAGCCAATATGCCTGACGCGGCACCAATGAACGTCGCGAGCATGTAGCCGAAAATGATGTTGTCGATCGGATGATTGCGAAAGTTCGTCACCGGGGTAAGCACCTCGGCGGTGTGATGAACCTTGTGGAACTCCCACAAAAACGGAATTCGATGCTTGAGGTAGTGATCGACCCAATAGCCGATCTCATAGGCCAAAAAGAGCGCAGCGGTAGAGAAGAGCTTTATCGAAAGGTCACAGCAAGAGACCGGCGCAAAAGCGCCAAACGAACCGCGCAGCGCGGCGCTCACGAGCGTCGCGACGGCATTCGACGATAGAACGAGCGCGCCCACCACGACCGGCATGAGAACGACGCTCAGGATGAAGAGCTTGACGTCCGCGGCAAACGATTTGGATAGCAGAAGTCGCTTGTCGAAGATCGCCCGCGCCATGGCCCGCGGGTTGACGCGCCCCCGGCGCATCTTGCGCTGATAGGCCAGCGCGACAACGGCGATGAGAAACGTCGTCGCCAGGGAATAGACCGAAAAAATCGATCCCGCCGAAAACAGTTCGTTGGAGATCCTCGCAGCGGAAAAGCGGAGCGCGCCGTAAACGTCCATCGAGCTTTCGGGTCCAGATGATGTTGAGAGTTCAGCCTAGGACTGACGCGCCTCGGGATGCCTGCTCGCGTCGCTGGCGCGCGTCCCTGTCCGTCACGGAACTGCCTGCCCGCAAAGCGTATTCTCTACGCGAGCCGCTGCCAAGAGCGATATGCCGGCGGCCTTCAGAGCATAGGCTCCAGATTAGAATTCGATTCCCTCCTGCGCTTTGACGCCGGCGCCGAAATGGTGCTTGACGAGAGTCATCTCGGTCACGAGATCGGCTGCGGCGATGAGCTCCGGCTTGGCGTTGCGTCCGGTCACGACGACGTTGAGATCGTCGCGACGCGCGGCGAGCGCGCCCAGCACCTCCTCCAGCGGCAAATGCTCATAGCGCAGCGAAATGTTCAATTCGTCGAGCACCAGTAGGCGAATGTGAGGGTCGTCCATCAGTTCGCGCGCCTTCTCCCAGGCGCGCCGCGCCGCCGCCGCGTCGCGCGCGCGGTCCTGGGTCTCCCAGGTGAAGCCCTCGCCGAGCGTATGCCAGGCGACTTGACCGAATTCTTGACCGAACTCTTGGCCAAGCTTTTCGAGCATATTGCGCTCGCCGGTGCGCCACTGGCCCTTGCCGAACTGAACGACGCCAATCTTCCAGCCATGGCCGAGCGCGCGAAGCGCCAGCCCGAAGGCCGCCGTCGACTTACCCTTGCCGGCGCCGGTGTGGACCATCAGCAAGCCTTTGCGGGCGACCGTCTTGCCGGCGACCTCGGCGTCCTGGACGGCCTTGCGCTTCTCCATCTTGAGACGATGGCGGCGCGCCTCGTCGTCTACATTCATCTCGGTCACAAGCGCTCCTCTGCCCGTTTGACGGAAGCCTAAGCCGCGCATATGACTAGTCGAGACGGTCCTTCGCAAGAAGTGAAAAGGGAACGCGGCGCGGGCATTACGCCTTTTTCCGCGGCTGCCCCCGCAACTGTAGCCGGCAAGGTCCGCGCCATCTGCCACTGAGCGTGATGCTTGGGAAGGCGGCGCGGTCCGACGACCCGGGAGCCAGGAGACCTGCCGTCAGGGCGATCGTTTTCGGATCGCCGCGCGCATCGCATCGCCGCCGGTGGGGCGGCAGGGAGACCGATATGAACGTCAAATCCGTTAATTCCACCGCCTTCGCCGCTTCGAGACTCGACGCGCTGAAGGCCGCCGTCGTTGCGCTCACTCTCGGCTTTGGCCTTGTTTGGCTTGCGGGCTTCGCCTATCCAGAAAGCGTGCATGACGCGGCGCATGACACGCGCCACGCGCTCTCCTTCCCCTGTCACTAGGCCGCAACGCGCTTGATCGCGCGCGTTTTGACGACCGGCCTTATCGCCGGCCTTGTCGCCGGGCTTGCGGTCGCAGCCCTGCAGCACTTCACCACGACGCCGCTCATCCTCGCCGCCGAGGTCTATGAGGCGGCGCAGCATGCGCATGACGGCGGCGACGCGGGCGCAGCGCTTTCCGGCCTGAGCCGCACAGCGACGACCAGCCTCGCGACGATCGCTGTCTCGATCGGCTACGCGCTCATATTGCTCGCCGCGATGCTTCTCTCTGGCGACGCCATCGCGCCGCGCCGCGCCGCGCTGTGGGGCGCCTGCGCCTTCGCCGCGACGGGGCTCGCGACGAGTCTGGGCCTCGCGCCGCAGCTTCCCGGCATGGCGGAAACCGAACTCGCCGCGCGTCAAATCTGGTGGCTCGCGACCGCGCTGTCCACCGGCGCCGGACTGTTTGCCCTGTTGCGGCTTGACTCGACGGCGGCAAAGATCGTCGCCGTCGCGCTGATCGTCGCGCCGCATTTCTTCGCGCCGCAGCCCGCGACGCCCGAGAGCACGGCGCCGGCGGAGCTCGCCGCGCGCTTCGCGGCCGCCTCGCTCGCCGTTCAGGCGATCAGCTGGGCGCTCGCCGGCGCGCTCGCCGGTCTCGTCTGGCGACTCTTATCGCGTGAACAGGAGGCGTCATGAGCGGCACCAAAATCCCTGCAACGATCGTCACCGGCTTCCTCGGCGCGGGGAAAACGACGCTTATTCGTCATGTGCTCGAGAACGCCAAGGATCGGCACCTCGCGCTCGTCATCAATGAATTCGGCGACGTCGGCGTCGACGGCGAAATCCTGCGCGCCTGCGGCGTCGAAAACTGCCTGGAAGAAAACATCGTCGAACTCGCCAACGGCTGTCTGTGCTGCACCGTCGCCGACGATTTCATCCCGGCGATCGAAGCGCTGCTCGCGCATGAAAAGCGTCCCGACCACATCATCATCGAAACATCAGGACTGGCGCTGCCCAAACCGCTGATAAAGGCGTTCGATTGGCCGGCGATCCGCTCGAAGCTGACCGTTGACGGCGTCATCGCCGTCATCGACGGCAAGGCCGTGGCGGAGGGCCGTTTCGCCGACAATCTCAACGCGATCGCGCAAGAGCGCGAAGACACGCGGACGATCGATCACGACAATCCGCTTGAAGAGGTGTTTGACGATCAGCTTGCCTGCGCCGATCTCATCATCCTCAACAAGACCGATCTGCTGGGCGCCGACGAAGAACGCGACGTCGCGGATCGTCTGGCGCTCGGCGCTCGGAAAGCGGCGAAGATCGTGCGCGCCAGCGGCGGGCGAGTCGATCCGCTCGTGCTGCTCGGCCTGTCGGCGGCGGCGGAGGATGATCTGGCCACCCGTCCGTCGCATCATGACGCCGAGCCCGGACACGACCATGACGACTTCGACAGCTTCGTCGTCTCTCTCTCGGCCGTCGCCGATCCGGCGGCGCTGGTTGCGCGACTCGCTGAAGCGGCGCGCGCGCATGACGTGCTGCGCATCAAGGGCTTCGTTGAAGTCGTCGGCAAGCCGATGCGCCTGCTCGTGCAAGGCGTCGGCGCGCGCATCGAACATCATTTCGATCGGGCGTGGAAGCCCGATGAGCCGCGCATGAGTCGCGTCGTGATCATCGGCGAGAAAGGCCTTAATCGCGACGCGGTGATCGCGACGCTGGCGCAGCCGTGATACGCCATGCATCTTCTGCCGCGCGATCTCCATAATCTCGACGACGCCGGCGCCGCCGTCGATCTCGGACAATCTCCAGCAGAGATCGTGTTTCTGTCCTTTTCGGATTCCGAGCTGCGGCTGCTGGCGCGACTTTATGAGCAAAGCGGCGCGAGCCTCCCGAGCTTTCGCTGCGCGTCGCTGACGCAATTGAAGCACCCCTACTCCGTCGATCTCTATCTCGACGCCGTGGCGCGACATGCGCGGCTGATCGTCGTGCGGCTGCTCGGCGGCAAGGACTATTGGGCTTATGGCGTCGAACAGCTTGAGGCGCTTGCGCGCGCGAAGCGTATTGCGCTTGCGATCGTTCCCGGCGATATGCACGACGACGCGCGTCTGAAGCAAGCGTCGACGCTCGGCGCGGAGACGCTCAATCGAATCTGGCGGTTCTTTCAGGACGGCGGTCCCGACAATCTGCGTTCGTTTCTCGGTTATGCATCGACTCTCATCGGCCGTCCGGCGCAGTGGCGGGAAAGCCTTCCCGTCGCCAACGCCGGACAATTCGAATTCGCGCGCCGCGCCGGCGGCGAATTGCGCGCGACGATCGTCTTCTATCGCGCCATGTTCCTCGCCGACGATGTCGCGCCGATCATCGCGCTCGCCGACGCGCTGGCGCAGCGCGGCTTCGCGGTCGAGGCGGTTTACGTGGCGAGCCTGAAAGAGGCCGAGAGCGAAGCTTTCGTATCGCGTGCGCTCGAGACTTTCGCGCCCAACGTCATCCTCAACGCCACGGCCTTTTCGGCGCGGCGCGACAGCGGAAGCGTGCTCGATTGCGCGGACGCGCCGGTGCTGCAGGTCGCTCTTGCCACCTCTTCGCGCGATGCGTGGGCCGCTTCGATGCGCGGCGCGAATGGCGCAGATCTCGCGATGAATGTCGTCTTGCCGGAAGTTGACGGTCGCATCTTCACGCGCGCGATTTCCTTCAAGGAGGAAGCGCCGCTGCGTCTTGCGGCGGAATTCAGCGAGACGCGTCACGCGCCTGAGCAATCGCGCATCGACTTCGTCGCGGACCTCACGTTGAACTGGGCGCGGCTGCGCCGCAAACCCAACGCAGAAAAAACCCTCGCGCTCATTCTCTCGGATTATCCGGCGCGGCGCGGCCGCGGCGGCTACGCCATCGGCCTCGATGCGGAAGCAAGCGTGCATGAGATCGTCGCGGCGTTGATCGATGCGGGATATGACCTTGGCAATGACGCTGACAACGCGCTCCCCTCTCCCGCGGGCGGGAGAGGGTGGCCCTGCGCAGCAGGGTCGGGTGAGGGCCCTCATCCGTCGTCGCTCCGCGACGACACCTTCTCCCGCCAGGGGGAGAAGGTGCACGCGTTATCTTTGTTGCGATGCCTTGAAGACCAGACGTTCGTCGTCAGTTTTTCGCTCGCCGACTATCTGGCGTTGCTCTCGAACGTCTCCCCCGACTTCGTCGCAAGCGTCAACGACGCCTGGGGCGCGCCGCAGGATGATCCTGCCGTCGTCGACGGCGCCTTCCGCTTTTCCTGTCTCGAAGCCGGCAAGCTCTTCATCGCGCTGCAGCCCGATCGCGGCGCGCGCACGGAGCGTTACGAGACCTATCACGACGTGCAGCGCCCGCCGCGTCACGCCTATGTCGCCTTCTATCTTTGGCTGCGGCATATGCGAAAGATTGACGCGCTCATTCATCTTGGCGCGCATGGCACGCTGGAATGGCTTCCCGGCAAATCGGTCATGCTGTCCGAGGCGTGCGCGCCGGAAGCCGTGCTCGGGCCGACGCCGCTCATCTATCCGTTCATCGTCAATGATCCCGGCGAAGCCGCGCAGGCGAAGCGCCGCACATGCGCCGTGACCATCGGTCATCTGACCCCGCCGCTCGTCGACGCCGAACTCTTCGACGCCGCGGCGAAAGTTGAAACGCTGCTCGACGAATATGCGACGGCGAGCGCGCTCGACGCGCGCCGCGCGCGACTCGTCGCCGGCGCCATCATCGATGAAGCCGAGCGCAGCGGCCTTGCCGTGGAATGCGGCGTCTCGCGCGAGATGGACATCGCCGAGACATTGACGCGCCTCGACGCCTGGATGTGCAACCTGAAGGACATGCGCATCGGCGACGGACTCCATGTCTTCGGGCGCGCCCAAGCAAATTCAGACGCGGATACCGCGCGCGACGCCTGCGCGCGCGCCGAATGCAACGCGCTCATCGCCGCGCTTGCGGGCCGCTTCGTCGAGCCCGGCCCGGCCGGCGCGCCATCGCGCGGGCGCGCCGACGTTTTGCCGACCGGCCGCAATCTTTATTGCATCGATCCGCGCCATGCGCCCACACAAACGGCCTATGACATTGGCCGTCGCGCCGCCGCCGAGGTGATGACGCGCCACGCGCAACTGCATGGCGAATTCCCGCGCTATATCATGCTCGACCTGTGGGGCAGCGCGACGATCCGCACCGGCGGTGAGGATTTCGCGCAAGCGCTCGCGCTTCTCGGCGTCGCGCCGCGCTGGGACACGGCGAGCGCGCGCGTCATCGGCTTCGAAATTTTGCCACAGGCGCGGCTCGAGTTTCCGCGCGTCGACGTGACGCTGCAGGTCTCGGGGCTGTTTCGCGACATGTTCGGAAATCTCATCGCGCTGTTCGACGACGCCGTGCGCGCGGTCGCCGCGCGCGATGAAGACGCTGAAATCAATCCGCTGAAGGCGGCTGACGATCTGCGCCGCGTCTTCGGGGCTGCTGACGGCGCTTACGGAATTGGCGTGAGCGATCGCGTGCTGCGCGGCGAATGGTCGGACCGCGACGATCTTGCGCGCGCCTATCTTTGCGCCGCCGGTCACGCCTATGATCGCGCGGGCGAAAGCGACGAGGCTGTCGCCGCGTTCAGCGCGCGCGTCGCTGACGCCGACGCGCATATCCATGTGCAAGACATGGCGGAAGTCGACGTTCTGATCGGACCCGCCTTCGCCGATTACGAGGGCGGTTTCGCCGCCGCCAACGCCATGCTTGGCGGCGACGCCGATTTGGTGCATATCGATGCGACGCGGCCGGAACGGTTACGGCCGCGCGCTCTGAAAGACGAAATCGCGCGCGTCCTGCGCATGCGGCTCGCCAACCCCCAATGGCTTCAAGGCCAGAAGCGGCACGGCCACCGCGGCGCCGGCGAAATCGCCGAGACGATAGACAATCTCTATGCTTTCGCCGCGACAAGCGGCCTCATCAGCGATGCGCAATTCGATCTCGCTTTTGACGCGACCTTAGGCGATGATGCGACGCGAGTTTTTCTCGCCATGGAAAATCCTCGCGCGCTCACCGCAATCGCGCGCGTTTTTAGCGAAGCGCTCGCGCGCGGCTTGTGGAATACGCAACGCAACAGCGTGCGCGGCGCCTTAAGCGATATCGAACGCCAGGAGGGAGGGCGTCTTGCAGCCGAGGCCTGAGATCAAGGGCTGGTGTCCCGGAGCCTTCGCGCCGATGCCGAGCGGCGACGGTTTGCTGATCCGCGCCAAGGCGGTCGGCTCTCGCATGAGCGCGGCGCAGGCGCGCGAGATCGCGAGAATTGCGGACAACTGCGGCAATGGGCTGATTGATCTCTCGCAGCGCGCGCAACTGCAACTGCGCGGGATCAGCGAGGCGACGATCGCCGAAGCCCTGCGCGGCCTCGAGGCGATCGGCATGCTCGCGCCGAGCGCCGACGCCGAACGCGTGACGAATGTCATCGCGTCACCGCTCGCCGGCCTCGTCGCCGGCGCTTTCGACGCCAACGTCATGGCTGTGGAGCTTGCTGCGGAATTGCAGCGCGACGCGGCGCTTCGCGCGCTTCCGCCGAAATTTCTGTTTCTTCTGGATGATGGCGGCGCGCTGTCGCTTGCCGACGTCGAGGCCGACATTCGGATCGAAGCAATTGCAAACGGCGATGTCGCAATTCGCATCGCCGGCGTTCCTGATCGCGCCGTAGTCGTCGCGGCCGGTGACGCGCTCGACGTTGCGTTGCGCTTTGCGCGCGCCTTCGTGGAGCTGCGCGACCGTCATGCAAATAGCTTCAGGCGCGTCCGCACGTTGGTCGAGGCGCTCGGCGCCGACGCGCTGCCACGCGCGGCCGGGCTCGTCATGCGCGTCTCCAGGGAAGCGCCGGCGCCCGCGTCCCGCGCGCATATTTATGGGGCGCAACGCTGCGGCGCGCTCGCTTTCGCCGGCGTCGGCGCGCCCTTCGGTCGCTGGCGCGCAGATGAACTCGCCGCCGTGGCCGATCTTGCACAAAGCGAGGGAACCGGCGAACTGCGCCTCACGCCGTGGCGCGCCTTGCTGATCGTCACGCCCGATAAAGACAATGCGCGACGCGTCGTCTCGCGCGCGCAAGACCACGACCTCATCACGTCGGCCGACGACAAGCGCCTCGCCGTCATCGCCTGTCCCGGCGCGCCGGAATGTCCGCAGGCGATCGCCGAGACGCGCGCGCATGTGATGGATCTCGCGCCGCTTGCGCAGATGATCGGCGGCGCTGACGGCGTTGGCCTTCATCTTTCGGGCTGCGCGAAAGGCTGCGCCCGGCAGAGCGCCTCGCCGATCACGCTGCTTGCCAACGCCGAAGGGTTCGATCTCATCGAGAATGCCGGCGCCGACGGCGCGCCGAGCTTCAGATCGCTGACCTTCGAGGCCGTGATGCGCGAACTCTCCGCGCGCGCAAGCGGTCGGACGCAATGAGCCGCCGCTTCGACTATATCCACGAAGGCGCGCAGATTTATGCGCGCTCTTTTGCGACCATTCGCGCCGAGTCGAACCTCGCGCGTTTCACGCCCGAGCAGGAAAAGATCGCCGTGCGCATGATCCACGCCTGCGGCATGGTG
Organism: Methylocystis sp. H4A; assembly: GCF_015709545.1. NCBI lineage: Bacteria > Pseudomonadati > Pseudomonadota > Alphaproteobacteria > Hyphomicrobiales > Methylocystaceae > Methylocystis > Methylocystis sp. H4A. The sequence continues at coordinate 280,527 of NZ_JADNQY010000028.1, read as the reverse complement.
GAACTCGCCGACGACATCGAGTTCTCGCCGGATTTTGTTGCGGCGGCGCGCGACGCGCTGCAGAAAGGCGCGTCGATTCTATGCGACTCCAACATGGTCGCGCATGGCGTCACCCGTTCGCGTCTGCCGACGGAGAACCAGGTGGTCTGCACGCTGCTTGAGCCGCGCGTGCCGGCGCTCGCCGCCGAGATCGGAACCACGCGCAGCGCCGCGGCGCTGGAGCTGTGGCGCAACCGACTGGATGGCGCATTGGTCGCGATCGGCAATGCGCCCACCGCGCTGTTCCGTCTCCTCGAGATGATTGACGAAGGCGCGCCGCCGCCGGCCGCCATCATCGGCATGCCGGTCGGCTTCGTCGGCGCGGCGGAATCGAAGGACGCGCTGCGCGAATATGGGCGCGTTCCCTTCGTGATCGTGAAAGGCCGCAAGGGCGGCAGCGCCATGGCCGCCGCCGCCATCAATGCGCTGGCGAGCGAAAAGGAATGAACGCGCTCGCCTCGACCTCGCATGAAGCCGTCGCGACGCTCGGCGCGCTGATCGGCGTCGGACTCGGTCCTGGCGATCCGGAGCTTGTGACGGTGAAGGCCGCGCGCCTCATCGGCGCGGCGAGCGTCGTCGCTTTCTTCGCCAAGCGCGGACGCGCAAGCCACGCGCGCGCGATCGCCGCGCCCTATCTCGCGCCGGGGTGCGAAGAGATTGCGCTGCTCTATCCGGTGACGACGGAGATTCCTTTCGATCAGCCGGAATATGTCTCGTCGCTTCAGCACTTCTATGAAGATTGCGTGATGCGCATTCGCGCCCTGCTCGAAGCCGGTCGCGACGTGACGCTGCTCTGCGAAGGCGATCCGCTGCTCTACGGCTCCTTCATGCATATGTTCGCACGGCTTGACGCGCGTTTTCGCGTCGAGATTTGCGCCGGCGTCTCCGGCATGTCGGGGTGTTTCGCCGCGGCGCGCCAGCCGATGGCCTGGGGCGACGACATTCTCACCGTTCTGCCCGCGACGCTCGACGAAGACAGACTTGCGTCGCGCCTCGCCGAAACCGACGCCGCGGTGGTGATGAAGCTTGGCGGCAATTTCGCCAAGCTGCGCCGCGCGATGACTCGCGCCGGCGTCATCGATCGCGCAATCTATGTCGAACGCGGCGCGATGCCCGGCGAAAAGATCATGCGCTTCGCCGACAAGCGCGACGATGACGCGCCCTATTTTTCGATGGCGCTGGTGCCGGGGCGAGGCCGACGCCCTTGAGCGGCGCGCTTGACATTGTCGGCCTCGGTCCGGCCGACGCGCGATGGCTGACTCACGAGGCGCAGGCGGCGCTCGACGAGGCGCAGGACATTATCGGCTATGCGCCTTACGTCGCGCGCGTTCCCGAGCGCGCAGGACAGACACGGCTTGCAAGCGATAACCGCGTCGAGATCGACCGCGCGCAGGGGGCGCTGGCGCGCGCCGCGCAGGGTCGCCGCGTGGCTGTCGTCTCCGGCGGCGATCCCGGCGTCTTCGCCATGGCGGCGGCGGTGTTCGAAGCGGTCGATTGCGGCCCGCGGGAGTGGCGCGATCTCGACATTCGCGTGCTGCCCGGCGTCTCGGCGATGCAGGCGGCGGCGGCGCGGCTCGGCGCGCCGCTCGGCCATGACTTTTGCGCGATCTCGCTCTCCGACAATCTCAAGCCGTGGGACGTCATCGCCAAACGGCTGGAACATGCCGCGCAAGGCGACTTTGTCATCGCGCTATATAATCCCGCGTCCCGCGCGCGGCCGACGCGCATCGACGACGCCTTTGCGCTGCTGCGTCGTCATCTTCCCGGCGAGACTTTCGTCGGTCTGGCGAAGTCCGTCGGGCGTGAGAATGAGGAGATCATTCTGACGCGGCTCGACGAAGCCGCGGGCGACAAGGTCGATATGTCGACGCTTGTCGTGATCGGCGCCAGCGGCACGCGGCGCATCGCGCGCGAGGGCGCGCGCGACTGGGTCTATACGTCGCGGAAGGCGACATGAACGCGCCATGGCTGTCGCTGATCGGCCTCGGCGAAGACGGCGCCGACGCCCTCACGCCGGCGGCGCGCGCGCTCGTGGCGCAGGCCTCGCTGATCGTCGGCGGCGCGCGACATCTCGCGATGATCGACGCGCCGGCGGAGCGCCTGCAATGGCCCTCGCCGCTCTCTGACGCATTGCCCAGAATTCTCGCGCAGCACGGCAAACCCACGGTGGTTCTCGCCTCAGGCGATCCCTTCTTCTACGGCGTCGGCGATCTCATCGCGCGCCATGTCGCGCGTGACGAGATTTTCTGCGTTCCGTCGCCCTCGGCGTTTTCACTCGTGGCCGCGCGGCTCAAATGGAGCCTGCAGGATTGCGCGCTGCTTTCGCTGCACGGCCGCGCGTTTGAGCTTGTGACGCCGCATTTGCAGCCGCGCGCACGAATTATCGCGCTCTCCTGGGACGAGACGACGCCGGCGCGCCTCGCGCGCCATCTAGCCCTGCGCGGCATGGGCGGATCGCGCCTCCATGTGCTCGAGCGGCTCGGCGGCGCTAAGGAGCGGCTGCGCGCTGCGCGCGCCGACGCCTTCGGGCTCAATGACATTGCGCCGCTCAACACGGTCGCCGTCGAAGTGGAAGCCGGCGAAGACGCAGCGGTCATTCCGCTTGCGCCGGGCCTGCCCGACGATTGGTTCGAACACGACGGGCAGCTCACCAAGCGCGACATCCGCGCCGTGACGCTCTCCGCGCTCGCGCCGCGCAAGGGCGAATTGCTGTGGGACGTCGGCGCCGGCGCCGGCTCCGTCGCCATCGAATGGATGCTGAGCGATCCCGCAAACCGCGCCATCGCCATCGAGCGCGACGCGGCGCGCGCGGCGCGCATTGCGCGCAACGCGCTGTCGCTTGGCGTTCCGGATCTGCGCGTCGTCGCGGGCGAAGCGCCGCAAGCGCTCGCCGAACTCGATGCGCCACAGGCGATCTTCATCGGCGGCGGCGCCGATGCGGCGACGCTCGCCGCCGCATGGGACGCGCTCCCTCGCTTCGGACGCATCGTCGTCAACGCCGTTACGATTGAGACTCAGTCGCTGCTCGCCGACGCCTATCGCGACAATGGCGGCGAGCTCATACATCTGCAGATAGCGCATGCGCGTCCCATCGGCCGCTTCCATGCGCTCGATCCAGCAATGGCGGTCACGCAATGGCGAGCGACAAAGAGATGAACGCGACATACGCCTTCGGGCTCGGCGCAAGACGCGGCGTCGCCGCGAACGATATCGTCGAACTCGTGCGCCGCGTCGCGCAGACGCATAACGTCGATCTGAGCGAGGCGAGGCTCTATGCGCTTGAAAGCAAGGCGCAGGAAGCCGGGGTGCACGAGGCGGCGCGCGAACTTGGGCTTGAACTTGTCTTTCTGCCGCTCGCCGCGCTGCGCGCCCGCAAGGCGACGGCGGCGACGCATTCGCCGCGCGTGCAGGCGATGTTTGGAGTCGGCAGCGTCGCCGAAGCCGCGGCGCTTGTCGGCGCCGGACCAAACAGTCGCCTCGTCGCGCCGCGCGTGACGACGCCGGTCGCCGCCTGCGCTCTGGCGAAGCGCGGCGAAGAGAACAAGTCATGACCGTGCATTTCATCGGCGCGGGCCCCGGCGCCGCCGATCTGCTTACCTTGCGTGGGCGGGATCTCATCGCGCGAAGTCCGGTGTGCCTATACGCCGGCTCGCTCGTTCCTGCCGGCGTGCTGGCGCATTGTCCGCCGGGCGCGCGCATCGTCGATACCGCGCCGCTGTCGCTCGACGCCATCATCGCAGAAATGCAGCAGGCCCATGACGCCGGCCTCGATGTCGCGCGGCTGCATTCGGGCGATCTTTCGATCTGGAGCGCCGTTGGAGAGCAGATGCGCCGCCTCGACGCGCTCGGCATTCCTTGCACAATGACGCCTGGCGTGCCGGCCTTCGCGGCGGCGAGCGCCGCGTTGAAGCGCGAACTCACGCTGCCCGAAGTCGCACAATCGTTGGTGCTGACGCGCACGTCGGGGCGCGCCTCATCGATGCCTGAGAGCGAAAGGCTCGCGACATTCGCGCAATCCGGCGCGACGCTCGCGATCCACCTCTCGATCCATGTGCTGGCGCGGGTCGTGGAAGAGCTGGCGCCCTACTATGGCGGCGGCTGTCCCGTGGCGCTCGTTTATCGCGCCTCATGGCCGGATGAGCGCGTTGTGCGCGGCACGCTCGCCGACATCGAGGCGCGCACGGCCGAGACGCCGATGGAGCGCACCGCGCTCATTCTCGTCGGACCGGCGCTCGCGAGCGAAGATTTCCGCGAAAGCGCGCTTTACGACGCGGATTATGATCGGCGCTTTCGGCCGAGCGGCGAAAGGTGAACGCGCCTGGCCTGCTGATCGGCGCGGCGCGCTCCTCATCGGGCAAGACGACGCTGACGCTCGGCCTGATGCGCGCGCTGACGCGGCGCGGCTTGCGCGTCGCCCCGGTCAAATGCGGGCCGGACTATATCGACCCTGCCTTTCACGCCGCGGCGACCGGCCGCGCCGGCGTCAATCTCGATTCATGGGCGATGGATGCGGCGCTGATCGCGCGGCTCGCCGCGCGGGCAAGCGAGGGCGCGGACATCGTGGTCGCCGAAGGCGCGATGGGGCTCTTTGACGGCGCGCCCGGCGGCGCGGCGGGAATCGGCGCCAGCGCCGACATCGCCGCTATGCTCGGCTGGCCGGTCGTGCTCGTTCATGACGTCTCCGGCCAAGGGCAGACGGCGGCGGCGATTGTTCGCGGCATCGCCGGACACGACGCGCGCGTAAAGGTCGCCGGCGTCGTATTGAACCGCGTCGGCTCCGAGCGGCATCGCAGACTCGCCGGCGAAGCGATCGAGGCGCTGGGCATCCCGGTGTTCGGCGCGCTGCCCCGCAACGAGGCGGTTTCCCTCCCCGAACGCCATCTGGGGTTGGTGCAGGCGGGCGAAACGGCAGGTCTCGACGGGCGTCTCGAGGCGCTCGCGGACTTCGTAGACGCGCATGTGGATATCGCGGCGATTGTCGCTTGCGCGACGATCGCCGCAACTGGCGATGTCATTCCCGACGCTTCGCGCAAGCGAAGCGATCGGGAATCCAGCATGACGCCAGACGCGCCTGTCGAGGCTCTGGATTCCCGATCGCCCGCTGCGCGGGCGTCGGGAATGACAAGCGTCGTGGCGCTTCCGCCGCCGGCCCAGCGCATCGCGGTGGCGCGCGACGACGCTTTCTCCTTCTTTTATCCGCATCTCGCGCAGAGCTGGCGCGACGCCGGCGCGGAGCTTTGCTTCTTCGCGCCGCTCGCCGACGAGGCGCCGCCCGAAGATTGCGATCTCTGCTGGCTGCCGGGCGGCTATCCGGAGTTGCACGCCGGTCGGCTGTCGGCGGCGCAGTCCTTCATAAAGGGGTTGCGGCGTTTCGCTCAGAGAGGATGGCTCCACGGCGAATGCGGCGGCTACATGGTTCTCGGCCGCGCGCTGATCGACGCGGCGGGCGAGGCGCATGAAATGGCCGGACTGCTCGAACTGGAAACGAGCTTCGCCCAGCGGAAATTGCATCTCGGCTATCGGCAGGCGCAACTCGCGGCAGACCACCCGCTGGGCGCTGTCGGATTTCGACTGCGCGGCCATGAATTTCACTACGCGACTGTTCTTCGTGAAGAAGGCCTGCCCTTCGCAATGGCGCGCGATGCCTATAGCGACGACGAACGCCCAGCCGGACTGGCGAGAAACGGCGTCTCCGGCTCGTTTTTCCACCTGTTGGCATAAAAAAGGGCCGCCGGACGAACCAGCGGCCCAAGTCAAGGGAGGAAACGCCCAAGGAGGGCTACGAAGCAAGACAACTCTCGCTGCGTTGCACTGTTATATTGCTGCGCCGCACAAGCGTCAAGATATTTTTCGCTACACGGCAAAGCTTCAGCGAGTCGCCGCCCATCGCCTTGGACAGAAAAGAAAGCCGCGCCTAGGCGCGGCTTTGAGTTTGCTCGAAGGATCCGAGGGTCTTAAAAAGATCTGGACGAATGAGCGGCCGCGGATTTCCTGACGCCAATCGAGGCTGGCGGCGTCGGAATATTTCCCGCATCCCTGTTCGAACGCACCAATTTTTTCACGCTGTTGGTTGGGCTTGGATCCGAGGCTGCGAGCGCGGAGAGGTCGCGGTGGTCGCTGCGCATCGGCGCCAATGCGACGACGCGGGTTCGCCGGCTTTCGTCAGCGGCCTTCGCCGCGGCCAAGGTCACGACCGGCGATTTGGCGGCAGCCGCCCCAGCGCCTCGGTTCGGCTTCTCGTCGAGGGCGATTTCGGTGGGCGGAAGGATCGTTTCCGGCCGGCTGACCTCTGGAACCCGCGACGCAAAGGCGGGGTGCTGGCCGCCGTCCTGATAAACGATCCGCACCGGCTTCACGCCGCTTTGCGCGAGTTGGGCGATTTTGGCTTCGTCCTTCGCGGTCTTCTCGGCCACCGCCTGGGCGATCTCCGGGTCCTGTTTGAGCGGCGGACAGGCGGCCTCCGGATCGAGATTGGCCGAGCCGGCGGCGTTGAACACGTAACGCCGGTTGCAAAAGGCGACTTGCGGCTCCTGCAAGCTCACCTCGAAATGATCGGAGCCTTCCTTGAGCTGCTTCCAGAAGTCGATGTTGGGATCGAGACGGTGCCTGGCGAGATTTTCCGCCGTCATCTTGAAGGGGAAGGATTGCATCTGGATCGCGCGTTGACCGCCGGCGAGCGACGAGCGGGCGATCGCGTAGATTTCCGCGATCTGCTTGTCGGTCATCGAGAAGCAGCCGGCCGACGAGCAGGCGCCATGCACCATGATGTCGCCGCCGGTGTGGCCAAGGGCGCGATCGAGCGCGTTCGGATAGCCGACGTTGAACGACAGATAATAGCTCGAGTTCGGATTCATCTGCGCCGGGCCGATGGCGTAAAAGCCTTCGGGCACTTGGCGGTCGCCCTGGCGACGCTTGGGTCCGAGCTGACCCGACCAGCGGCACATCGGAAACGTTTTCAGATGGACGTAACGACCATCGGACCGCATCTTCCAGATTTCGAGCTCCGCTTCCTTTTTGTAGGCGCGGATCAGCATCGGCGCTTCCTTGGTCGTGCCGGCCTGCTCCATCAGCGCGACAGTCTCGGAGGGGATCGGCGCAAGCGAGCGATGCGCGAGACCGCTCTGCTCGCAGGCTGAGAGCGCGAAGGCGGCCAGGACGGCAAGCCCCAGCGCCGGCGCCGGCGCAATGCCTCGAGTCTTCATAATGTCCCCTCTGGCGGCGCAGTCGCCTCGCGAAGGTCTCGGAAGCGAGCCGCCGCGCCTGATCAGGAAAAACAAATAATGGGACGAGACCGTGTCCAAATCAGCGGAGAATCGCGCGCCTACGCGCTTTTAGGGCCAATCTTCTGGAATTTACGTTAACGCTTCTCTTCAAGTTTCCGGCCCATGGCCAAAAACTTGTCGGCGCGGAATTGTCTCAGCTGTTCGCGCGACAAATTCGCCAGGCCGGCAAGCTCTTTGGCGAGCGCCTCTCCGACTGCGCCAATCGCCGCCTGGGGATCGCGATGGGCGCCGCCCGGCGGCTCCGTCACGATCAGGTCGATGATGCCGAACTTTAAGAGATCCTGCGCTGTGATCTTCATGCTCGTCGCCGCCTCTTGCGCCTTGGCGGAGTCACGCCACAGAATTGAGGCCGAGGCTTCGGGCGACGCGACGGTATAAACTGAGTGCTCAAGCATCAGCACTTTGTTGGCCGCCGCGATCGCGATCGCGCCGCCGGACCCGCCCTCGCCCACCACCACCGCGACATTGGGCACGCCGAGCAAGAGCGATACGTCGGTTGAGCGGGCGATCGCTTCGGCCTGCCCGCGCTCTTCGGCGTCGATGCCCGGAAAAGCGCCAGCCGTGTCGACAAGCGAGACGACCGGCAAACCGAAACGGTCGGCGAGCTCCATCAGGCGGACCGCCTTGCGATAGCCTTCCGGCCGCGCCATGCCGAAATTGTGATGAAGACGACTCGACGTATCCGAGCCCTTCTCCTGGCCGATGACGCAGATCGGCTCGCCGCGGAACCGCCCGAAACCGCCGACGATCGCGAAGTCCTCGCCGAACAGCCTGTCTCCGGCGAGCGGCGTGAACTCGTCGACAAGCTGCCGCACATAGTCAGAAAAATGTGGCCGCTGCGGGTGCCGCGCCACCTGAATCTTCTGCCAGGGCGTCAGGCCGGCGTAGAGATCCGCGAGCGCCTTCGCGGCTTTGGCCTGGAGCTTGCTGAGCTCCTCGCCGATCGACACGGCCTCTCCGTTTCCGGCCAGCGCGCGCAGTTCGTCGACCTTGGTTTCGAGTTCTGCGACGGGCTTTTCGAAGTCGAGATAGGAGCGCATTGAGGCGGCGTTTTCCTTTAGGCGAGGGACGCCTCGCGGGCGCGGGCAAACTCGCCGCAACCGGCTTTGAAGTCAAGGAACACAAAGCGCCAGCGGCGCAGTTGCGAAACCCGATTCATCGCGTCAATGTCGCTGCGACGGGGCAGGTTTCATCATGCGGGAATGGTCGTTCCATGGCGTCTGCGCAAGAGCCGGTTAGCCGCTACATTCGCGCGGCCGACGGGCTCCGCTTGCATTATTTCGACTATCCCGCGCCGCCGGGCGGCGGCGGGGGGGCGCTCCCGGTCGTGTGCCTGCCGGGGCTTGCCCGCTCGGCCGATGATTTCGACCGCATCGCCAGGACCCTGCAAGCCGACGGCCGGAGGATTCTTGCGCTCGACTATCGTGGACGCGGCCGATCCGACTGGGATCAGGACTGGCGACGCTATGACTTCAACGTCGAGCATGCCGACATCATGGCTCAACTTGCCGACGCGGGCGTCGCGCAAGCGGTGTTCATCGGCACGTCACGCGGCGGTCTTCACACGATGCGCATCGCGGCGCGCCGGCCCGGCATCGTGCGCGGCGCGGTGCTCAACGACATCGGACCGAAGATCGAGCATGCCGGCCTGCTCCGCATTAAGCGCTACGTCGGCAAGCTGCCGCCCATCCCGTCTATGCGCGAAGCAATCGCGCTGATGCGAATGACCGCCGGCGTCAATTTTTCCGGCGTCTCGCCGCAGGAGTGGGAGGATTATGCGCGGCTTACCTTCGTCGAGAAGGACGGGAAAGTTCTGCTGCGCTACGATCCGGAATTGTCGCATACGCTCGACTCTGTCCTGCCCGACGTTGCGCCAAAGGAACATTGGGACGACTTCGCCGCGCTGTCGGATGTTCCGATTCTCGCCATTCGCGGCACGAACTCCGACATTCTCTCGCCCGAAGTCTTTGACGAGATGGCGCGGCGCGCGCCGCGCCTTGAACAGGCCTGGGTCGAAGGCCAGGGCCATGCGCCGCTGCTGCTCGATCAGCCGACGATTGCGCGTATCGCGGACTTCGTGCGCCAATGTCCATAAATCGCGCATCGCCCACTGCTAAGGCGCATATCCCTGCGCCTGATTAAGTCGGGAGATCGCGACGCCGACATTGATCTCGGCGTTCGCCTGCATGCGCTGCGCCTCGAGTTGAATCTGCCGCACGCGATAAAGATCGAAGGCGCTGATCTCTCCGAGCTTGAAGGCTTTGCGCGACAGTTCAAACTGTTCATTGGCGACGGTAAGACGGCTGTTGGCCAGTTTCGCCGCGCGTTGCGCCGCCGCCAGCGATGCGTGCGCCGCCTTGATCTCGGCGACCACGACGAGCTTCGCGCGCTCATATTCAGCGGTGGCGCGATCCATTTCGGCGAGCGCCTCGGCGCGTCTCGGCTCATTTCGGCCGGCGGTCGGGAGCGGAAAGCGGATGCGCACCCCCACCGTGGTCGCATCCGTGCGCTGGTTCGTGATCGGATCCAAGAGATCGAGCGAACGGTCAGTCGCATATTGATCATTATGTTCCTGCCGGCCGAAAATGCCGATCTCCGGACTGGGGATCGGCGTCGCGTCGACAAGCTCCGCCTGCGCTCTGGCGCGCGCAAGCGCGGCGACGGGCGCGCGCAGCGCAGGATGCTCCTCGATGTCGATCGGCGGCCGCACGGATTCAAGCTTCCCATCCGGCTGCGCGCCGCCGGTCAGGCCCGCGTAGGTGGCGCGCGCCACCTTTACCGCGCCCTCCGACTGCGCAAGCTCCGTTTCGGCGGCGAGCGTTTCGTTCTCGGCAAGCAGCGCATCGGTCTGAGCGGCGTCGCCAAGCTCGACGCGGCGCGTCATGTCCGCGCCGATGTCGCGGGCGGTGGCGACGCGATTGCGCGCAACGGAGACTTCGCGCGCCGCGCGCTGCGCAGTCCACCACGCGTCGCGCAAAACGCCGGCGACTTCTAATCGACGAAGCGCCAGTCGCTCTTCAACCTCGAAGAGTCCGGTCGTGACAGTTCCCGCATAGGCGTCCCGCTGCCCGGGCAGCCACAAGGGCATACCGACCTCAACTTCGGTTTCATTGTAGTTGCGTAAATTGCCAGCGACCGAGTTTCGCTGCAAGCCCTCGACGTAGGGCGAGCCTGGCGTAATCGAATTGGCCGTCGCATAGCGCGCCGAGGTGGCGCGAAACTGCGCTTCGAGCGAACGGCTCTGCGCATCAACCAAGACGGCCATCTCAAGATGTTTCGCTAACACGCCGCCGCTTCGCTGGGATGGCGGCCGCGCGCCGGCTTTCTTGGGCGATGTCACGCGCGCTTTCTTGGGTGCAGCTTTGACAGACGCTTTGATCTGCATCTCCGCCGGCTCGCCCTGCTCCTGTGCAAAGACTCCCGTCTCGAAAGGCAAAGCGAACACAAACAAGAAAAATGCCGTGTAGACCGCGCCCATCCTCATGCGCGCGCGTCCTCGCGCGCACGCATTGGCGCGGGTTGCCGCTTCGCGCGCGCGCGGAACTTCTGACGAATGACCAAGCCCAGATTCGCGGTGCGATCATAAAGAATCGGCAGCAGGATCAAGGTCAGCACCGTGGCCGAGATCAACCCTCCGATGACGACGATGGCGAGCGGGCGCTGGATCTCGGCGCCGGGCCCATGCGCGAACAGGAACGGGATCAAGCCGAAGGCCGCGATGGTGGCGGTGAGCATAACGGGCCGCATGCGCCGACGCGCGCCCTCTAACACCGCTTCGCGCGTGCTGCGCGTGCCTTCAGCCACAAGCTTGTTGATGTAGGAGATGAGCACGACGCCATTGAGAACCGCGATGCCGATAAGCGCGATAAAGCCGACCGACGAGGGCACGGACATGAATTCTCCCGAAAGCCACAGGCCCAAAATGCCGCCGATCGCCGCGAAAGGCACATTGCAGAACACCAGCGTCGCCTGCAGCACCGAGTTGAAGGTTAGATAAAGCAAGAGAAAAATCAGCGCCAGCGCGATCGGCACGACGATCGCGAGTCGGGCCGACGCGCGTTGCTGGTTTTCGAACTGGCCGCCCCATTGATAGCGATATCCCGGCGGCGTTTTTACGTTTTTAGCGACGGCTTTCTTGGCTTCGTCGACGAATCCGACAAGATCGCGTCCCGTCACATTGGCGAGGACGGTGGCGAAGCGACGGCCTTCCTCGCGAATGATCTGGATCGGCCCGTTTTCCACGCGCACGTCGGCGAGTTGTGACAGTTCGACGACTTTGCCTTCCGACGACACCATCGGCAGCCGCGCGAAATCGACGGACGAGCGGCGCGAGGTCTCCGAGCCGCGGATGACGAGCGGCGTGCGGATCGGCCCTTCCAGCACGATGCCGACCGGCTGACCGTCGACCCACACGCGCAGCGCGTCCTGAATCTCGCCGGCGTTGAGGCCAAAGCGCCCGGCAGCCAGCCGATCGACGCGCGCCGTCAGATAGCGCATGCCGTCGTTCTGCAGACCGAAAACGTCGCGCGACCCCTTGATCTTGCGCAATGTCGCGGTGACCTCGCGGGTGAGGCGGTTGAGCTCGTCGATATCGTCGCCAAATATCTTGACGACGACGTCGCCGCGGGCGCCGATGATCATTTCCTGCACGCGCATGTCGATCGGCTGCGAAAAGGCGTAGGAAATGCCGGGCATGCTGTCGAGAACGGCGCGAATCTCGCCCATCAGCCAATCTATATCCTTGCCGCGCCATTCGCTTTGCGGGGCAAGCGTCAGGAAATTATCGGTGTCGTTGAGGCCGACGGGATCGATGCCGAGCTCGTCGGCGCCAGCCCGGGCCATCATTCCCTTGACTTCCGGCACGCGCTCCATGATCGCGCGCTGAATGCGCATGTCGGTCTCCGCGGCCATATTGACGCTGATCGTCGGATGTTTGCGGATGGTGATGACGGGCGTGCCCTCGTTCATCACCGGCATAAAGGTCTGGCCGATGCCCGCATAGGCGGTGAAGGCGACGACGAGGCCGATGATAGCGGCGGCGCCGACGATTAAGGGCTTGTCGAGCGAGCGCTTGAGCAAGGGCTCGTAGACTGCGGCGAGCTTGCGCACCAGCCAGGGCTCATCGGCATGGCCGGGCTTCAGCAACGTCGCGCTCAGCGCCGGAACGACGGTGAGGGACAGCACGAGCGCCGATCCGAGCGCGAAGGCGATGGTCAGCGCTACCGGCGCGAACAGACGCCCTTCCAGCCCTTCGAGAGAGAGCAGCGGCAGAAACACGGTGACGATGATGACCACACCGGAAGTGAGCGGGACGGCGACCTCGCGAGTCCCTTCGAGCGTCATGAAAATGCGATCGGAAAGACTGACGTCATGCGCATGCGCCATGCGATGTTCGACGTTCTCCACGACGACGACCGCGCAGTCGACCAAAAGTCCAATGGCGATCGCAAGACCGCCGAGCGACATGATATTCGCCGAGAGTCCCCACCAGCGCATGATGCCGAACGTCGCGAGCGCGGCGAGCGGCAAAATGACCGACACGACGATCGCGGCGCGAAGATCGCCAAGAAACAAGACGAGCAGGATGACGACGAGGACGATCGCCTCGATCAGCACCTTCTGTACGGTCCAGACCGCCTTGCCGATCAATTCGCTGCGATCGTAGAAGATTTCGATCTTGGCGCCTTTCGGCAGCGTCGGCTCGATTTCTGCCAGCCGCTCCTTCACGCCCTTGACGACCATGCTCGCGTCGGCGCCGCGCAGACCCAGAACGAGCCCCCACACCGCCTCGCCTTCGCCGTTACGCACGACGACGCCGTTGCGCGGCAACGCGCCATTGCGCACTTCGGCGACGTCGCCGACGCGGACGATGCCGGTGTCCCGCGCGGCGATGACGACAGACCGTATTTCCTCCAGCGATCGCAAGCGGCCTTCGGCGCGCACGAGCAACGCTTCCTCGCCATCGCGCACGCGCCCCGCGCCGTCGTTCTTATTGTTGTTGGAAAGCGCCGACTGGAGCATCTCCACGGTGACGCCGCGAGACGCCATGGCGGCTGGGAACGGCGCCACTTCGAAGGTGCGCACGAAGCCGCCGAGCACGTTGAGGTCGGCGACGCCTGGCAAACCACGGATCGCCGGGCGTATCGTCCAATCGAGCAAAGTGCGTTGCTCCGTCGGCGTGAGGTCGCCGCCGACAATGGTGAACATCAGCATCTCGCCGAGTGGCGTAACGATCGGCGCGAGGCCGCCGGAGACGCCGTCCGGCAATTGGCTCTGCGCCTGCGCGAGACGCTCGTTCACCTGCGCGCGCGCCCAGTAGATGTCGGTCCCTTCCGAAAATTCGAAGGTGATCAGCGTCACCGAATAACGCGTCATCGAGCGCATGCGAACGAGGCTGGGAATGCCTTTCGCCGCGAGCTCGATCGGCACGGTGACGCGCGCCTCCAACTCCTCTGGCGTGAGGCCCGGCGCGCGCATGGCGACCATCACCTGCACCGGCGCGACGTCCGGAAATGCGTCGATCGGCAGTTTGAAATAGCTGACCGCCCCCCACGCGGCGATGCCGAGCGCGCCAAGAAAGACGAGCAGCCGCTGCTGGAGCGCGACACGGATCAGTCTTTCAAGCATTGCGAATTGTCACCTTTCGGCCTCGGCGAGTTCCGCCAGCAAGGTCAGCAGGCCGCGGGTCGCAACGCGCTCGCCTGCCTTAAGCGCGCCCTGGACGGACGCGGATTGCGGCGTCTCGGAAAGTAGCGTCACCGGGGTCGCGACAAAGCCTTCCGGCGAGCGCACGAACACCCAATTGTGATTTTTGAAGTTCACCAGAGCGTCCGAGGAAACCCGCCACTGGGAAGCGTCGCTGCCCTTAAGGCGCAGGATCGCCTGAACCGCTTGGCCAGGGCGCAGCGGACTCGATCCAGTCCGAAACTCGGCGACGGCCGTGACCGACTGCGTCGCCGCGTCCACGGTGCGGCCGATGCGAATAAGTCTGCCGTCAATGCCCGCCAAGGGCAAATGCACGCGGTCGACGTTGTCGAGGGCTGCGGTGCGGCCAAGGGGCACTTGCAGATTGACCCAAATGGGGTCGAGCCGCGCAATGGTGATGAGCGGCGCCGACGCCTGCACGCGTTCGCCCGTCGTTCCGTGTCGCTGCAGCACGGTCCCGGCGACCGGCGCGCGCACGACAAGCGAGCTTGCGAGCTTGCGCTCGCGCTTCAGCGTCTCGATCTCCTTATCCGTCATGCCGGCCAGTGACAGAATTTGCCCGCGCTCATCCAGCGCCGAACGCGCCTGAGTCGCCTCGGCGCGCGTGACGATCAATCGCCGCTCGGCGATGATGTGCTCCTTGAACAACTGCTCGTCGCGCCGCAGCTTCTCGGCCGCGAGATTCGCCTCCGAGACAGCGTGCAGGAAGGCGCGCTGGGCCTCGATGAGCTCCGACGACTTCAGTGTCGCAATCGGCGCGCCTTGTTTGACATCCTCGTCGATTGCGACGAGCAGAGTCTCGACTAGACCGGCGGCGGGGGCCGCCACGATGAGGAGCTGCTGCGGCGGCACGGCGACGACGCCCGGCACGACGAGTTCGCCCATGCCCGACTCCCGCTCGATGGGCTGAGTCTCGACGCCGGCGACGCGCATCTGATCTTCGCTGATTTTGACGAGGATCGGCTGCAGGTTCTGTGTCTCGGCGGGCGCGCCTTGCGCTGTTGGAGCGCTGAAGGTCAGAAGGCCGCCGAGAATGAAAAAGCCCGAGAGAATGCAAAGGCCAAAGAAAGGAGCAAGCGCCCGCCGCATGTGAGTGATCATGAACCTTCGCTTTACAGGCCGTCCGCCTGCCTTCCGCTGTCGAGGGCAGCGGGACGCGTTCCAAAGGCGAAGCGGCGCACGCTAAAGTGACGCGCGCAACAGCGGCCGCCGCATTCCTACGGCGCCGCGATGGCGCTCATCTTGCCCGGACGCGGCGACAGGCTCAAGGCAATTCGGCCGCTCGCCGGAGATTTTCCAAAAAAAACAGGCCGTGCGCTTCCGTATTCGTCGGCTCTGGACGTCGCAAACGACGGCTACCGTTCTATAATCACCGCAGAAACGTGGCCCTAGCCCTGAGGAAGATATGCGTCATCCTTCGACCGCCGCCATTCGGCTCGCCGATTACCGTCCTGCCGATTTCGCGATCGATTCTGTCGAACTCGATTTCAGCCTGCATCCGACCAAGACCCGCGTCTCCGCGCGACTGGCGCTGCGCCGCAATCCAGCGGGGGATTCTTCTGCGCCCCTCGTGCTCGACGGCGACGAGTTGATGCTGCTGGGCGTGAAGCTCGACGGCCGGACGCTCGGGCCCGGCGAATATGAAGCGACGCAGGATCGCCTTACTCTCGCCAATGTTCCTGACGCGCCTTTCACGCTGGACATCGACACGGAGCTCAATCCGAGCGGCAATACGCAGCTTTCCGGACTCTATCGCTCCGGCTCGGCCTATTGCACGCAGTGCGAGGCGGAAGGTTTTCGCCGCATCACCTATTTCCTAGACCGACCCGACGTGCTCAGCATCTATACGACGCGCATCGAAGCCGAGAAAAGCGAAGCGCCGATCCTGCTGTCGAACGGCAATCCGGTCGAGCATGGCGATGTCGCAGGATCCAATCGCCACTATGCCCTCTGGCGCGATCCGTTCCCAAAGCCCTCTTATCTGTTCGCGCTCGTGGGCGGCGATTTGGGCGTTGTGCGCGACGCATTCACGACAATGTCGGACCGTGGCGTCGAACTGGCCATCTACGTCGAACATGGCAAGGAATCGCGCGCGGCCTATGCGATGGACGCGCTGAAGCGCTCGATGCGCTGGGACGAAGAGAAATTCGGCCGCGAATATGATCTCGACGTGTTCAACATCGTCGCCGTTTCCGACTTCAACATGGGCGCGATGGAGAACAAGGGCCTCAACATCTTCAACGACAAATATGTGCTCGCCTCACCCGACACCGCGACCGACGGCGATTACGCCGGCATCGAAGGAGTCATCGCGCACGAATACTTCCACAATTGGACGGGCAATCGCATCACCTGCCGCGACTGGTTCCAGCTTTGCCTCAAGGAAGGGCTGACGGTTTTCCGCGACCAGGAATTTTCGGCTGACATGCGTTCGCGCGCGGTGGAACGCATCGGCGACGTGCGCGGCCTGCGCCTCGCGCAATTTCCCGAAGACGCAGGTCCGCTCGCGCATCCCGTGCGTCCGGACGTCTATCAGGAAATCAACAATTTCTACACATCGACCGTTTACGAGAAAGGCGCTGAAATCATCCGCATGCTGCGGACGCTGATCGGCGACGACAACTTCCGCCGCGGCATGGATCTTTATTTCGAACGCTTCGACGGGACGGCCGCGACGATCGAAGATTTCCTGTCCTGCTTCGCCGCCGCGTCCGGCCGCGACCTGACGCATTTTGCGCTTTGGTACAGTCAGGCGGGGACGCCCGTCGTGACGACGTCAGGCGACTACGATCCCGCCGCCCAGACGTTTGCCTTGAAGCTGAGTCAGCAAACGCCCCCAACGCCGGGTCAAAGCGACAAGAAGCCGGTTGTGATCCCGCTGGCGCTCGCGCTCTTTGGCGAGAACGGGCAAAAGCTCGATCTCGTCAGCGAAGACGCGGCGCCGACTGAACTTGCCCGTGGTTTGATCGAACTCGACCGCGCCGAGCGCGTCATCCGGTTCCGCGAGATTCCCTCACGGCCCGTAGTCTCGCTGCTGCGCGGCTTTTCCGCGCCTGTGCGCCTCGAGCCGGCGCCGGCAAGCGAGGATCTCGAACGTCTGCTCGCCTGTGACGACGATCCGTTCAATCGCTGGCAGGCGTCGCAAAGCCTCGCCCTGCGGGCGATCTTCGGTCGGCTCGAAACCGGCGCATTGGACGCCCGGGGACTGAGCGAAGCGCTGCGACTGCTGCTCGCCAAGGCGGAGGACGATCCGGCGTTGGTCGCACAGGCGTTGTCGCTGCCGTCGGACATCGACCTTGCGCGCGAAAAGGGGAATGACGTCGACCCGGATCAGCTCTTCGAGGCGCGCATGGCGTTGCGCGCGGAGATCGGCAGGTCGCTCGGCTCAGAGCTCGACGCGATCCACGCGCGCTTTTCCGCCGCTGGCGCCTTTACGCCCGACGCCGCGAGCGCGGGACGCCGCGCGTTGCGCAACGTGACGCTGGATCTCCTGGCCGCGGGCGATGCTGAAAAAGGCCGATCGCTGGCCACGGCGCAGTTCGAAACCGCCGGGAATATGACCGACAAGCTCGCCGCGCTCGCCACATTGGCGCTTCTCGGCGGCCATGCGCGCGAGGAAGCCTTCGCCCGATTCTACGCGCAATATGCCGGAGACGCGCTCGTCATCGACAAATGGTTCTCGCTGCAGGCGATGATTCCGGAAGCGGCGACCACACAGCGCGTATTGGGTCTGATGACGCATCGGGAATTTTCGATGAGCAACCCCAACCGCGTACGCGCGTTGATCGGCGCCTTCGCGAACGGCAATCTCACGCGCTTTCATGCGCTCGACGGGTCAGGATACGATTTGCTGACAACCGTGGTTCTCGAAGTCGATACTAAGAATCCCCAGGTGTCCGCCCGGCTGCTCTCGGCGCTGCGGTCCTGGCGCACGATGGAGTCGCGGCGCCGCGATCTCATTGAAGCCCGGCTCAAGCATATCGTCGCGCAGGAAAATATCTCGGCGGACCTGCGGGATATCGCCACGCGGGCGCTTGGCTGAGGCGCTTGACTGAGGCGCCCAAAAAAGAGTCATTAACGTCGCGTTAAGATCTGGACAATCGCGCGTCGAGAGATTCGAATGAAGGTGATTCGCTCGTAAGTCGCGTTCGCATCACATTCATTTTGGAGACCATCGATGGCGCGCGCTCCCGCTGCCCGCGTGAAGACTCACGCCCATACCGTATGGGGAGCGTACCGGTTCGATGAGAACGGCGCAAAGCGGCCGAAGGACTTCTCCTGGCTGCGCCCTTTGGCGTTCGCCGCCTGCGCGGTTTGCCTCGTCGCTCTCGCCGCCTTTGTCGTGTCGCTGACCAGCGCGATGCAGGATCGACTGGTCGAGCAGGCCATCGACGATCTCGACCTTTTCGTGCGCGCCGTGTCGCAGGACCTGCGCGATAAAATCAAGACCGACGCGCAAAAGCCGTTTGGCGCGCCGCTCAATCAGCTCGTGCCGCAAGGCGCTCTCGCGCGAGGACGACGCATTCTGGTGACGGACGAGCGCGGCCGCGTCGCCGCCGCCTTTCCGCCGATTCCTTCGAAAGACCTCACGCTGTCGCAAGCCATCGGCGCCGAAGATGCGCTCGTCGACTTCGCCGACAACGCCGGCGTCTTGCGCGTCACTTTGCCCGATGGCGTTCCGGCGCTTGTGAGCGTCAGGAAGCTGCCGACGCCCTTCGGCCAGGTGGCGATGATTTATCCCGTCGACAATGTGCTCGGCGAGTGGCGCGTGATCGCGTCCCGTTATGCGCTGCTGTTCGCCTGCACCACGCTGCTGCTGCTCGTCATCGTCCTCGCCTATTTCCGCCAGAGTTGGCGTCGTCAGGAAGTCGAACGCGCCAACACGCTGATCCGCAGGCGCCTCGAGGCGGCGCTTTCGCGCGGCCGGTGTGGCCTTTGGGAATGGGACATTGCGCGCGGCCGGATCTACTGGTCGGACTCCATGTATGAAATGTTGGGGCTGCCGGCCGAGCGGCGTTCGCTCTCCTATGCCGAATTGAGCGCGCTGCTGCATCCCGACGATGGCGACTTCCAGTCGATGGCCGACATGGTCGCGAGCGCACGAACGAATAGCGTCGATCACGAGTTTCGGCTGAAGAACGCCGCCGGCGAATGGATATGGCTGCGCGCGCGAGCGCAGATTGTCGAAGATAGTCGGGAAGCCGGCAAACATCTTATTGGAATCGCCATCGACGTTTCGGAGCAACGCGCGCTCGCCGAACAAACGGAGATGGCCAATTTGCGCCTGCGCGACGCGATCGACGCGATTTCCGAAGCCTTCGTGCTGTGGGACTCCAAAAACCGTCTCGTGACCTGCAATTCGAAATTTCTCTCGTTGCATGGCCTTTCGCTGGAAGCCGCATCCGCCGGAGCGAACTATCGGCAGATCATGAGCTGCGCCATCGCGCCGTTGATCCGCACCCAGGTCGCCTCGCCCGACGGACCTTCGCCAGACGCCCGCACCTACGAGGCGCAGCTCATCGACGGGCGCTGGCTTCAGATCAACGAGCGCCGCACCAAGGATGGCGGCTATGTTTCCGTGGGCGCCGACATTACGGCGCTCAAGCGCAACGAGGAGAAGCTGCGTGAATCGGAGCGCCGCCTCACCGCGAGCGTCGCCGATCTGACCCGCTCGCGACAGACGCTGGAGATGCAGGCGCAGCAGCTCGCGATTCTCGCCGAGCAGTATCATCACCAAAAGGCCGAGGCGGAAGCCGCCTATGTGGCGAAATCGGAATTCCTCGCCAATATGAGCCACGAGTTGCGCACGCCGCTCAACGCCATCATCGGCTTTTCGGAAATGATGGAGGCGGAGCCTTTCGGCGCGCTCGGTTCGCCAAAATATCTCGAATATTGCTGCGGCATACGCCAGGGCGGCAATTACCTCAACGAAGTGCTGTCCGACATTCTCGACATGTCGCGTCTCGAAGCGGGCCTCATCCGCCTTGCCGAACGGGAGATCAACGTCGCCGAGGCGCTGCGCAAAGCCGTCGGAGCCTGGCGCGGGCGCGCCGAAGTAAAGAACATCGAGCTTGTCGCCGACGCCCGCGAAAACCTGCGTTGCGTCGGAGACGAAGCGGCGATCGTCAAGACGCTGAGCATCTTTTTGTCCAACGCTGTCAAATTCAGCGAATTCGGACGCGTGGTGCGGGTGCGCGCGCGAGCCCACGGCGGCGCGATCGACGTCTATGTCGAGGATTCAGGACGCGGCATCGACCCGCGCGCCATCCCCAAGCTCGGCAAGCCGTTCGAACAATGCGCCGATCTGATGGAAAACGGCATGCGCGGATCCGGGCTCGGCCTCGCCATCGCCCGCGCCCTCATCGAGCTGCATGGCGGCGCGCTGCGCGTCCGCTCCCGTCTTGGAGAAGGCACGGTCGTCATGATGCGCTTGCCGGCGGCCTCGGCGACGGTGACGCCATTGAAGGCGCGCGCCGTCGAAGCGAGCGGGACCACGAAGATTGCGCCTTATGCGCGCTCCATCCGCGCCGTGGGACCGACAGTTGTACGCATTGCAGGCAGCGACAGCGCCACGCGCAATCCAGGCGCATTATCTTCTATCCGCAACGCGCCGTGATGCATCCGCGCAACCGCCGCCGCGAGCGACAAGCCGAGACCTGAACCCGGCCGCGAACGGGAATTCTCAAGCCGCACGAAACGTCCCACCACGCGCTCGCGATCCGATGGCGCAATGCCGGGTCCGCGATCCGCGACGACGATTTCCACACGATCGCCGACGCGCCGCGCCTCGATGGCGATGCGCGGCTCATCGCCTGTCCCGCCATATTTCAGCGCGTTGTCGACGAGATTCACGAGCGCCTGCCCGAGCAGTTCGCGGCTGCCGGTGATCGCAAGTCCGTCCTGCGCCGCGACATCGAGGCGGACGCCCTGCTCTTCGGCGACGGGCTCATACATCTCGGCGATGTCGCGCACGACGGCGTCGGCGTCGAAGCTCGCCATGTTGTCGCTAGAATAGCCGGCCTCCGCGCGCGCGATCATCAACAAGGCGTTGAACACGCGGATAAGGTTGTCCGATTCTTCGATCACGGCGGCCAGCGCCGCACGATGCTCGCTGTCCTCGGCGTCCGCGCGCAGCGCCGCCTCGGCCCGGTTGCGCAATCGGGTCAAGGGCGTCTTGAGGTCATGCGCGATATTATCGGAAACTTCGCGTAAACCCGCCATCAGCTCGCTGATGCGCTCGAGCATAGCGTTGAAGTTTTCGGCCAACCGGTCAAGTTCGTCGCCGGCGCCAGAGATGGCGAGTCGCTCGTGCATATCGCCCGCCATGATGCGGCGCGCCGAGCCCGACATCACGTCGACGCGCTCCAGCATGCGATACGAAACGAACAGGCCGCCTAGCGCGCCGACGAGCGCGAGCCAGAATAGCGACACGCCGAGCGCGCGGCGCAATATGCCGCGAAGCACTTCATGATCTTCGATGTCATGGCCGATAAGCAGGCGAAAGCCGCCGGGAAGAAGGAACAGCCGCAGCAAGGCCGGATGCTTGACGCCCGGCTCGCCGCGTCGCTCATAGGTCGTCTCGACGAGTTCCGTGCCGCCGGAGGGCGTGAAATTCGGCGACTCGATATTGCCGACGATGACGTCTCCGGCATGACTCGAGAGCAGATAGAGCGAACCGCCGGGCGCGCGCACGCGGCGCTCCACCGCATTGACGAGCTGGCGCAGGCCGCCCTGCGCATATTGTTCGGACAGCGCCCGGATTTCAGCGTCGACGGTCTGCTCGATCTGCTCATCGAGCACTTCCTTGACGCGTGCGCCGACGCGCGCGAGCACGAGTCCCGCGCCAATCGAGAACAGCACGAGATAGGCGATCGACAGTTTGAACGCTGTCGTGCGGAAAAGCTTACCGAGCGCCGTCACGGATCATATACCCAGTCCCGCGGATCGTGTGCAGAAGCGGGTTCTCGCGGCCTTTGTCAATTTTTGAGCGTAAACGGGAAATATGCACGTCGATGACATTGGTCTGCGGATCGAAATGATAATCCCAGACATTTTCGAGCAACATGGTGCGGGTCACCACCTGGCCGGCATGTTTCATCAGATATTCCAGCAGCCGGAACTCGCGCGGCTGAAGCACCACCTCCTGGCTGCCGACCGTCACCTTGTGCGACAACCGATCGAGCTCCAGATCGCCGACACGATATTGGGTTTCTTCGCCTTTTGGCCCGACGCGGCGGCGCGCCAGCGCCTCGACCCGCGCCAGCAGCTCCGAAAAGGCGTAGGGTTTTGGCAGATAGTCGTCGCCGCCGGCGCGCAAACCCTTCACGCGGTCGTCGACCTGGCCGAGCGCGGAGAGAATGAGCGTCGGCGTTTGAACGCCTTGCTCGCGCAAGCCCGAGATCAGCGACAGCCCGTCCATCTTGGGCAGCATCCTGTCGACGATCAGCACGTCGTAATCGCCTTCGCTGGCGCGTCCATAGCCCGCGAGACCATCGGCGGCGTGTTCAGCGACATGGCCTTGTTCGCGGAACGCCTTGACGAGGTATTCGCTCGCTTCGCTGTCGTCTTCAATGATCAGAATGCGCATGTTTCACTATAGCTGAGATTGCAAAAAAACGGCAGGCCGGCGCATTGCGCGCCAGCCTGCCCCGCGTTCGGGCGCCAGGAGGGGACTGGCTCTGCCCGACGCTCTTCGTTGCGGAGACCGGCTGCGGGCGGGTGCAGTGACGACGGCCTCAACGCAAGAAGTTCCTCAAGCCGCCTTAGCCGGCGCCGCCTTTCACCGGAACAGCGATGAACTTCGCGCCATCCGCAGATTTCACACGCAGCAGCACCGAACGCCGTCCCTCCTTGCGCGCCGCCTCGAGTGCGGAGGCGAGGTCGCCACGGGAGTTCACCGGCTGCCCGGCGGCCTCGATAATCACGTCGCCCCTGCGCAATCCCTTTTGCGCGGCGGCGCCGGAGGGATCGAGATCCGTCACGAACAGCCCTTCCCGGCCTGCGCCGCGCACCTCGGCCGCCGGGGCGACCTCGAGCCCAAGGCCGGACAGTTCCGGCCCCCGCTCCGAGAAGCCTTCATCATCGGCGCGCGCTTCCCGTTCGTCGGGAAGGACGCCGAGTTTCAGCTTCACCGTCTTTTCGGCGCCCGAGCGCAGAAAAGTGATGTCCGCCGTCTTGCCCGGGCCAAGGGTCGCGATGCGGCGCGCGAGATCGCGCGACGTGTCGATCTTCTCGCCGTTGACGGCGACGATGACGTCGCCGGACTTCAGGCCGGCCTCTTCCGCCGGAGCGCCCCGCTGCGGCTGCGCGATCAGCGCGCCTTTCGCGGACTTCAGCCCCATGCTGTCGGCGATTTCCGGCGTAATGTTCTGAATCTTGACGCCGATCCAGCCACGCGACACGGAGCCTTTTTCCTTGAGCGCCGCGACCACGTCCTTGGCCACCTCGGCCGGAATGGCGAAGCCGATGCCGATCGAACCGCCCGAAGGCGAATAGATCGCCGTATTGACGCCGATCACATTGCCGCGCGAATCGAACGCCGGACCGCCGGAATTGCCGCGATTGACCGGCGCGTCGATCTGCAGGAAGTCGTCGTAAGGGCCGGCGCCGATGTCGCGCCCGCGCGCCGAAACGATGCCGGCGGTGACTGAACCTCCAAGACCGAAGGGGTTTCCGACCGCGATCACCCAGTCGCCGACCCGCGGCGCTGCGGAGCCCCAGTCGACATAGGGCAGCTTGGCGCCGTCGCTGATCTTGAGCAGCGCCAGGTCGGTGCGCTTATCCGTGCCGACAACCTTGGCGGGCAGCGTTCTTCCGTCGTCGAGCGCAACGTCGACTTCGCTGGCATGATCCACAACGTGGTTATTGGTGACGACATAGCCGTCCGGGCTGATGATGAAGCCAGAGCCCTGCGACATCGTCATGTGTTTTTGCGGACGCCCTCCCTGACCTTCGCCGAAGCGCTTGAAAAAGCGATACATCGGGTCGTCGGGCGACACGTCCGGCATCTCGAAGATGCCGCCGCCGTGCTGATCATCGACAGCCTTGACCTTGATGGCGACGACGGCGGGCTTGACGCGCTCGACGACGTCCGCAAAGGAGGCGGGTCCGGCGGCGGTGACAGATCCTGAAAGCGGCGCTTCGGCGTAAGCCGGCGCCAGCGGCGCCGGACCGATCGCAGCGCTAAGCGCGAACGCCGCCGCAGCGCCCATCAGCGCCAGACGGGACGCGCGCCGCGGCGCTTCTGCGGCGCGGGCGCGAGGATTGTTTGCGATAGGCATTTTTCGAAAATCTCCATCTTGAACGACGCCGCGTGGAGGAGAAGCGCAACGTCGCCGCAAGATGGAACATGGAGATTGCCGCTTTGCCGGCCAATGGCGGCGGGATGAAACTTTCGTAAGGCGCTAGGTCCCACGGAAACGGTCGCAGGCGAACGCGCCTGAGACACGCGGGGCGTGAGAGCATTGCTGACACGCCTGCGCCGTGATGGCGCGCGGCGCTCACAGCCAGCCGGCGCGGCGCAGACGATAGTACAGATAGCCGCAGATACTCACCGTCATGCCGAGGACGACGTAATAGCCATACTTCCAGTCGAGTTCGGGCATGTGACGGAAGTTCATGCCGTAGATGCCGGCGATGGCGGTGGGCACCGCCAGAATCGCGGCCCAGGCGGCAAGCCGGCGCGAAATGTCGGTTTGCTGGATCTGCGCATTCATCAGGCTCGACTCGAAAGCGAAGGCGAGCGTCTCACGCATCGTGTCGATGCGTTCCTGGACGCGGCGCAGATGGTCGCGAACGTCGCGAAAATGCGGCCGCATTTCCCGGTCGATGGCGACGACGTCGCTGCGCTCCAAGCGACGGCAGACGTCCGAAAGCGGCGTCACGGCGTTGCGCAGATGCAAGAGGTCGCGCCGCAAACTATAGAGCTGCTCGATTTCCGGCTTGCCCATCGTCGTCGCGAGAACATGATCCTCGATGTCCTCGACCTGATCGTTGATCGCGTCGAGCACCGGAAAGTAGTTGTCCACGATGAAATCGAGAATGGCGTAGACAATGAAGTCTTCGCCCTCCGTGAGGCGTTCCGCGCGCGCCTCGCAGCGTTCTCGCACATGCGCATACGAGCTCGATGCGCCATGGCGCACGCTCACGACATAGCCGGCGCCAATAAAAATATGCGTCTCGCCGAAGGCGATGTGGCCGTCGACCATCTGCGCGGTGCGCGCGACGATGAAAACGCTGTCTTCATATTCTTCGAGCTTGGGAAACTGATGCGCCTTGAAGGCGTCCTCGATCGCGAGATGATGCAACGCGAACTGTTCGCCGACGCGCTCCAGCAGCTTTTGTGACGGCTCGTGGAGTCCGATCCAGACGACATAGCCTTCGCGCTTGGTCCACTCTCCGGCCTCATCGATCTCGATATCGGCGATCTTACGTCCGCCGTGATAGACCGCCGCTGCGACGACCCCGGCTTCCTTAGGCTTTGTCGCGGTCGCTCGCTCGTCCATGCGCGTCCTCGACCGGTCAGGACGGCTTTGATCCGCCGCGCGCTACGCCGACTTTTGCAGGTCGCAACACGCGTTCGCCGATCATGTAGCCTTGCTCAACGACCTGAGCCACCGTGCCTGCGGGTTGCGTCTCGTCGGGAATTTCGAACAGCGCTTCATGCTGATTGGGATCAAAGCGCGCGCCTTTGGCGTCGATCTTCCTGACGCCGAAGCGCGCGAGCCGCGCGAGGAAATCGCGCTCCATCACGTCGACCCCCTCAAGCAGCGACGCGACCGCCGGCTCGGCGCGCGCCTCCTCGGGCACGCTCTCGATGGCGCGGCGTAGATTATCGGCGAACGACAGCATCTCCCGCGCGAAATTCGCCACGCCATAAGTCTTCGCGTCGGCGATCTCGCGCTCGGCGCGACGGCGCACATTCTCGACTTCGGCGAGCGCGCGCAGGAGCTTGTCCTTTAAGCCCGCATTTTCCGCATATAAATTTTCGAGCTCGGTGAACGGCTCCGGCTGCGCAATGTCGGATTCCGCCGACGGCTGAGACAAGGACGAGGGCTCTGCAGCCGCCCCCTTCTCCTTTGCGTCAGCCTTCTTGTCCGCCTTCGTTGGATCGCTCATGCTGTCACCATCACTCTTTCGTAAAGGCTTCGATATCTGCGCGCGAAACGTCAAAATCAAGTCGCGGCGGCGGCGGGCGTCCTGGCCCCGCGCACGCCCACGCCGCGAAACACATCCAAAAGCTGGCGCTTGATTGTCGCCTGCCGCTGGGGAGAGGCGATCTTCGCTCCCGTCAAATCCGTGACATAGAAGGCGTCAACGGCGCGCTCGCCAAAGGTGACGATATGCGCCGAGGCGATATTGAGATTGAGCCGCGAAATCGCGTTGGTGAGTTCGAACAGCAGCCCCTCGCGGTCGAGTCCCGAGACCTCGATGACCGTATAGACGTTCGACAGGCTGTTATCGACAACGACCTCAGGCGCGACAGAGAAAGCATCGGTCGGCAGATGGGCTTTCGCGCGCGCCCGCAGCTCTTCGGACACGACGACCTCGCCGCGCAGCGCCCTGGCGATGAGGCCGGCGATGCGCCCGGCGCGGCGCATCTCGTCTTCGTCAAAATCAAAGGCGCGCGAGAAGAAGATCGTGTCGAGCGCGAGGCCATCCGCAGTGGTGAAAATATGCGCGTCGACGATATTCGCGCCGCCTGCCGCGCAGCCGCCGGCGATGATCGACAGCAGACGCGGGTTGTCGGGCGCGACGACGGTCAGCTCCACGGCGCCTCGCGTCCTGTCGAGTTCGACCGCGGTTGCAAGCGGCGCCGATGCGCCGTTCATCTGGCGAAGCAGCTCCGCGTGACGCAGCTTGCGGGCGACGTCAACCTTGAGCCAATAGGCCGGATAGTGACGCTTGGCGTAGGCGTCGAACGCCTCGTCGCTCCACTCCGGAAGCGCCGCGCGCAGCTCGGCTTTCGCGGCGGCGACGCGACTCTTGCGATCAACCGCCGAATGGCCGCCGCCGAGCACAACCTCGGTCTCCCAATAGAGCACGCGCAGCAGCTGCGCCTTCCAGGCGTCGAGCACGCCGGGCCCGACCGCGTTGATGTCGCAGACGGTGAGAACGAACAGCATCTTCAGCCGCTCCATCGTCTGAACGATAGCGGCGAAATTTTCGATGGTGACGCGGTCGGAGAGATCGCGGCTCTGCGCGAAGCTCGACATGGTGAGATGATGCTCGACGAGCCAGGCCACGGACTCGGTCTCGCCGGGGGTGAAGCCCAGACGCGGACACAGGCTGCGCGCCACCTCCATGCCGGCGCGGGAGTGATCCTCCTTTCGCCCCTTGGCGATATCGTGCAGGAACAGGCCCAGATAAAGCACCTTGCGGTTGACGATCGTCGGCAGGATTTCGTCAACCAGCTGCTGATGCTCCGGCATGCGTCCGGCTTCGAGATCAGACAATCCGCCGACCGCGCGCAGCAGATGCTCGTCGACGGTGTAATGATGATACATATTGAATTGCATCATCGCGACGATCTTGCCGAAATCCGGAATGAAACGCCCTAGCACGCCGGTCTCATTCATCCGGCGCAGCGTGATTTCGGTCATGTTGCGCGAGAGCAGGATTTCGAGAAACAGCCGATTGGCTTCCTTGTTCGCGCGCAGATTGGCGTCGATCAGACGCAGCGACAGAGTCACCGCGCGCAGAGCGTCGGGATGCAGCGGCAGGCCGTGATGATCCGCCATCCAGAACAGCCGGATGATGTTGACAGGATCGCGCTTGAACACATCGGCGTCGACGATGCTGATGCGGTCGTGATCGACGATGAAGTCGCCTTGCGGGGCGCGGCTGCGCCGGCGCCGAAACGGCTGCAGGAAGCGCTCGAAGATGGCGCGCGGCTTCGCCTGCTTTTCTTCAAGCGCCGCGCAGACGATCGCGGTGAGATCGCCGACTTCCTTGGCGACGAGAAAATAGTGCTTCATGAAGCGCTCGACCGGCGACAGTCCGCTGCGGTCGTGATAGCCAAGACGCTTGGCGATCGTCGTTTGCACGTCGAAGGCGAGCCGCTCCTCGGCGCGTCCCGTCGCGAAATGCAGATGACAGCGCACGCGCCACAAAAACTCCTCGCAGCGCTCGAACAGGCTCAGCTCCGCCGCGGTGAAGAGGCCGGCGGCGACGAGTTCCTTCGCCTCACGGACGCGATAGACATATTTGGCGATCCAGAACAGCGTGTTGAGATCGCGCAGGCCGCCCTTGCCTTCCTTCACATTGGGTTCGACGAGATAGCGCGAAGCGCCGGCGCGGATCACGCGCGCGTCGCGTTCGGCGAGCTTGGCGGAGACGAATTCGCGCGTATCCGAACGGGCGACCTCGCGATCGAAGCTCTCGCGGAACTCGCTGAACAGCTCGGCGTTGCCGAGAATGAAACGCGCTTCGAGAAGCGTGGTTCGAATGGTCATGTCGGCGCGGGCCTGACGCATGCACTCGGCGACGGAGCGCGTGGCATGGCCGACCTTCTGACGTAGATCCCAAAGAATATACAGGATCGCCTCGATGACGCTTTCGCCCCACGGAGTCTGTTTGTAAGGGACGAGAAACAGCAGATCGATGTCGGAGCCCGGCGCGAGCGTCCCGCGTCCATAGCCGCCAACCGCGATAATGGCGAGACGCTCGGCAAACGTCGGATTGTCGACGACGTAAACGTAGCGCACAACATAGTCATAGATGGCGCCGATCAGCTCGTCTTCGAGCCCTGAAATCAATCTCGCGCACGCCAGTCCCGAGCCGCGCGCCTCAAGCCGGGCGCGCGCAATCTCGCGTCCTTCCGCCAAAGCCGAGCGAAACAATTCGACGATCGCCGTGCGTCGCGCATGGCCGCGCTCCCTCTTGCAGATCGCCGCGATGGCCGGCGCGAGCGCCTGCCGCAGACCGCGAAACTGCTCGTTGGGATCAAGGCCGGCGAAAACGCTGAGCGGCGCCACTTCGTTCATGGAGTCAATTCCGGCGATCGGCCCGATGCGCGCAGGGCGCGCAGACGCGCCTCGATGGCGTCGAAGAGCGGCGGCGCGAGATCCGGCCCGCCGATGCGTTTTAGCGCGCGGAGCCCCGTCGGCGAGGTCACGTTGATCTCGGTAAGCCAGCCATCGATCACGTCGATGCCGACGAAAACCAATCCGCGCCGTTTCAGCTCCGGCCCGAGCCTCGCGCAGATTTCCTGCTCTCGCTTGTCGAGTTCGGTAGCCGCCGGCGCGCCGCCGCGCACCATATTCGAGCGTATGTCGTCATCGGCCGGAATCCGGTTGATCGCGCCCATCGCCTCGCCGTCAATGAGAAGGATACGCTTGTCGCCCTTCACGATCTCCGGCAGGAAGCGCTGCACGACCCAGGGTTCACGGAAAGTCGTCGCGAACATATCGAACAGCGAACCGAAGTTCGGATCGCGCGGCGCGACCTTGAACACCGCGGCGCCGCCATGGCCGTAGAGCGGCTTCATGACGATCTCGCCATGCTTGACGCGAAAGCGCTCCATCGCCGCGCGGTCGCGCGTGATCAGCGTCGGCGGCATCAGATCGGCGAACTCCATCACGAAGATTTTTTCCGGCGCGTTGCGCACATGCGCGGGGTCGTTGACGACGAGAGTCCGCGGCGCGAGCCGCTCCAGAAAATGCGTGGAGGTAATATAGGCGAGATCGAACGGCGGGTCCTGACGCAGCAGCACGACGTCCATGGCGCCGAGTTCAAGGTCCGTCGCCTCGCCGAGCGCGTAATAGCGCGAAGGATCGTCGAAAACGTCGATGCGATGCGCGCGCGCCGTCAGCCGGTCACCTTCAAGCGACAGTTGATCCGGCGTGTAGAACCATAGGCGATGGCCCCTGCGCTTCGCCTCCAGCATCAGCGCGAAGGTCGAATCCCCAGCAAAATTAATGCGTTCCAAGGGGTCCATCTGGACCGCAATCTCGAGCATTGATCCCCCTGCCCCGGCCGCCGCCGCCCTGCGCCGGCCCTTGGGAACGGCGCCGCCGCCCGGCGACACATAGCAGGAGAACCGTGGCCCTGCGCAACCCTCAATCGCCCAGGCGCCAGGGCGATCGGGGTGGGGTTCCTCATCCTGAGGAGCGTGCGCAGCACGCGTCTCGAAGGGCGAGGAAGCCCGTTTTCGCGTATTTTTCCTCACCCGATTCCCCTGGCCCCGGCCCTCAGCGGACGCGGCGGCGCGGGTCAGATGACGTAATCGAAAGAATCATAGGCGAGGCCGCGGAGGATCTGGTCCATATCGCGCGCCGGCTCCATACGCGATTCGGTCCCGACCACCTTCGCCGGAACGCCGGCGACGATGGAATTCGGCGGAACCGACTGCAGCACCACCGAGCCCGCGGCGATCCGCGAACAGGCGCCGATCTCGATATTGCCGAGAATTTTGGCGCCCGCGCCGATCATGACGCCGCGCCTGACCTTCGGATGACGGTCGCCCGCGACCTTGCCCGTGCCGCCCAGCGTCACATTATGCAGAATCGAGACGTCGTCGTCGACGACCGCCGTCTCGCCGACGACAAAACCGGCGCCATGATCGAGGAACAGCCCTTTTCCGAAGCGCGCGGCCGGATGAATGTCCGCCGCCAGCGCGTCGGAGGCGCGGCTTTGGATATAGAAAGCGAAGTCGTGGCGCCGCGCGCGCCACAGCGCATGCGCCAGCCGCGCCGACTGGATCGCGTGAAAGCCCTTGAAATAGAGCAGCGGCTCGATCATCCGCCCGCAGGCGGGATCACGCTCGACATAGGCGGCGAGATCGGCGCGGAAGGCTGTAGCGATCGCCGCGTCGTCGCGCACCGCCTGCAGGAAGGCGTCGGCGATCGGCTCGGCGTCCACGGCTGACGCGCCGAGTCTCGCGGCGATGCGATGCACCACCGCCTCTTCAAGCGACGCGCGATTGAGAATCGCGCCGAGCATCAGCGGCGTCAGCGACGGGTCGAGACGCAGCGCCTCCTCGGCTTCGCGGCGCATATGCGCCCACATCGCCTCCAGCGCGATCAGGTCTTCTGTCGGCGCGTCGGCGCTCATCATTTAGAACTTCACTTCCGGCGGCGATTGCGCGGCGCCGGCCGCGGAGAATTCCGCCATCGGCTTCGTGCCGGCGAAGAAGGTCTTCGCCCAGAGAAGCGTCGGAAAGGTGCGCAGCGACGTGTTGAATTCCCGCACCGCGTCGATGTAGTCGCGCCGCGCGACATTGATGCGGTTCTCGGTGCCTTCGAGCTGCGACTGCAGGGCGAGGAAGTTCTGGTTGGATTTCAGATCCGGATAGGCTTCGCTCACCGCGATCAGCCGGCCGAGCGCGCCCGTCAACTGATTTTGCGCCTCCTGGAACTGCTTCATTTTTTCAGGATCGGTCAGCGAACCCGCGTCAATCTTGACCGACGTCGCCTTGGCGCGGGCCTCCACGACGGAGGTGAGCACGTCCTTCTCCTGCCTGGCGTAGCCCTTCACGGTCTCCACGAGATTTGGGATGAGATCGGCGCGGCGCTGATATTGCGACTGCACGTCCGACCATTTCGCCTTGGCGTTTTCTTCGAGCGTCGGAATCGTATTGTAGCCACAGCCTGCAAGGCCCAGGCTAAAAAAAATCGCGGCGGCGACGGCGCGCCAGCGGGAAAAGTCGCTCATATAAATCTCCGTGAGAGCGGCGCGGCGCGCCAGCGATCATCGCGCGGAATGTAAGGCGTGGCCCTCGCCAAGGAAAGGGCGCGGCTTAGCGCCGAAATGAGGTAGAATGCGCCTTCGCCGGAGGGATGCGGAGCAAATGCAGATCGACGAGATCATTGGCAATTTCGAACTTCTCGATGAGTGGGAGGATCGCTACCGCTATCTCATCGAGCTTGGGCGCACGCTCGAGCCGCTGCCGAAAGAGGCCTATACGGACGCGAACAAGGTGCGCGGCTGCGCCAGCCAGGTGTGGCTCGAAACGACGCCGACGCGCGACGCCGACGGACGCACCGCGCTCGCGTTTCGCGGCGACAGCGACGCGCATATCGTGCGCGGCCTCGTCGCGCTCGTGCTGGCGCTCTATTCGGGGCGGCCGGCGCAGGAGATCGTCGAAACCGACGCGGCGCCGCTCTTTAAGGAGCTTGGCCTCGCCGAACATTTGACGCCGCAGCGCGCCAACGGCCTGCGCTCGATGGTCGAGCGAATTAAGAGGGAAGCCAGAGAGGCCATGGCGGCGTAGGGCTATGATTCTACGCGTCTTGCCCGGCCTTGAGCCTGGCATCCACGGTTGCGCCCCCGTTTAGCGTGAATGGCCGGACAAGCCCGCCATGACGGGCCGGCCTCGCGCCGCAGACTTCGCTCGCGCGACGGCTCCGCTCATGTTACGCCTGTCGAATATTTGAGAAGATCCGCTGGGGCATTTTATGGGACGTCAGTCGGCGATCGACGCCAAAGAAAGATATTTCCGTCGGATTTTTTTTGATGGCGCGGAGGCGATCGCAGTTCATGCCGCGCTCTGGGCGATCTTCGCCTGTCTCACCCCGATCAAGGCCGATGCTGCGCCACGCGCTTCGCATATACGTCATGCGCAATCGGCGGAGCATGTCGCGAAGCGTGGATCTTTGTCGCCGTCCGATAACAAACGGCTGGAAGCTTTGGTTCGCGAAGCGGAGGCTCTATTCAAGCAGGGAGAAAAATTTGGCGATAACGCCGCGCTTGTCGCCGCCATCGAGCGCTGGAAAAAAATTCTCGATTTACGGCCGCTCGATCGGGCGATGGCGCAACACAATCTCGCCAACGCGCTTCGTGTGCTCGGAGAGCGTGAGAGCGGAACGACGACCCTGCAACAGGCTGTGGCGGTCATCCGCGCGGCGCTAAAGGAATTAAGTCGCGAGCGGGTTCCACTCCAATGGGCAATGACCCAAAACAATCTCGGTAATGCGCTTCTTGCGCTTGGAGAGCGCGAGAAGGGGCCGGCGATGTTGCAACAAGCCATATTGGCTTACCGCGACGCGCTCAAGGAGTGGACACGTAAGCGAACTCCGCTCCAATGGGCTTTGACCCAGAACAATCTCGGCAATGCGCTTCGTTCGCTAGGGGAGCGCGAGAGTGGGACGGCGACGCTGCAACAGGCCGTCGCCGCTTACCGCGACAGCCTCAAGGAGTGGACGCGCGCGCGGGGTCCACTCGAATGGGCGGGTATGCACAACAATCTCGGCAATGCGCTTGACGCGCTGGGGCGCCGCGAGGGTGGATCGGCGACGCTGCAACAAGCCGCGGGGGCTTACCGTCAAGCGCTCAAAGAATATACGCGCGAGCGAGTCCCGCTCCAATGGGCGCTTGTGCAGAACAATCTCGGAAATGCGCTTACGGAACTCGGAGAGCGCGAGAGCGGAACGGCGACGCTGCAACAGGCAGTGGCGGCTTTGCGCGAGGCTCTTAAGGAATTTACGCGTGAGCGGGATCCGCTCAAATGGGCGATGACTCAGAATAATCTCGGCAACGCGCTGCGTTCGCTGGGGGAGCGCGAGAGCGGGACGGCGACGCTGCAACAGGCCGTCGCCGCTTACCGCGAGGCTCTTAAGGAATTTACGCTCGATCGGGTTCCGCTCCAATGGGCGACTGCGCAAAACAATCTCGGTAATGCGCTTCGTGCGCTCGGCGAGCGCGAGAGCGGGAGCGCGACGCTGCAACAGGCAGTGGCGACTTTGCGCGAGGCGCAGAAGGAATGGACGCGTGAGCGAGTTCCGCTCCAATGGGCAGGCACGCAGAACAATCTCGGCAATGCGCTTCGGGCGCTCGGCGAGCGAGAAGGCGGGACGGCGACCCTGCAACAAGCCGTAACGGCTCACCGCGAAGCGCTCAACGAAGGGACGCGCGAGCGGGCTCCGCTAGATTGGGCGGCCACGCAGAACAATCTCGGTCTTGTGCTTACGAGACTAGGCGAACGCGAGAGCGAGCCGGCGACGCTGAGACAGGCAGCGGCGGCTTTCCAGGAGGCGCTCCTCGAAAGGACGCGCGAGCGGGTTCCATTCGATTGGGCGATGACCCAGAACAATCTCGGCCTTGTGCTTTTGAAACTAGGCGAGCGCGATAGCGATCCGGCTACCCTGCGACGGGCCGCGGAAGCCTTCCGTGAGGCGCTCAAGGAATGGACGCGCGAGCGGGTTCCACTCCGATGGGCGACGACTCAGAACAATCTCGGCCTTGCGCTTATGCGGCTCGGGGGGCGCGAGAGCGGGATGGCGACGCTGCAAGAAGCGGTGGCGGCTTTCCGCGAGGCCCTCAAGGAAAGCACGCGCGAGCGTGTTCCCCTCGATTGGGCGACGACACAGAACAATCTGGGGAGTGCGCTAGCGACGCTCGGTGAGCGCGAGAGCGGTTGGGCGACGCTGCAAGAAGCGGTGGCGGCTTTCCGCGAGGCGCTCAAGGAAAGAACGCGCGAGCGTGTTCCACTCGATT
Source organism: Methylocystis sp. H4A (assembly GCF_015709545.1). Taxonomy (NCBI): domain Bacteria; kingdom Pseudomonadati; phylum Pseudomonadota; class Alphaproteobacteria; order Hyphomicrobiales; family Methylocystaceae; genus Methylocystis; species Methylocystis sp. H4A. Next base: position 246,067 of record NZ_JADNQY010000028.1, on the reverse strand, counting down.
GGGCGACGACACAGAACAATCTCGGCGGTGCGCTGGCGCGGCTTGGGGAGCGCCAGAGGGGAACGTCGGCTCTGCAAGAGGCCATAGCGGCCTTCCGCGAGGCGCTCAAGGAAAGGACGCGCGAGCGCGTTCCGCTCGATTGGGCGATGACGCAGAACAATTTGGGGGGTGCGCTAGCGAGGCTCGGCCAACGCGAAAGCGGGACAGCGACTCTGGAACAGGCCGTAGCGGCCTTCCGGGAGGCGCTCATGGAAAGGACGCGCGAGCGCGTTCCGCTCGATTGGGCGATGACGCAGAACAATCTGGGACTTGCGCTGGCGGCGCTCGGTGAACGCGAGAGCGGGACAAAGACGCTGCAACATGCTGTTGTGGCCTATCGAGCGGCGCTTGAGGAATGGACGCCCGAAGCTGCTTCCTACCAGCACGAATTAGCGCAGCGAAATCTCAATCGCGCGCAGATGTTAATAACGCGACGAAGAAGATAGCATTCGCGTACAAATCGAGATTGCTGCACTGGCGCGATCCGCGCTCGACGGTTGAGCGCATCCGAGGGAAGCGCGCGAGGCGATGGCGGCGTAGGCCCCCACCCCAACCCTCCCCCGCTTCGCGGGAGAGGGAGTCAGACGCTGCGCTTCGTCGACGCCGCGCTTTCCCGACAGCTCAAATGCGCTCGACCACAAAAAGCAGCCATCTTCAGATCGGCTCGGCGTGCAGAGTTTCGCACCAATGGTCCCGCCGATCTCTCAGAGCGCGCTCACGCCCATAGACAAGCTTCTCGACATCCACCCGTTCAACAATCTCGAATGTGAAGCTTGCGGCGCCATGTTCTCGCCAGGCGGTCTGCAGTGAGCGATGTGGGTCGACGCCCTGGCGAAGCGTGAACGACAGGCGGTTCCAGATCGTGGCGAGATCCGGCGCGCTGCCCGCCCATTGCTGGCCGGTCGTCGCGCAGCGCACGACATAGACGCCGGCGATCGCCTTGCGTTCCTTGTAGGCGGCGACGGCCGCTTTCCTATCCTCCGGCTTCAAGATCCACCCTCCAATTTGGCTACGGCCAGGCCGCTCGCGCTATTTATACCCGGATGATATTTACAAAAGCAAAATTACCCGGGTAATATACGGCTGCTTTAGAGAGTCCTTCATGCCGAAATTTCTGTCCAAGCCTTGCACCGCTTTCCAGGGAACGCGCCGAATAGCTGCGGGCCCGCTGATCGATGTCGCGCGGGCTGTAAAGGCGGCGATGGACGCCAATCCCAATTGCTCCTTTCTCACTTTTGACGATGCGACCGGCGCTGTGGTGGACCTCGATCTGCGAGGCGAGACAGCGGAAATCGTGGCGCGCTTGGCGCAACGCGCCAACGTGGGAGATCGTGTGAGGCGAGCGCCTCGCCGCCCTGACGTCAGCGATGGGACGCCGGAGCGCGGTCGCGGCCGGCCGAAATTGGGCGTTGTCGCCCGGGAAGTGACATTGCTTCCGCGGCACTGGGATTGGCTGGCCACGCAATCCGGCGGCGCCTCGCAAGCGTTGCGCAGGCTGGTGGATGAGGCGCGGCGCATGGATGGCGGCCGGAGCCAGGTCCGCGCCGCGCAGGCCGCGACCTACGCCTTCATCTCGGCGATGGCCGGCGACCTTGCGGGATTCGAGGAGGCGACGCGCGCCTTGTTCGCTGGGGATCCTAAGCGGTTCGCCGAACATAGCCGTGCTTGGCCGCCGGATATCCGGTCCTACGCCGAAACCCTCATGACCACTGGACTCGCCACGCCGCAACAGGGAGAGCGGGCCGATGCAGACCTACCTTGAACCAACTCAAAAGGCAGGGCGCGCGCTCTTTATGCGCGGCATTCAAGGCGAGGTCGTCATGCTCAACCTGCTGCGCTTGCGCCAGGAGGCGGACTATGCCGCTAACCCCGAATTGGCCCCCGCGCAGCCGATCAGCGGCGCCGAGGCCTATGATCGCTACATCGCCCATACCCTGCCATATCTGACCCAGAGCGGCGGAGCGCTCCTCTTCCTTGGTGAAGGCGGCCCGTTCCTGATCGGCCCCGAGGGCGAGCGATGGGACCGCGCGATGCTCGTGAAGCAGAGCTCCGTGCAGGCCTTCATGGCCTTCGCCGGCCACGACGCCTATCTCGCCGGCCTCGGACACCGGACGGCCGCGGTCGAGGATTCGCGATTGCTGCCGCTGGTCCAATATCCGCTTCCAGACGTTGATCGAACATGACAGCAAGCACGAACGCCGCCGTCGTCGATGAACTCATCTGGCGGCGGCTACCCACCCTCCCCTTGAGGGGGAGGGTCGGACTGCGAAGCAGTCCGGGGTGGGGTGACCCCCCACCCAACGCTCTGCCCGCATCCTCTTTCTTCGGCGCTTCGCGTTGGTCACCCCACCCCGAAGCGCTGCGCGCTTCGACCCTCCCCCTCAGGGGGAGGGTAATCACACTCTCGGCCGATAATCCTCGGCGCCCCAATGCAGCAGCGCCTCGGCGCGGTCGCGGCCGCGCGCTTCGACCGCGAGCCCGTAGTGGCGCGCCAATCGATCAAGCGCGATTTTGAGCACGACTTTCGCCGAGCGGGGCGGCCAGCCGCGCTCGCTTTCGACGATCTCCATGCCCTTGAGATAGCCGCAGACGTCGGTCAAGAGGCCCGCCAGTTCCGGCCCCACCGCGTCGACGGCGCGCGCGAGGCGCCGGCGCGCGTCGATCGCAACCTCGGAGACGGCGCCGGCGTCGGCGCCGCGGCGCGCGGCGTTGATCGACGCCTCCCAATTCGCGGTCACGCGCTGCAGGAGCTGCGCCTGCTCGATGTCGCGGCGGAAGCGTTCGCCGGCTTCGAGCTGCGCGGCGTCGAGAAAGGTACGCCCCTCGCGGTCCTTTCGCCGCGCCAGCCAGGCGAGCGGGCTTTCCGCTTCATTGACGAGCGTCGGACGCGCGGCCTTTTCGAGCTGGCGCAGCGCATAGGATGCGTGCTGGGCGCGAAACGGCTCCGCCTGATCGACGTCGGGCGCGGATAATCGGCGCAGATGCGCGCGGCCGGCGTCGGTGAGGGCCAGCCGCCGCTCGCCGCCGTCCTGCTCCCATCGGACGAGTCCTTCGGCGAGCGCGGCGTCGGAAGCGGCCGCCGCAAATCGCGCGCGCGCCACGGTGACGCCTTTACGCGCGGCGAGCACGACGAGCGTCGAGGCTTCGAGCGGGCTGAGCGCGCCGCGCGCGCCCGGCTCGGCAAGCGCCTGCAGCAGCCGGCGCATGGCGCGGCCGGTTGCCTCCCGGGTCGGGGCCCCCGATCTTTTCTTCATTGCGCGCTCCCTTGGGAAAGGAGGGCGCAGATCATGTCGCGCTGCGCGGCCAGCGCGGTTTCGAGCCGGCGGGCGCCGGCGTCGAACAACGGATCGTCGCGCAAGTCTTCGATCGTCGCGCAGGCGTGACGGACAGTGGCGCGGTCGCGCGCGAAAGCTTTGGCGCAGGCCGAAACGCTGGCGCCGAGCGCGACATGGTGGAGATAGACGGCGAGCTGACGCGCCCTCGCGACCGAGGCGCGGGAGCGGCGAGGCGAAAAGAGATCGGCGAAGGGCGCGCCCTTAGCGGCGGCGGCCGCGGCGGCGCTAAGCCCTGGAATAAGCGTCGGATCGAGAAACATCGAGGTCTCCAGCTGGGTGGCGGGCAAACGTAAGCTGGAAAATAATCCTATTCAAGGATAAAATACTTATCCTCACCCGTCCAAGGGAAAGCATTCTGAGCGTCACGGAGGATGATCCATGACGCACAGGCCAGTTCACACCCCGCAAGACGACCGCTCCGCCCGCTTCGCCACAGAAGCTGGCGCGGCGCTCGACGCCGCCCTCGTCGCGGGGCTCAACGCCTATGATCGCACCCGCGCGCTGGCGCGTTTCCATCGCCTGTCGCCTGACACGATCGCCAGCGAAACGCCCGACGCGGCGCGCGCCGCGCTCAAGGAAATCGAGCGCGCGATGCGCGGCGAACGCGCCCGCCGCGGCCATTGGAGCTATGATCTCAACCGGCATATCAGCCTGCTCGTCGCCCATCGCGCCGAGACCGCGCGGCTTCATCGCCTGTTGAACCGCGCATGAGCGCGGCCGCGCTTCCGCCCACCTGCGCGATGCTTTAAGCTTCGCGCTTTCCGTTAGAGACGCAAAGGCCGGCGATGTATCTGGAGAAAATTCTGGCGCTGTTGGCTGCGGCGCTCGTCGCGGTCGGAGCCGGCATCGGCCTGACCTGGCTGGCCCTTAACCCCGCGCCGCGCATGGCCGATGCGGGATCCGGGATCGCGGCGCCCGCCAACGGGCAAGTCGACAAGGGAAGCGCGCGGCAGCAGATCGAGGCCCTGATCGCCTCGACGCCGGATTATGCGCGCTACTTCGCAAGACTTCGCGAGACCTTCACGGCCGATTACGAAGCGGCGATCAATGATTTCGCCACCCGCCTCGCACAGACGAAGGAAGAGCAGAGCGTCGACTATTATCTTTCCGAGGCGGTGCGCCGCATCCGCACCTCGCGCGGCGCCCTCGCGGCGAAGGCCGAGCCTGAGCCGATCGCCCGCGTCTTCGAAAAGCAGCTGGAAGTGCTGCAGGCGGTGGCGCGGGAGGACAAACGCATGTGCGTCGCCTTCCTTTACGGCGCGACCAATCTCGACTTTCAGCGATTCGCCGCCTCCCGCCGCCAGATCGTCTCCGACATGGCGCTTGCGGGATTAGAGGCGATCGTCAGCGGACAAGCCAATAAGATCGATAGGACCGCGCCGACGGAGGCGGACTTTCGCCTGTTGGAGACCGCGCTCGCCGCGCGGGGTCTGAGCAAGGTCGAGATCGACGCGCTGCTCGACGGCAAAATGCCCACGCCGCCGCTCGAAGACGCACGCATGTGCGGCGCCGGGCAGGCCTATTTTGAAGTGCTGAAAACCCTACCCGAACCCGCCCGCACGAAAGTCTACGGGCTCGCGCTGGAGCTGATGGCGCGCTCGTAGAGCAGCTTTCCGAAAAAGTTGACAGACTTTTTCGATGAGAACCTGCTCCAACATTTCATATTGAGCGAATCCTTATCGATCACATGATTCCATGTGATCGGGAAGCGCTTGGCGTGTCATGGCCAGGGCGATCGGGTGAAGGGCTTCCTCATCCTGAGGAGCGTGCGCAGCACGCGTCTCGAAGGACGAGGAAGCCCGTTTTCGCGTATTTTTCCTCACCCTCGTCCTTCGAGACGCCGCCTGCGGCGGCTCCTCAGGATGAGGGTGAGGAAAACAACCTTCACCCGATCGCCCTGGTGTCATGGCCCCGCATGCGCCGGCGGCGGCGGCACAGCCGGCGCAGCATCGCCTCCCGGCTTCGCGGGCGCCTCCAGCATCTGGCGCAGTTGCGCGACGGCGATCCGGATCAGCGCGTCGCGCGGCCGCGCCGGCCCGATCTCGACCGCCGCCATATTCGCCATAACCTTGGCCAGGTTTTCGGTCGGCAGGCCGGCGGCGGTGAACAGCGCCAGATCCTCGTTGGCGCCGCCGACGACGCCCTGGGCCATATTGGCCGCGTAAGTGGCGATCCGCGCCAGCTCCCCCGAGCAATTCGAAACGCCAAACGGCGGCAGCCGCGGCGCGGGCGACGGCGGCAGGTCGGCGATTGTCGTCTGGGGCGCAGGTCGGATCAGCTCGGCGAGCTTTTCCCGCCGCGCCGGAAGCTCGGAGACGCCCGCCATGATCGAGGGCGCCGGCATCAGATCGACGGGCTTTGCGAGCGGTCGCCGCGCCGTCTTCAGATTGACCCCGCCGCGCCCATGCGACGCCAGCCAGCGCGCGCGAAGCGTGTTTTGAATGCCGCGCGGCGCGATCGCCATGGGCGCGACGCGCTGCGGCGGCATGCGCGCCATGCCGCCGCGCGACGCCGGCAACCCGGGAGCGGCCGCCGGCCGCCGAGGCGCGCTGGGCATGACGACGAGCGAACATTGCGCCGGAGCCCAGCGCTCGACGATGGCGCGCGCGGTGCGCCGCCCATAGTCAACGTAATATCGGCGCAGCAGCAGCGCCGCGACGGCGGCGCCCTCCTCCGCCGATGCGAAGGCGACATGGCCATCGGCGTCGGCGGCGATCTCGCCGCTCCAGCCCGCGCTCTTGATGCACCAGTAATTGTTGAGCTTGATGCAGCGGGCCGGTTCGCCCGCTTCGGCGCCGAACGCCCGGCGGATCGCGGCGACAGGCGCCATCTCCAGCGCCAGCGCGCTTTCCAAGCGCCAGTTGTCCACGGCGCGCGTTTGAGGCTGATAGGCGGGGCTTGGCGTCGCCGCGAACGCCGACGAGGGCGCGACGAGCGCCGCCGGCGCCTTGTGCGGCGCGGCTAGGGCCAGCATCGTCAGGAGCGCTTCGATCAGCATGGCCGCTCTTTGCGGGTTTGCGACTGCGCTAGATCACGCTGCATTTGGGCGGAATCGCCCAAATGCAGATAACGTGATCGATTCCAAAAGTTTAGAGCGCGCTCAACGCGAAAAACCGGTTCCCACTTTTTCGCAGCGCGCTCTAGTCGGGGTCTTCCGTCGCCTCGCCCCGTAGAATGCCCGGCGTGACGAAGCGCGCAAGTCGCGCCCCGCCCCTGCCGACGTCCCCCCAATGATCGCTCTCAAAGTCGAGCATCGCCAGCGCCGCCGTTGGGAATTTAGAGCGCATCAGCGCCAAGTCATCGGCCTCGCCCGAGCCGGCGAGCCATGAGGCGAGTTCGGCAAAGCCGGGATTGTGACCGACGGCGAGCAGCGTCGCGACCTTGTCAGGCGTCTGCCGCAAAATCTCGACCAGATGGTCGACGGTCGCAAGATAAATCGTATTCTCGATCAGATGCGTGACATGGCCTGGAAACGCCTCAAGCACCTGGTCGAGGGTCTGCTTGGCGCGACGCGCATCGGAAGCGACGGCGAGGCCCGGCACGATGTCGGCGTCTCGCAGATACTCGCCCATGCGCCGTGCATCCTCCATCCCTCGACGGGTGAGCGGACGTTGGCGGTCGCCGCCGGCCGAATGCCGGTCGGCCTTGCCATGGCGCAGGAGCAGGAGTCGACGCATGCGGCCTCTCTATCACGGCGCCGCCGCGCCGCCACGCGCCGCCCCTCGCTAAACGCCGGCTGCGACGAAACTACGCGCCTCTTTACCCCGAAAGGCGCGGCGTGCAAGCTCTCCCCGTTCGTCTTCCCAAGGTTTTCTAATGCGCAAATCCCTCGCCATCGGCGTCGTGACGTCGCTTTCGCTCATGAGTTTCGCCGCGCCTTCGCCGGGCGCCGGCGAAAAGCCGCTCACGCTCGACAATCTCGTCATCACGCTCGGCGCGACGACCTATCGTATCCCGCACATCGAAATCGAAGGCGCGAGTCTGCCGCTGACGGAATTGGCCGCGCTGTTTTTGAGCGGCGACGGAAATGTCGCGGCGCGTCTTGCGCGTATTTCGGCGCGGCGAATCGCCGTGCCTTCCATGTCGAGCGAAAGCCGCAGTGATTCAAACATTGAGCGCGCCGCGTATCGCAAGCTGCTCTTCGAAAATGTCGTTTCGGGACGCGCCGCGACCGTGCGCGGCGACGGCGGCGAGGAAACGATCGAATCCGCGAAGGGCGGCGTTCAGCGCGTTTCCTGGGGCGCCTCTGTCGCCAAGGGGGTCGATCTTGCCGAACTCGCGCGTCTGGCGCTCTCCACGCGCGGCGAGGCCAATGAGCCTCTGAAGCTATTGGTCGAGGAGGAAGTCGTCGAGTCTTCGCGCCTTGAAGACGCGAGCGCCAATCTCGTTCTGACGACAGGCCGCCTGAAGATTGAGGGCGTGCGCGGCCGCGCGCTGCGGACTCCCGGCGGCAAACTCGTTGAAAGATTCGAGAAGCTCGATCCGGCGAAGCCCGAAGGTGATCCCGCGCTGATGCGCGATGTTCTGGATGCGCTTCAATCCTTCGAGGCGGCGTCGATCGAGGTCGACGACGTCGTCGCCACCGGCAAGGGCGAACCCGCAGGGAAGCCGTTCACGGCGAAGATCGCGCGCGCCGGCCTGCGCAAAGTGGCGGGCGCCGGCGCCGGCGAGATGTTTTTCGACGATTTTTCGCTCGCCGCGTCGGACGGCGGCCATCTGTCGGTCAAGCGATTTGCGCTGAATGAAGTGCAGCTGGCTCCGGTTTTAGAGGGCGCCGCCTATCCCAAGCTGGCGCGCATCGAGGTGCGCGGCGTCGCCGCCGATTTGCCTGACCCCAAGACCAGCGAAACGTCGCGAATGAAATTCAGCGTCGAGAACGCCAGCGCGACGTTCGACAATTTTCTTGCATCGACGCCGACAAAATTCTCCGGCTGGATCGACAATTTCGTCGTCGATCTTTCGGCGCGCGGCGAAACCCAGTCAACTTCGCACTTCTTGGCGCTCGGCTATCGCGAGCTCGCGCTCTCCGGCGTCGCCGCCGGCGAATGGCGCGAGAAGACGTCCGAAGCGGCGCTGGAGCCTGTCGCGATCGACGCGAAGAACATGGGCGTCGCGCATCTCTCGGCGCTCTTCGGCAATGTGTCGAGCGCGGCGTTCTCGTCCTCGCCCCTCATTTCGCGCGCCGCCATGCTCACAACATCGATCAAGTCGATCGATCTGACGCTCGAAGGCGACGGCCTCGTTGATCGCGTGCTCGCGCTCGAAGCCAAGGAGCAGAAAACGTCCGTCGAAAAGGCGCGCGCCGATTACGCCAAAGCCGCCGCGACGGCGATTATGGCGCTTGGCGGCGCCGGCGCGAACGCCAAGCGCATCGCCGACGCCGTTGCGGCCTATATCGAGAAGCCGAAGCGCCTGGATCTGCGTTTTGCCGCGCCGAAGGGTGTGAACGCTATCGACGTTCTGGCGCGAAAGCCGAGCGAGATTTTGGAAGCTCTTGAGGTGGAGGCGAGCGCCGATCGATGATGACGCGCGAGATTGCACACGAGCTTCTTTAGCCCCCACGGCCAGTCCAGACTATACTTTGTTAAACTTCAGCTTTCACTCTATACATTCAACAAAGCCGCCGCGCCTTTAAAACAGCAAAACAAATATACGTCAGTATCAATTCTGTAAGAAACTGCACGGAGAATACAAATGCCAATGCGACGATAATGAGCATTACGGCCGGATGGCTCTCCAGTAATTTTTTTATAAGCAGAGCGCTTTTATATGCTCCTGGATAGGAGACCAGCCAAAAACCCCCTATAGGTAAAATAATCCAAACGGCATAGCCTAGCGGACCCTTGCCAGAACGCTCCATTGCTTTAACATGCTCAAGGCTTGACGGGCGTCCAAGTAACGCCAAACCTATAGAAAGCGCAATCCTGAGGCCCGCTATTATGCACGCGGCCAGCGCCAAAATATCCAACTGATGGAATACTGTATCATTGTCACAAAATGCGTCATATTCATTACAAAAAACGTCATATTGACGCGCAACAAAGCCAAATATATACTGTTTACTGACTGCAATTTGATTACCATCCGAAACATACCTGGATAAAGACTCAATAATTGGGGATATCAGCATTAACAATGGCGTAAGCACAACCGTGATGGCTGCTGCGCCTAATAGAACCGTAGGCGTATCTATTTTCGGGTATTTTGTTTTATCCGATGAATATATGACAGTTGTTACACTAAAGACGAGAAGAACAATAAACATAAGGCTGAATATTTTTTCATGCAGCGTTTCGAACATTCTAAACCTCAGCCTCGCCGCTTGACAACTGTCACCGCCCGAGCGGCGACGGTCACAACTTCAACAATGTCGTTGCCAGTTAGCTTCTCGCGCTGCTCCGCCATAGTCAGAGCCGACCATTCTAATTCAACCAACGCCGCGCCGCCGGAACGCCCCGCAGCGCAAAAATCAATTGGATGTTGAAGTCTGAACTGCACTCGTATCACTCTGGATCGCTGCCCCTATAAGTCTCCGCCGTTGCGGCAGGAACGTCGCTGCCGACTAGCGTCGCGGCAAGCAGAAGCGCGCCGAGGCGCTGCCTGCCCCCGACGGCCGACAATGACTTGCGCAAATATGTGTTCAAAAGCCTCAAGCAAACCTTCCCGCGATTCCGCCGCTAAACGGGGCAGGCATGGCATATAGTCGCCGAAACAGTAACCGCTCTGCCTACGCCGTCAAGCCGACCCGCATAAGCAACCAAGGCTCCGAATCCAGGTTAATAAGGCGTCATCTCACCGCGTCATGGCCGCGCTTGTCGCGGCCATCCACGCGCCGTCTCCGCGCGATGCGTTTCGCGATGTCCCGGCGTGGATGCCCGGCGCAAGGCCGGGCATGACGGCTGAAAGTGAGCTGAAATTAACCCCAGTTCGAAGCCCTGGCATAAGCAAAGCGCGCTTTTGCGCTGGCGACAGCCCCATCGCGACGGCGCGCGCCATCGTAGCGGCGGCTCGCCGTCATCGCCCGGAAAAATTCGGCTCGCGCTTCTCGAGGAACGCGGCGCGCCCTTCCATGTAATCCGCGCTGTCGAAACAGGCGCTCGTCAGCGCTTCACACTGCTCATGCGACGACGCGCCGGGCAGGCGCGCGGCGGCGCGGATCGCCGCCTTGGCGGCGCGCAAGGTCAGCGGCGCGCCAGCGGCGATGGTTTCGGCCAGCGCATGCACCGCGCCTTCGAAACTCTCAGTGGCGAAAAGTCGGCTGACGAAGCCGCGCTCCTTGGCTTCATCAGCGGTCAGGCGACGCGCCGTGTAAAAGAGATCAAACGCCAATTGCGGGCCGACGGCGGCGACGACATAGGCCATCGCCGCCGGCGGATAGCCAACGCCGAGCTTCGCCGCCGGAATCGCGAACGTCGCTTGCCCATCGGCGATGCGCAGGTCGCAGGCCGCGGCGATTCCGAATCCGCCGCCCATGCAGAAGCCCGACACGGCCGCGATCGTCGGCTTGGAAAGATTCGAAATCGAGTCGAAGGCCTCGACATTGGCGTGTTCATAGATGCGCCCGCCTTCGCTCGTCGCGCGCAGGTTGGAGAATTCGCTGATGTCGGCGCCGGAACAGAACGGCAGACCCGCCGCCCCGCTGATGACGAGGACGCGCGCGTCCTCCGCCGCGTCTACGGCGCGCAGCAGCGGCGGCAGCGCGCGCCACATCTCAAAGTCGAACGCGTTCCGCTTGGCGGGATTTTCGATGTAGAGGCGCGCCACGCCGAATTCGATCGTAACGCGCAGCTTCGGGGTCGGAGATATGATCGCCATTGTTCCTCGGAAAGCAAAGTTTCAACGTCGCCGGATCGCTCGCTAGGAGCGCATGTTGGCGTGTCTTGGACCACATTCGCCGACCACTCTAAGCCGACACACGCAAAGCGACGAACCAGGCGCCAACCGCCGCGGCCAGCGCTGCAACGCGACGCCATGTCGCGTCATCACCCCCTCGTCGCGACCTCATGCCACAGCATTCCACGCGCTGATCAAGATTAAGATCGATGTCGCATTTAAAGGAAATCTCCTGCCAGCCGTGGAGCAGCGATGGCGATGAGACCGGACACATTCGCGTCGCCTGGCGCCCTGCGGCTGACTTTAGCCTTTGCGGTTTTCCTCCACCATACGACCAGTTTCAACCTCGGCATGTCCGCCGTGCTGGTCTTCTTCGTGCTCAGCGGCTACTGGGTCGCGGCGATGTGGAAGAACACCTATTCGAAAACGACGTCGGCCTATTTCACCTATCTCGTTTCGCGCGTATGGCGCATCGCGCCGGTTTTCGCTCTCTGCTCGGCGATCGCTTGGGCGCTGCTGCTCTGGCGCGGCGACGCGCCCGTCGCCTTCGGCGGGCTGTTGCATCAACTCTTCTCCAACATCATGATCCTCGGCTACAGCGCGCTGCCGTTCCAGGCGAACATTCCCGGCTGGTCGCTGGATGTGGAATTGCAATTCTATCTTATCGCGCCGGCGATCATCTTTCTCATTTCGAGAAACATCTCTCTCTTGCTGATGTGCCTTGTCGTTTCGGCCGGCGCCCCTTGGCTCGGAGGCTCCGCCACAGTCGCGCCTTTCCTTTTGTTTTTTGGAATCGGCGTCGCGGCGGCGAGCCACGATTTGAAGCCCGATCGCGCCTTCGCTTATCGCGCGTTGTTCACGACGCTCGCGACGCTGTTCCTCTGCACGCTGATCTTCGCCAAGGACATGATGCTCGGCGAAAAGCCGGATCTGCTCGCCTTCAGCGACAAGATGAATCTCGTCATCGCGGTGATGATGACGCCCTGGGCGCTCTATACGACGCAGCAGGCGAGCGGCGCCAAGGACCGAATGCTCGGCGAGCTTTCCTACATCTTCTATCTGCTGCACTGGTCGGTGCTCGGCGCCCTGAAGACGGGCGAAGGCTCCTATCTCGATCGCGCCCTGCTCTGCTCCGAGGCGCTGCTCATCATCTTCGTCGCCTCCTACCTGATCTGGCGGCTGTTCGATCGGCCGATCAATAGATTGCGCGCCGCCTGGGTGCATGGCCGACTTATGGACGCTCCGGGCGTGATCCCCTCGGCGACGTCGGCAAGCGCCGCGCCCGCATTCGGCTGGAGCGCTTCCCGATCGCATGGACTCATGTGATCGATACGGAATCGCTCAAAATCAAAATGTTGGAGCAGGTTCTCATCGAAAAAGTCTGCAACTTTTTCGGAACCTGCTCGAGCATGGCCTCCCTGGTCGAGCGTCGGATCGATCGCGCGGGGACAAGCACATCCAGAAATTTGCTTGAGTCCAGTCGCCGGGATATGGGTTCGCCATGTTCCCGGGGGCGCACAAACTGGCGTTTGTTCTGGCCGTCGCCTGCGGGCTGACGCTTTTCAGCCTGAAGCGGTCGGATGAGCCGACGCTCTACTGCGCCAATGTGAACGGCGGCGGGGACGACTATAGAATCCTTGTCATCGGTGAATCCTGGGCCTCGGACGGCAAGGTCCTCCCCGAACTGCCGCGCGCCGTGTCAAAAAGACTTGAAGGCCGCGGCGTTCGGGCGTGCAGTCTCGGCTTTGCCGGCCGCAACTCACGGTTGCTCTACGCCGAACTGCGCGAGAAATTCCCCAAATACAAACTCTACCGCATGTTTGAGGACAAGAAGCCGGACAAGGTCGTCCTGATGAACGGCGTCAACGACGCGATTCAACACGTCGGCGCATCTGCCTATGTCGAATATACAAAAAAGCTTGTCGAGTATTTTGCCGACGTCGACGACGTCGAACTCATCTCGATACCGCGGGTCAACGAGCGGAATTTCAGACCGCCGAATTTCTACAGCGCCCTCAAGCGCTCGATATTGAGCTGTTTTTACGATGACTGCGAGCGACAGGTGAATGACCTCTATCGTGTCGCGCTGTGGCGCGACCACCCCGAACTCAACACTCTCGAATATGACGCCTTCATCGAGCGCTACGAAGGACACGAGCAGTGTTACACGAGGGACGGCGTTCATCTGACTGACGAATATTTCCACAAATACGGAGAGTTTGTCGGCGGCGCGGTTTCGCTCGGAAAGACCGCGCCGGCCGTGAAATAGCGCCGTCTTGCGCGCGTCGCTGCTATAAGCCGCTGATGGACCTCCTCTCTCGCCTGCTCCACCGCGACGGGCTGATGCTAATCATCGACAAGCCCGCGGGCGTCGCCGTCCATCGAGGACCGAAGGGCGGCGCAAGCCTTGAAGACGCCTTCGACCAGCTGCGCTTTGGACTGCCCCGACCGCCGGCGCTGGCCCACCGACTGGACAAGGACACGTCCGGCTGCCTCGTGCTTGGGCGCCACCGCAAGGCTCTCGAACGGCTCGGCAGGCTGTTCAAGTCCGGCCGAATTGGCAAGACCTATTGGGCGGTGGTCGAAGGCGCGCCCACGGGTGAAGAAGGCGAAATCGACCTCCCGCTCGGGCGGCTCGACGCGACGCGCGGGTGGTGGATGCGTCCGGACCCGCTGGGTCTGCCCGCCAGAACCTCCTGGCGCGTGCTTGGCAGAAGTCCGGACAACGCGCTGACGTTCATCGAATTCACGCCGCACACGGGCCGCACGCATCAGATCCGCGTGCATGCGCAGGCGATGGGGTGGCCCATTCTCGGCGATCCGATCTATGGCTCCGGTCGCCGCGAGGACTCAGCCCCTCTGCATCTTCATGCGCGCGCGGTGAGCGTGCCAATGCAGGACGGCAAGCCGCCCGTGGAAGCTGTCGCCGCGCCGCCCGCGCATATGGGCGAGGCGCTCGCCGCATGCGGATGGAACGGCGAAGCGCAACCGTAACACGGCGATTGCAAATCGTCGCCGAAACGACCACCATATGAGGCAATTTTGGAGCGACCAATGGCGGCCACGCCTTCGACGACCGAAGCCTCACGCCCCAGGGGCGGCAACGCCTTCGCGTTGGACCGCGCGCTGCTCTACGATCTTGCCGATATCGCGCTGACCGCCGCGAAGCGAAACGGCGCCAGCTACGCCGACGTCAGGATCGGCGAAACCCGGCGCGAATACGCCTTCGCCAAGGACGACCGCTTGGAGAATTTCGACGAGCGCGCCTCGCAAGGCTTCGGCATGCGCGTGCTGCTCGACGGCTGCTGGGGATTTTATGGCGCGCGGCGGCTCGACTCACAGAGCCTGCGCGATGGCGTCGAGCGCGCGCTGGAGAACGCCCGCGCGGTGAAGCGGATACAGTTCCAGCCGATCGCGCTCGAGCGTCTGCCCGTGCATGAAGCCGAATGGATCATGCCGATGGGCATCGATCCCCTTGAAGTGTCCGCCGGCGAGAAGGCAGACCTGCTGCTTTCGATCATCGCCAGCGCGCGCGATCACGGGGCGGATTTTTGTTCAGCCTCGCTTTCGGCGACCTGCGAAGAGCGATTCTTCGCCAATAGTCTTGGCAGCCGCATTCATCAGACGCGCACGCGCGTCGCGCCCAACTTTCAGGCGACCGCCATCGACCGCGCCAGCGGCCGTTTCGCGACGCGCGACTGCCTGGCGCCGGCGCGCGGCGCCGGCTGGGACTATATCGTCGGCGCCGGCCTGATCGAGGAGGCCGCACAGGCCGGCGAGGAGGCGCGCGCGAAGCTTGGCGCCAAGCCAGTGACGCCGGGCGACTACGACGTCGTGATCGACCCGACGAATCTGTGGCTCACCATTCACGAGACGGTCGGCCATTCGACCGAACTCGACCGCGTGCTGGGCTGGGAGGCGAATTTCGCCGGAACGAGTTTCGTCAAGCCGCATATGCTCAACGAACTGCAATTCGGCTCCGAATTGATGACGATCGTCGCCGATCGCGCGCAGCCCGGCGCGCTCGCCACGATCGGCTACGACGACGACGGCGCCCCCGCGGAAGCCGCCGACTTCGCCATCGTCGAAAAGGGCGTGTTCAGGAATTTCCAGATGGCGCTTGGACAGGCGCATCTCATCGGCCTGTCGCATTCGAACGGCTGCGCCTATGCGGACAGCCCCACGACGTTTCCCATTCAACGCATGCCGAATATTTCGCTCAAGCCCAATCCGCAGAAATGCTCCTTTGACGATCTCATCAGCGATGTCGAGAACGGCATTTACGTCGTCGGCGCAGGCAGCTGGAGCATCGATCAGCAGCGCGACAACTTCCAGTTCGGCGGACAGCTGTTCTATGAGATCAAGAACGGCAAGCTCGGCGATCTGCTGCGCGACGGCGCCTATCAGGGCCGCACCACGCAATTTTGGAACTCTCTCGCAGGTCTATGCGACGCGAGCGCCTATCATCTCGACGGCACCTTCACCTGCGGCAAGGCCGAGCCGGTGCAGGTGGCGCCGGTCTCGCACGGCAGCCCTCCGGCGCTCTTTCGCAATGTGCGCGTGCTGAACACGAGCGACGACGCATAGCGCATGTTTCTTTCTTCAGAAGACGCAAAGTCGATCGCCGACAATGTTCTCGCGCGCTCCAAGGCCGACGCCTGCGCCGTGCAGATTCACGGCGGCCTGGACCAGAGTCTGCGCTTCGCCCGGGGCGGCGCCACGACCAATCTTGCGACCGCGGAAGCCAATCTGCGCATCTCGTCACATATTGGCGGTCGCATCGGCTCTTGCAGCATCTCGCGTTTCGACGACGAGGCGCTGGCCGCCGCCGTGGCGCGCTCGGAAGAGATCGCGCGCCTATTGCCCGTCGATCCCGATTATGTCGCGCCGCTCGGCCCGCAGAATTATGGCTTCTCCGACCGCTATGACGACGCGACCGCCAATCTGCGCCTCGACGCCCTCGCCGACGCGGCGGCGCGCGTCATCGACGAGGGCGCGCGCATCGGCGTCGACACCTTCGGCTGCGCGACGACAGCAAGGCGATTCGACGCATTCGCGACGAGCGCAGGCCTCTTCGCCTATGAGCGGCGCAGCGAGATCGATTTGTCCGCCACGGCGCGCAACCGCGCCGACGCTTGGTCGGGGTGGGCTGGCGCGCATCAATTCTTCGCGGATCGTCTCGACGCGGAGGCGATCGCGCGCGTGGCCTGCGCCAAGGGCGCGCATGACGCGACGCCGGTTGATCTCGAACCCGGCGCCTATACCGTGGTTCTCGAGCCGGAGGCGACGACCGAGCTCGCTTTTTGGCTCATCAGAACGATGGAGGCGCGCGCCGCCGACGAGGGGAGAAGCTTCTTCGCGCGTCCTGGCGGCGGAGCGCTTTTGGGCGAGAAGCTCTTTGACGAACAGCTCACGATCCGCGTCGATCCCGCCGACCCGCTGGCGCCCGAAGCCGCCTTCGGCTTCGAGGGCCTGCCGCATCGCGCCCGCGCCTTCGTTGAGAACGGCGTTGTGACGACGCTCTATCGTTCACGCGCCTGGGCGCAAAAGACCGAATCCGAACCAATCCCCTTTGCGAAGAATTTCGTAATGTCCGGCGGCGACGTTTCGCTGGACGACATGGTCCGCTCGGTGCGGCGCGGCGTTCTCGTGACGAGACTTTGGTACACCAATATCGTCGACCGGAAGAGCCTGCTGCTGACCGGGCTCACGCGCGACGGCAATTTCCTTATCGAGAACGGCCGGATCGTCGCGCCCATGCGCAACATGCGCTTCAATCAGCGGCTCGGCGAGCTGTTCAGCAACATCAAAGCGCTCGGTCCAACGCGTCGGACCTGGCGCGCGGCGGGCGAAGGCGGCGCGCCGGCGGCGCCGGCGATGCTCGTCGAAGGCTTCAATTTCTCGTCGAAGTCGAGCGGGATATAGAGCCCGCGCGCGTTCATGTATGATGCGCGCCTCGCAGCCGGAGCCCGCACCATGCGCCTTGTCGCCTTGCTCATCGCTCTCCTCATCGCGGCGCCCGCCCTCGCGCTCGACAAGGTGCGCTTCGCCACCGATTGGCGGGCGCAGGCCGAACACGGCGGCTTCTATCAGGCCGTCGCCGACGGCACTTATGCGCGCTACGGACTCGACGTGACCATTCTGCAAGGCGGCCCGCAGCTCAACGCGCGGCTGCTCCTCGCGGCGGGCCGGGTCGACTTCGCGATGGGCGCAAACACGATTCAGATGTTCGAATCGGTGCAGCAGAACGTGCCGGTCGTCACCCTCGCCAGCATGTTTCAGGTCGATCCGGTGATTTTCATGTCGCATCCCGGCGTCGGCCTCGATCGTTTCGAAGATCTGCCGAAGGCGACGGCTTTCATCGCCAGCGACATGCGCGCTTCCGTCTGGCAATGGCTGAAACAGGCCTATGGGTTCAAGGACCAAAACGCCAAGCCCTATAATTTCAACTCGGCGCCTTTCCTTGCCGACAAGAAGTCGATTCAGGAGGGGATTCTCACCTCGGAGCCCTACGCCATCGAACGCCAAGGCGGCTTTACGCCCAACGTCTTTCTTTTGCATGACTACGGCTATGACAGCTATTCGACGACGATCGAGACGCGCGCCGACACGATCGCGAAGACCCCCGACCTCGTACAGCGCTTCGTCGACGCCTCGATTGTCGGTTGGTACAATTACCTCTACCGCGATAACGCTCAGGCGAATGCGATGATCAAGCGCGACAATCCGGAGATGACCGACGATCAGATCGCCTATTCCCTCGCCAAGATGAAGGAGCGTGGCATCGTCGATTCCGGCGACGCGCTGACCTATGGCGTCGGCGTCATCACCGACGCGCGGATGAAGAGCTTTTTCGACAAGATGGCGAAGGCCGGCGTGGTTCCCGGCGACATTGATTACACGCGCGGCTACACGCTGCGTTTCATCGGCAAGAAGGTCGGCATGGAGCTACGGCCCAAATGACGCCGGGGGCTTCGGCGGTCAAAGAGATGCAAGTGACGGCGCCCACGCTCGTTTCATTACGCGAGGTCGGCAAGATTTTTCCAAGCGGGCTCGTCGCCCTCGCCGACTATGACCTCAACGTGCGCGACGGCGAGATCCTGACGCTGCTCGGGCCTTCGGGCTGCGGCAAGTCGACGGTGCTGCGGCTCATCGCAGGGCTTGCGAGCCCAACGGCAGGCGCGATCGACTGGAGCGCGCCTCAAATTAAGAACAATATCGGCGTCGTGTTCCAGGATGCGACGCTGCTGCCCTGGGCGAGCGTTTCCGACAATGTCTTTCTGCCGCTGCGGCTTAAGGGCGTTGCGCGCGAGGCGGCGTCGCCGCGCATCGAAGAGGCGCTCGCGCATGTCGGTCTTCTGAACTTTTCGCGCGCGCTGCCGCGAGAACTCTCTGGCGGGATGCGGATGCGCTGCGCCATCGCCCGCGCCCTGGTGACGCAGCCCACGCTGATGATGATGGACGAACCTTTCGCCGCGCTCGACGAGGTGACGCGCTTCAAGCTCAATGACGATCTGCTCGCGCTCAAACGCCGGTTCGACGCGACGATCGTCTTCGTCACCCATTCGGTGTTCGAAGCCGCCTATCTCTCGACGCGCATCGTGGTGATGTCGCGGCGCGCCGGCAGAATCATCGACGAGATCAAGATCGACCCGGCGATCCCACGCGACGACGACTATCGGTCGAGCAAGAATTTCGCCGACGTGTGCCGCCGGGCGTCGCAGGCGCTTCGCGTCTCAATCGAAGAGGCGACGCCGTGATCCAGAAACCAAGCGCGATCGCCTGGCGCGATATCGGCGTGCCGCTCGCCGTACTTTTCGCAGCGCTCGCGCTGTGGGAAGCGCTCGTGCGGTGGAAAAACATTCCGCCCTATATTCTCCCGGCGCCGAGCGTCATCCTCGCCAAGCTGATCGAGGACCGTGAACTCCTGTTCTCGTCGCTATTGGTGACTCTCGGCGTCACCTTCGAGGCGCTCGTCGTCGCTACGGTTTGCGGCGTGGCGCTGGCGCTGCTGATCGCCCAGTCGAAATGGCTGGAGCGCGCGCTGCTGCCCTTCGCCATCACCTTGCAGGTCACGCCGATCATCGCCATCGCGCCTTTGCTGCTCGTTTATCTGCAGCCCGGCAATGCGGTGCTGGTTTGCGCCTTTCTCGTCGCCTTCTTTCCGATTCTCTCGAATACGTCGCTCGGACTCGCCTCCGTCGACTTCGGCTTGCGCGACCTGTTCGACCTTTATCGCGCCTCGCCGTGGCAGAAGCTGATTTATCTGCGCCTGCCCTCGGCGCTGCCGCAATTCCTCGCCGGCTTGCGCATCGGCGGCGGACTGGCGCTCATCGGCGCCATCGTCGCGGAGCTCGCCGCGGGCGCATCGGGTCAGGGAACCGGCCTCG
The DNA here is from genome assembly GCF_015709545.1 of Methylocystis sp. H4A. NCBI lineage: Bacteria > Pseudomonadati > Pseudomonadota > Alphaproteobacteria > Hyphomicrobiales > Methylocystaceae > Methylocystis > Methylocystis sp. H4A. Next base: position 226,470 of record NZ_JADNQY010000028.1, on the reverse strand, counting down.
CCTATCGCATCGTCGAGGCGGGCTTCCGTCTCGACATTCCACGCATGTTCGCGGCGCTGGCGCTCATCTCGCTGAGCGGGCTGGCGATCTATGGCGCGCTCGCCGCGCTCTCATATGTTCTGCTGCGCGGCTGGCACGAAAGCGCAAGAGCGCAAGACGAATGACGCTCATCCGGGACATTCGCGAGTCAGACGCCGCGGACTGGCGCAGACTCTGGGCAGGCTATAACGAATTTTACGCAACGACTGTGCCGATCGACGTGACGGAATTGACCTTGCGCCGCCTGCTCGATCCGACATCCGCGATGCTCGGACGGATTGCAGAAAGCGAGGGATGCATTGCCGGCTTTTCCGTCTCCGTGCTGCATGAAAGCAGTTGGACCTCCTCCCCTTCGTGTTACCTCGAAGACCTTTTCGTCGATCCAAATGTTCGGGGCGCGGGCGTGGGACGCGCGCTCGTTCAAGACCTCATCTATCTTGGACGCGCGCGCGGATGGGCGCGCCTCTATTGGCACACGCAAGCGGACAACGAACGCGCGCGGCGCCTCTATGATTCATTCGTTGAAGCCGACACTTTCGTTCGCTACCGCGTGACGCTGTAGCGCTCATACGGACGATACGTTTGGGTGTGATTCCCGACACGCGCGACGTGCGTGATCGGGAATCCAGAACTTGAATAGCGCTCTGGATTCCCGGTCGGACCTTCGGTCCGCCGGGAATGACATCCCGGCCATGCAAACCAACGAGGCCTACTGCTCGGCGACTCCGCTCACCTCGTCGAGATGATAGACGTCGTCGCGAAAATGCACGAGGCCGTCCGCCGACGCCCAGCCGGTCATATAGACCCACGCCACCGGCACGTGCTGCGTCAGCCTCGCCTCCACGCGTTCGCCCGACGCGATTTTTGCGTTGATCTCATCCTTGCTCATCTGCGGGCCGGATTCGCCGTCAAGCAGCCAGGCCGCGAGATCGACGACGCCCTGCACGCGCACGCAGCCATGCGACAGGAAACGATAGTCATTGGCGAAGAGATTTCGCGAGGGCGTGTCATGCATGTAGACGGAATGGGGATTGGGCATCGAAATGCGGATCGAGCCCAGCGAATTGTCCGCGCCGGAATCCTGCCGCAGCGTATATTGGGCGGCGCGCTCGCTCGCCCAATTGATCGAGCGCGGATCGACCTCTTCGCGCTGCGCATTCAGCACGCGAATGTGCGAGCGCTGCAGGTAGGTCGGATCCTTCAGCATCTTCGGCGCGATCTCGTTCTTGATGATCGAGACCGGAACCGTCCATGTCGGATTGATGTTGACCGCGACGACCTTCGCATGCAGCTCCGGCGAATGGTGCTCGGGATCGCCGACGATCGCAGCGTAGCGGCGCACGACGCGATCGTCTTCCACCGCGTCGACCGCCGTCGACGGAATGTTGACGACAATGTAGCGCGGGCCAAAGGCGAAATCGAACGCGGTGAGACGTTGTGCGGTGGACTCGAGCTGATGGAAGCGGGTCTCCGCCGGCACGTCGAGTTCGCGTAGCGTCGCGCCGGCGACGACGCCCGTCTGTTTCAGCCCCAGGCGATACTGAAAGCGCTTCACCGCCGCCGTGAGATCGGCGTCCCACTTCTCTTTCGCCGTGTCGACGATGCTGTCGTCTTCGGCCGCAAGGCGCCGGCGCAGCGCCGAGACCGCAGCTCCCTTCGCGCCAGGCCGAAGCGAGACGCCCACTCTTGGCCATCCGCCGAGATCGACGATCTGCCGATAGCGATCCGCCGCCTTCGACGTGGTGAAAAATGTTTGAGGCTGCAATGCGGGCGTCGGATCGTCGGAGAGCGCCGCCTCGCGCGGCGGCGCGGGTTTTGGCTTTGGCTTTGGCTTTTTCACGGCGGTCTGAGCGGGCGCTGGATTTGTCGCTTGCGGCGCGGCCGGCGCGACGCTGACAGGCGGCGCAGATGTCACGGGCGCAGGTTCGGACGGCGCCGCGGGCGCCGGCGGCGCTATGGGCGTCGGCGCCGACTGCGCGGGAGCCGGCGCCGGTTCGGGCGTCGCGGTTTCAGCGCGAAGCGGCGCGCCTGTCGCGAGCATCGCCAACAGCGCCCCGATGAGGAGGCGAAGACTCGAAGCGGAAGACATTTTCTTCATTTTCATGCCGTGTCGGCGCGTGCATAGCGCACAGCGGCGGCGCGCCGCCGCCCGTTGTGAATCACGCGCGCCTATGCTCTAATTTCATCGCATATTCTATTGTTTTGGGGGAGCCATGATTGCAAACAAAGCACTGCGCCCGCTATTGCGGGCGCACATCGCCGCCGCGCTGCTCGCGTTCGCCGCGGCAAATCCTTCGTCAGCCGCCGAACCGAACTACGCGAATCAGGGAGTTCATTGGACGCCCGCCGAGCGCACGGAATTCTACAGTCTCGATCAGGGCTCGCGAATCATGCCGCTCGACTGGTTCAAGGCGCTGAAGCGTCCCGACGGCTCACATTTTCTCGACGACGGAATGACGCGCTACGGCTATCTGCGCAATCCGGACAGCGCCGCCGGCCTCCCTGTTGGATTTCTTATCGCGCCTGAGAGCAAGACGCTCAGCATGACATGCTCCGCGTGCCATACGCGCCAGATCGACGTCGGCGGAGTGTCGTGGCGAATCGACGGAGGTCCGGCGATCGTCGACATTCAGCACTTTTTTGCGGACATCGACACGTCCGTCGATAAGGTTGTCAACGACACGCCGACATTCGCCGAATTCGCCAAACAAGTGCTGGGCCAGCATGCGACGGAGCTGGAACGCAAACTGCTCCACAAGCAGGTGGAGGACTGGTTCAAGCCCTACCATGTGCTGATGAAAGAATCCCTGCCGCCCCAAGGATGGGGCGTCGGGCGTCTCGATGCCGTGTCGATGATCTTCAACCGCGTCTCGGGATTGGACATCGGGACTTCGCCCGATCACATCATCAAGGAGAATATAAAGAGGGCCAACGCGCCCGTGCGCTATCCCTTTCTTTGGAACGCGCCGGTCCAGGATATGACCCAGTGGCCGGGGTTTGCGGAAAACGGAAACGGCATTCTCGGCCTCGCGCGCAACGTCGGCGAGGTTTATGGCGTCTTCGGCGTCTTTCATCCCCGTAAGGATTTTTTGTATCCGGACGGGGTCGAATATCTGAATGGCTCTTCACTCAATATGCCGGGCCTCATGCGTCTCGAAACGCTCATAAGGCAAATTGAGCCGCCAAAATGGCAGTGGGCCGTCGACAAGAGACTCGCCGACGCCGGAAAGAAAATTTACGACCGCGAATGCGGAGCGAATTGCCACGAGATCAACACCAAGGACGCCGCCAAGCGCTTATGCGCGAAATTTACCTGGAGAACGCCGATACAGGACGTCGGAACAGACGTTGCGGAATATGGGGTTCTCGAGCGTGTCGGCAAAACCGGCGTGCTCGAAGGCCAGTTGCTCCCAAAACCTCCCTTTAATCAGAGATTAAAGCGCGAGGGTGAAAGCCAAATCAACATTTTAACCGTGGCTGTCGTCCAATCGATCCTTCGCGCGCCCATACATTTCAGAGACATCGCACTGTATGAGCCCCTGCTGCGGGAGTGCCTAAATAATGAGTCCGATAGGGCGGATGTGACGGCGCAGGCATTGAGGGAGAACTTTCTCGGCGTCATCGGGAAAAGCCTCGCCACTCTCTATCAAAAGCCGGAGGAAAAGACGCCGCCTGCATATGAGGCTCGGGTCATGCAAGGCATCTGGGCGGCGGCGCCTTATCTGCACAATGGCTCTGTGCCGACGCTCGCCGATCTCCTGAAAAAGCCTGCCGACCGTCCGGCGTCTTTCAAGGTCGGCCCCGCCTATGACATCGAAAACGTCGGCCTCGCCAAGGAACAGACGAAGTTCGACGACACCTACACCACCACCGCCAGTTGCGATCCGAAAAACCGCGACGCTTCCGGCAACAGCCGCTGCGGCCATGACTTCGGGACTTCGCTTTCGGACCCCGACAAGAAGGCGCTTCTTGAATATCTGAAGAGCCTATAGCGCCAAGGCCGAGAGCCCCGCGCGAGATACTGCAGCGACACGAAGACGAGGGGGACGCGCGTCCCCCTTGCCTTTTCTCGCGCCGCCCCGCATACCGCGCCGCAACGCGCAATCCAAAAACCGGGACGGATATGGGGTTCAAATGTGGCATCGTCGGCCTGCCCAACGTCGGCAAGTCGACCCTTTTCAACGCCCTCACGCAGACCGCCGCGGCGCAGGCCGCGAACTATCCCTTCTGCACGATCGAGCCCAATGTCGGCGAAGTCGCCGTTCCGGACCCGAGGCTTGAGGAACTGGCCAGGATCGCCGGCTCCAAAGAGATCATTCCGACGCGCCTGACCTTCGTCGACATCGCCGGCCTCGTGCGCGGCGCCTCCAAGGGCGAAGGGCTCGGCAACCAGTTTCTCGCCAATATCCGCGAATGCGACGCCATCGCCCATGTCGTGCGCTGTTTTGAGGACGGCGACGTGACGCATGTCGAAGGCGGCGTCGATCCGATCCGCGACGTCGAGACGATCGAGACGGAGCTGATGCTCGCCGATCTCGACAGCCTCGAAAAGCGCGTCGTCGCCATGGAGAAGAAAGCCAAGGGCGGCGACAAGGAGGCGAAGGAACTCGCCGATTTGATGAACCGCTGCCTTGTCCTGCTGCGCGAGGGCAAGCCCGCGCGTCTCGCCAAGGTGAGCGCGGAGGAGCGCGTCGCCTTCGCGGGTCTCGGGCTCCTCTCGTCGAAGCCCGTGCTTTACGTCTGCAACGTCGAAGAAGCCTCGGCGTCCGAAGGCAACGCCCAGTCAGCGAAAGTCGCGGCGCGCGCCGCCGAGGAAGGCGCGATTGCGGTCGTCGTCTCGGCGAAGATCGAAAGTGAGATCGCGGTGCTGCCGGCCGCCGAGCAGAAGGATTATTTGGAGGCGGTCGGCCTCACCGAGCCCGGGCTTAATCGCGTCATCCGCGCCGGCTACGACCTCCTGCATCTCATCACCTATTTCACCGTCGGCCCCAAGGAGGCGCGCGCCTGGACCATCGAGAAGGGCGTGCGCGCGCCGGCGGCGGCAGGCGTGATCCATACCGATTTCGAGAAGGGGTTTATTCGCGCCGAGACGATCGCCTATGGCGATTACATTTCAAACAAGGGCGAGGCGGGCGCCCGCGACGCCGGGCGCTTAAGGCTGGAAGGCAAGGAATATGTCGTCGCCGACGGCGACGTGATGCATTTCAGGTTTAATACGTAGGACTTTTACCCCTTCGACAGATTATCGATCCGCTTGTTCAGCTCGTCGAGCTGGCGCTTCAGGTCGGCGACGTCGCCGCCTTCCTTGCGAACGCCGCCATTCTCCTGCTCGTCGAGCGTCGGCGCTGTAGTCATCATGCCCTCCGTCGGCACGCCAAAGGGATTGAACATGGTCAGCGCCTGACGGAACACGGCCATATTCTTGCGCGCCTGCTCTTCGAGCGATTGGAACGCCGCCCGTGTCGGCTCGGCGAACGGAGCGCCCCCGACGCCGAGCGCCGAGGTGAACTGATCCCGGAATCTTTGCTGTTCCTTCGTCAGCTTGTCGATCGAGAATTCGAGATAGCTCGGCACCAGCATCTGCATCGAGTCGCCGTAAAAGCGGATGAGCTGGCGCAGGAAGGCGATCGGCAGCAGGCTTTGGCCTTCCTTGCCCTCCTGCTCGAAGATGATTTGGGCCAGCACCGGGCGGGTGATGTCATCGCCGCTTTTTGCATCGCACACGACGAAATCCTCGCCGCGCTTCACCATCCCGGCAAGGTCCTCCAGCGTCACATAGGTGCTCGTTCCCGTGTCGTAGAGCCGACGATTGGCGTATTTCTTGATCGTTGTGGGTTTTTTCTCAGTCGCCATACGCCTGACACTCTCCCCTCGCCGCACGACCGCCGCCCGCCTAAAAACAGTCGTCTAGCGTTGGACGATACGCGCAAATTGGCGCCTGCGGCAATATTTTCATGCCGAAAGCCTTTCGCTACCGCTCGATTCCGTGCAAAACGGGCCGCGGCTTGCCCACCGCAAGCGCGAAAGGACCAACACTTCGCCCCCTGACCGGCCAAGGCGGTCGGGCGGTTGGACTATTTTTTTAAGGAGATCGACAGATGACCGATATCGTGATCGTTTCCGCGGCGCGCACCGCCGTCGGATCGTTCAACGGAGCCTTTGGAGCGGTTCCGGCCCACGAGCTCGGCGCCGTCGCCATCAAGGCCGCTCTCGAGCGCGCCAAAGTCCAGCCAAGCGAGGTCAACGAGGTCATTCTCGGGCAGGTGCTCGACTCCGCGCAGGGCCAGAATCCGGCGCGTCAGGCGGCGATCAAGGCCGGCGTTCCGGACAGCGCCACGGCCTTCGGAATCAATCAGGTCTGCGGCTCCGGCCTGCGCGCCGTGGCGCTCGCGGCCCAGCAGATCCAGGCGGGCGACGCCAGCATCATCGTCGCCGGCGGTCAGGAGTCGATGTCGCTCGCGCCGCACGCGTCGCAGCTGCGCACGGGCACGAAAATGGGCGACGTCAAATTCGTCGACACCATGATCATTGACGGGCTCACCGACGCCTTCAACAATTATCACATGGGCGTCACCGCCGAGAACGTCGCCCGGCAGTGGCAGATCACCCGCGAGCAGCAGGACGAATTCGCGGTCAAGTCGCAGAACAAGGCCGAGGCGGCGCAGAAGGCCGGCAAGTTCAAGGACGAAATCATTCCCTATACGATCTCGACCAGGAAGGGCGACGTCGTCGTCGACGCCGACGAATACATCAAGCATGGCGTGACCATCGAGGGCGTCGGCAAGCTGCGCCCGGCCTTCGCCAAGGACGGCACGGTGACGGCGGCGAACGCCTCGGGCCTCAACGACGGCGCCGCGGCGCTCATCGTGATGAGCGCCGAAGAGGCCAAGAAGCGCGGCCTGACGCCGCTGGCGCGCATCGCCTCCTGGGCGACCGCTGGCGTCGACCCGTCGTTGATGGGCTCCGGGCCGATCCCCGCATCGCGCAGAGCGCTGGAGAAGGCCGGCTGGAAGGTCGCCGACCTCGATCTCATCGAGGCGAACGAAGCCTTCGCGGCGCAGGCGCTCGCGGTCAACAAGGACATGGGCTGGGATCCCGCCATCGTGAACGTCAATGGCGGCGCGATCGCCATCGGCCATCCGATCGGCGCCTCCGGCGCGCGCGTGCTCACGACGCTCCTGCACGAGATGGCGCGTCGCGGCTCCAAGAAGGGCCTCGCGACGCTCTGCATCGGCGGCGGCATGGGCATCGCGCTGACGGTGGAACGGTAAGCCGGGGCAGTCGGCAATAGGCGATAGGCAGTCGGATTATGACGATCTCCGACTGCCTGCTCACGACTGCCGACCGCCGTTTCAAACGATCAACAATTCTGGAGGAGACTCTTTAAATGGCAAGAACTGCAGTTGTGACAGGCGGCACGCGCGGCATTGGCGAAGCGATTTCCAAGGCGCTGAAGGCGGCGGGCTACACTGTCGCGGCGACTTACGCCGGCAATGACGAAGCCGCCAATAAGTTCAAGGCTGAGACGGGCATTCCGGTCTTCAAGTTCGACGTTTCCGACTATGACGCCTGCGCCGCCGGAATCGCGCAGATCGAGAAAGAGATCGGCCCGGTCGACATTCTCGTCAACAACGCCGGCATCACCAAGGACCGTCTGTTCCACAAGATGGAGCTTGCCCAGTGGCAGGCGGTGATCAACACCAATCTCAATTCGCTGTTCAACGTCACGCGCCCGGTCATCAACGGCATGCGCGATCGCGGCTTCGGCCGCATCATCGTCATCTCGTCGATCAACGGCCAGAAGGGCCAGGCCGGCCAGACCAACTATTCCGCCTCCAAGGCCGGCGACATCGGCTTCGTGAAGGCGCTGGCTCAGGAGAGCGCGTCTAAGGGCATCACCGTCAACGCCATCGCGCCGGGCTATATCGCCACCGAGATGGTGAAGGCGGTTCCGCAGGACGTGCTCGACAAGCACATCATTCCCTATATCGCCGTCGGCCGGCTCGGCGAGCCCGAAGAGATCGCGCGCGCCGTCGTATTCCTCGCCGCCGATGACGCCGGCTTCATCACCGGCTCGACGCTGACGATCAACGGCGGCCAGTATCTGCACTAAGCGGATGGTCTGTGCGGGCCAGAGAATTGGCCGGTCTGAGCGCCGGCCATTTTTCTGACCTTTGAGGCGAAGCGCTATTCCGCGCATAGCGAGATGGCCATGAGCGTAGAGGACGATCGACTTCGACCGACGCGTCTCGCGCCCGAGCTGCAATTGAGCGAGATTGTCTCGCCGGTCGGCGGCCTTCGGCCTTTGCCCGCGAACTCCGGGCCGCAGCGAGCGACCAGCTCAATAAAATACATCTCTCAGCGTAGCGGATATGTCGCGCTGATTTTGAACGCCGCTTTTTTTGCCTACATATCCTACTGGCTTTACCAGAACATAGAATTTGCGGGTCTCTCGCAGGAACTCAAGCAGATCCCCTTAAGCGCGATTCTGATCGCAATGACGATGAATGTGTTCGTCTTGCTGTTCTATGGGTCACGCCTCTCGACGCTGCTTGGCGGCGGACTCTCGTCCGGTTTTCTGATCGCCACGATGGGATTCACCTTCAACAGTTTAGTTCCGTTCAGGGCTGGCGAAGGCGTGAAAATCTATTTTGGACATTCCTATTATAATTATGCGATTGGCGGCATCAGCGCCGCAGTCCTGCTGGAAAAACTCTACGACGTTACAGCGATCGTCATTTTGTCGTTGCTGATTCTGGCAAGCTCAGATTCGCGCATCATCGATCCACGCTTGTTGATCGCAGCCGTCGTGTTCATTTCAATTGTTTTTTGCGGCATGTTCGTCTTCCGAAGGAAAGCCGTCATTTGGCGCCTTCCGGACTGGCGCATCCTGGACGCCTTGCGGCTGGACGCATTTTTCAAACAGGCCGGAGGATTGGTCGCCCATCATCGCGCCGCGAGAACCGCGTTCTTCACGGCCACGATATGGACGACGAATGTCTGCCTGGTCTACGTCGCCTTTCGAACGCTGCTCCCCGAAATCGATTTCACCCTCATCCACGCGATGACCTTATTGATGATCGGCGCGCTGGCGGTCGCCGTTCCAGCCAGCCCCGCCGGCTTGGGGCTGTTTGAGGCCGGCATCGTCGCCTATCTCGTCAACGGCTACGGCGTTCAGAAGGAACGCGCCATTTCCGCGGCCTTGGCGTATCATTTCTCAATCACCGCGCCCCACACGCTGATCATCGTGGGTTTTCTTGGAATTGCATGTTTCAGATGGTTGAAAGAACGTGCGAGGCCTGAGGGAGCTGCGCAAGACTCCGCTTCGACACTCACCTGACGGAATTTCCCGCGTGCGCCACCGCACGGATTGCGGGCGGCGGCTCTTCTACAACGCGCTCATCGAGACATCGAACATCGAGCGCAAGACAATGAACCGCCGCACTTCCAAGATCGCCCAATTCGCTTTCGCCGCCGCCCTCATCGGCGCCGCCGCCGCGCCGCAGGCCGCCGCCGCCCGCGAATTCGTTCATTATCACTCCGAGCTCGACCCCGGCTCCATCGTCGTCAGCGAGCACGAGCGCAAGCTCTATCTCATCGTCGATCAGGACGACGCCATCGCCTACAAGGTCGCGGTGCCGAAGGCGGGCAAGGAATGGAGCGGCGTCGTCCAGATCAACGCCAAATTCGTCGAGCCCGATTGGACGCCGCCGGAAGATGTGAAGCACGATCATCCAGAACTGCCGGAGGTGATCCCCGGCGGCGCGTCGAATAACCCGATGGGCGCCCGCGCCATGACGCTCAGCGAGGGTCAGGTCGCGATCCACGGCACGACGCAGAAGATGCGCAAGTCGATCGGCTCGGCCGCTTCCTATGGCTGCATCCGCATGCTCAACGAGGACGTCGTCGATCTCTACGACCGCGTCGCCGTCGGCGCCACAGTGGTGGTGACTCCGTAACTTGATGCTGCCTCGCCGACGGAAAACGCCCCTTAGCGCTTCTGTATCTCATCGAAGATCCCGCCGTCGGCGAAGAATTTCTTCTGCGCTGCAGGCCAGCCGCCAAACTGCTTGTCGATGGTGACAAGTTTGATTTGGGCGAAGCGTTTAAGATCCTCTTTCGAAGCGTATTGGGGAGAAGCCGGACGGTAGCCGAATTTGGCGATAAGCGCCTGCGCCTTCGGCTTGAACAGGCTATCAAGATAGGCCTCGGCGAGCTTGCGCGTGCCTTTCGCGTCGACGTTTCCGTCGACGATCGAGATGGCAGGCTCGGCGAGTATTGAAATAGACGGCGTGACGATCTCAAATTTGTCCGCGCCAAATTCCTGCAGCGTCAAGAACGCTTCGTTTTCCCAAGTGATCAGCGCATCGCCGATGCCGCGCTGGGCGAAGGTCGTCGTCGAACCGCGCGCGCCGGAGTCGAGCACCGGGGCATTGGCGTAAATCGCCTTGACCAATTCTTGCGTCTTCGCCTCGTCGCCGTTGAATTTGTCGAGGCCATAAGCCCAGGCCGCAAGAAAATTCCATCTTGCGCCCCCGCCTGTTTTCGGGTTGGGCGTCACCACTGCGACGCCGGGTTTTGCAAGATCGCCCCAGTCCCGGATCGCCTTTGGATTTCCCTTGCGCACAAGCAGCACGATCGTCGACGTATAGGGAGACGAATTGTTTGGCAGGCGCTTCTGCCAGTCTGCGGGAATTTTACCGCTTCTGGCGGCAATTTGGTCGATGTCGTTCGCCAACGCCAATGTCACGACGTCGGCGGCGAGACCGTCGATGACCGCCCTCGCCTGAGCGCCAGACCCGCCATGCGACATTTTGATCTCGACTTCTCCGGCGCCGCTGGCTTTCCAATCGGCCACAAAAGCTTCGTTGACCGCCTTATAGAGCTCGCGAGTAGGATCATAGGAGACGTTCAGCAGCGTCTGACCGGCCAAGGCTGGCGATAGAAACAGACCGATAACGAGAGAACCCAGTCGAGCAGCGGCGAACGTTCCTGACATTTGCGAGTTTCTCCATTTCGTGTCGAGCTAGTCTATTAAATTAGTAGTCTAATAGCTCAACATCGCGCGGAGAGCAAACGGCCTGCACGACAGCTAACAGTGCGATCACGCTTCCGGCAGCGGAATGAACTCCGCGTCGCCCGGCACTGAAGGGAACTTCCCTTCCCGCCAATCGCGCTTGGCCTGCTCAATCCGCTCCTTGCTGGAAGAGACGAGGTTCCACCAGACATAGCGGCGCCCGTCGACCGGCGCGCCGCCGAGCAGCATCATCCGCGCATCGGAAAGCGCGCGGATCGTGATCGCGGCGCCCGGGCTGAAGATCAGCAATTGCGGCTCATCGAAACGTTCGCCGGCGATCTCTACGGCGCCCTCGACGAGATAAAGCGCGCGCTGCTCATAGTCGGCGTCGAGCGGCGCTGAGGCGCCGGCGGCGAGACGCAGCTCGACATAGAACCAATCTGACAGGGTCTCCACGGGCGACGTTGTCCCGAACGCCGCGCCGGCGATGACGCGCGCGAACACGCCTTGATCCTCAACGATGGGAAGAACGTTCGCGCTAAAATGCTGGAAGCTCGGCTCCGTCTCTTCATGCGCCAGCGGCAAGGCCAGCCAGCTTTGCACGCCGAGCATCTGTTGCCCCGCCGCGCGCGGCCCCGGCGGCGTGCGCTCGGAATGAACGATGCCGCGCCCGGCGGTCATCAAATTCATCGCGCCTGGCGCGATCTCCTGCACATTGGCCAAACTGTCGCGATGCAGAATGCGCCCGTCGAAAAGATAGGTGACCGTCGCCAGGCCGATATGGGGATGCGGACGCACGTCTATCCCCTGCCCCGGCCCGAATTGAACCGGGCCGAAATGATCATAGAAGACGAACGGCCCGACCATCTGGCGCCTGTCGTCGGGCAAAGCCCGCCTGACGCTGAAGCCGCCGAGATCGCGCGCGCGCGGCGCAATCTGCAATTCAATTGTCTTCGCCGCCGTCTCGGCGCCCCCGGGAATGGACATGCTGAGCCTCTTCTCGCGCGTGAGGGTTGCGCGAGTAGCTAACGCCGCCCGTCGACGGATCAAGCGCCCCAATTACGCGCTGCGGCGCTTGCCCTTCATGACGCATCCGACGTTCGCCGCCTGTCGCACCCTCTTGCTATTGGCGCAACGCGGCGGCGGATTGGCGTCGAGACCCGTCGCCTGAGGCGCAGAGATCGACGCGCGCTTCAAGCCGCCAGCGCTCGAATAGAGACTGAACGACATGGCCAGAGCAGCGACCACCAGGAATAAGAACATTCGCATCCCATCACTCCCCTTTTGATAATGAGAAAAGCAGTTCACGACCCTCATCCGAAGCGAGCTGGTTTGCTGTGTTCTTGCGCACAAGCGAGCGCCGGCCGCCTTGACGGCGCGAATAAACGGGCATATACACATATCATGACTTCGTTAGACCAAGCCGACGTCAAGCTGTGCGCGCAAAGCTGCGCGGCCGCGAATATCCGCCGCGCCAGCCGCGCCATCACGCGGCTCTACGGGCAGTTTATGGCCGCGACGGGTCTGGAGCCGACGCAATATTCGCTGCTCGTCGCCTGCTCTCTCACCGGAGGCGCGACGGTTAGCAAACTGGCCGAATATTTCGCGCTTGATCGCAGCGCGCTTGCGCGAAACCTCGCGGTTTTGGAGAAGCGCGGGCTTGTAAAGGTGAAGCGCGGCGACGATCGCCGCACGCGCAAGATTGCGCTGACGCCGTTCGGCGAGGCGACGCTCGCCAACGCGCTGCCGCATTGGCGCGAGGCGCAGAATGCAGTGGAGTCGAAATTCGGCGCCGAACGCCTGCAAAAGCTTCTCTCAGAACTGCGCGTCCTGACGGAGGCGACCTCGCCAATCTAAGGTGAACGGCGCCGAGACTGTCGCCGCGCTGAAAGGGGTATATGCAATGACGGTAGATCGCAGCCTCTCCTTCGCACATGACGCCGCAGTTCTCGATGCGAACGCCCTCCGCGAGATTGCTCTTGAGGCCGGCGCCGACGACGTCGGCCTTGTCTCGCTCGACGATCCGGCGCTTGACGATCAACGGGACGACATCCTCGCGGCCTTTCCCTTCGCGCGCACGCTCATCTCCTTCGTCCTCCGCATGAACCGCGAGAACATCCGCAGTCCCGCGCGATCCGTCGCCAATCTCGAATTCCACCATGCAGCCGATGATTGCGACGAAGTCGCGCGCGCGATTGCCCAGTCCCTCGAAGCGCGCGGCGTGCGCGCCGCCTATCCGTCGATGGGATTCCCAATGGAAGCGTCACGCTGGCCGCGCAAGATGTGGATCGTCTCGCACAAGCCCGTCGCCGTCGCCGCGGGTCTCGGGCACATGGGACTCCATCGCAATGTCATCCATCCGACGTTCGGCAATTTCATTCTGCTCGGCACGGTCGCCGTCGACATCGAGCTTGAGGCGCGCGCCACGCCGCTCGACTTCAATCCGTGCTTCGAATGCAAGCTCTGCGTCGCCGCCTGTCCGACGGGCGCGATCGCGCCGGACGGACATTTCGACTTCGGCGCCTGCTACACGCATAATTATCGCGAGTTCATGGGCGGTTTCGGCGAGTGGGCAGAGACGATCGCGGATGCAAAAAGCGCGCGCGCCTATCGCGCGAAAGTCAGCGACGCCGAGACCGTCTCAATGTGGCAGAGCCTCGCCTTCGGTCCGAACTACAAGGCGGCCTATTGCATGGCCGTCTGCCCGGCGGGCGCGGATGTGATCGGCGCCTATCAGGCGGACAAGAAGCATTATCTTCAGGAGATCGTCGATCCGCTGCAGAAGAAAGCCGAGACGGTCTACGTCGTCGCGGACTCCGACGCCGAAGCTTATGTGGCGCGCCGGTTTCCGGCCAAGACGCCGAAACGCGTGGGCTCGACGCCACGCGCCATGACGATCGAGGGTTTCCTCTCCGGCTTGCGGCTATTCTTCCAGCGCGGCAAGTCGACCGGTCTCGACGCGGTCTACCACTTCGTCTTCACCGGCGCGGACCGTCGCAGCGCCACCATCGTCATCGCCAACAAAACGCTCAGCGTCAACGACGGCCTTGTCGGCGACTCCCGACTGCTCGTGACCGCCGACTCCGAAACTTGGCTGCGCTTCGTGCGCAAGGAGACGAGCCTCGTCTGGGCGCTGCTGCGCGGCAAGATCCGGCTGCGCGGCGATCCGCGCCTGCTGCTGGCCTTCGGGCGCTGCTTTCCAGGCTGAACCGCTATCCCCCGTTCGCCTTCGCCGTATGCGCGGCGACGATGTCGCGCGCCTGCTTGCCGACGACTTCCGCGAGATGGTCGAAGCGCGCCTGGTAAAAGCCCGCGCCCGCCGTCGCGGAGCGCAGTTCGACGATGAGATTGTCCATCTCCGCCTCGGGAATCAGAGTTTCGAGTTTGTCCCAGCCTTCCCACCCCTCGCGCGGACCAAAGCCCATGATCTGGCCGCGCCGCGCCGAGACGATGCCGGTTGCGCGCGACATCGCGTCGCTCGGCACGAAAATATCGACCGCGAGCACCGGCTCCAGCAGGATCGGCTCGGCCTTTTCCAGGGCTTCGCTCATGCCGATGCGCGCCGCGGTGCGGAACGCCATGTCGGAAGAATCGACGGAATGGTACGAGCCGTCGGTCAGCACCGCCTCGACGTCGACCACGGGAAAGCCTAACGGGCCGTGCAGCAAGGCGTCCTGACAGCCGGCCTCGACGGACGAGAAATATTGCCTGGGCACGGAGCCGCCGTGCACGCGCTCGCTGAAGGCGAATCCTTCGCCGCGGCCGCGCGGCGCGATCTCCATCACAACGTCGCCGAACTGGCCATGTCCGCCCGACTGCTTCTTGTGACGGCCGCGGATGGTGACCTTATGGCGGATCGTTTCGCGATAGGCGACCGTCGGCTTTGAGCAGTCGACCGCGACGTTGAAGCGCGAGGCGAGGCGTTCGAGGGCCACACGCAAATGCATCTCTCCCTGGCCGAAGAGCTTGATCTGCGACAGCTCCTGGTCATGGACAAAAACGAGCGAAGGATCCTCTTCGATGAGCTTCGTCATCGCCGCGGCGAGGCGCATCTCGTCCTTGCGGTCCTTCACATTGAGCGCGAGGGCGTGCACCGGATCGGGAGCGTCCGCGCGCGTCTTCTGCAAATCCGCCGCGCCGGAGCGGGCGTCGGCGACGATCGTGTCGCCGGTCTGCGAATGATCGAGACGCCCGAGCGCGACGACGTCTCCCGTCTTCGCCTCCGTCGTCTTACTCGTCGCCGCGCCCATCAAATGCGACATGCCCGAAATGCGATCCTCTCCCTGAGGCGAAGCGACGGTCTGCCCGTCCGCAAGGGAGCCGCGCAGCACGCGCGCGACCGATATTTTTCCGCCGTGCGGCGTGTGGATCGTACGGATGATGCGCGCCAGCGCGGGGCCGCCCTCGCCGACGCCAAGCCGCACGCGGGTCGCTTCGACTCCCGGCGCCTCGTGGCGCATCGCTTTCAACAGCCGCGTCACCCCGGCGCCGCGTTCGGCCGAGCCGATGAACAAAGGCACGACCAGCCCGGCGCGCAATTCCTTGGTGAGGTCGTCGAACACCTGATCGCGCGGCGGCTCGATGTCGGAAATCAGCTCCTCCATCAACGCGTCGTCATAGTCGGCGAGCCGCTCCAGCATCGAATAGCGGGCGTCCTTCTCGGTCGCGACGTCGCCCCCGGAAATGTCGACGACTTCCGACGGCGCATGTTCGCGATAGACATAGGCGCGCTCCAGCGCGAGATCGATGAAGCCGACCGCGACGCCATTGTTCCAGATCGGAACCTGGCGCAGCAGCAGCGGCGTGCGCGAAGCCTGCTGCAGAATGGTGAGCGCCTCGCGCACATCGATGGTCGCGGCGTCGATCTTATTCAGGAAAATGAAATGCGGCACGCCGAACTCTTCGAGCTGGCGCAAAATGAGCTGCAACGCCGGTATCTTGCGGGGGTCGGCCTCGCAGACGACGACGGCGGCGTCGACCGTCGGCAGGATATTGCGCGAGTCATGGGCGAATTCGACGGAGCCTGGCAGATCGACGAATGTGTAGCCGTCGCCCATATAATCGACCGTCGCGACATTGGACTCGACGCTCATCTGATGGGCGCGGGCTTCCGGACTGGAGTCGCCGACGCTGGCTCCTGCAGCGACGGGGCCCTGCCGCGGGATCGCGCCGGCGTGGGCCAGAATAGCCTCGAGAAGAGTGGTCTTGCCGCATTGGAACGGGCCCGCCAGCGCAATCAGCCGGGGGCCCCGTGCTCTCGCCTCGTGAGAATGCGCTCCTTGGGACGACGCTGGGGACAATGTTTGACCCATCACTCCCTCCTTATCTATCGGAGCCTGGTTTCCGTCCGGCCCCGTTAGCTCATGGTTTCACCATGCGGCCGCCAGCGCAAGACGCCGTCCCTCGCCCGGCGCTTCCACGCTCGCGGAAAGCGCGATAGAAGGCGCAACCCATACGACAACGGAGCTATTATGCGCCCCAGTAAACGCGCGCCCGACGAGATGCGCCAAGTGAGTTTCGAGCGAGGCGTCGCCCGCTACGCCGAGGGCTCCTGCCTCGTAAAATTCGGCAATACGCAGGTGCTCTGCGCGGCGTCGCTCGAGGACAAGCCGCCGCCGTGGCTGCGCGGCCAGGGCCGAGGCTGGGTGACGGCGGAATATTCCATGCTGCCCCGCGCCACCCACACGCGCACGCGTCGCGAGGCCGCCGCCGGCAGGCTCTCGGGACGCACGCAGGAAATCCAGCGCCTCATCGGCCGTTCGCTGCGCGCCGTCACCAATCTGCCAGCGCTTGGCGAGCGGCAGATCGTCGTCGATTGCGACGTCATCCAGGCGGATGGCGGCACGCGCACGGCGTCGATCACCGGCGCCTGGCTGGCGCTGCATGATTGCCTTGATTGGATGCGTTCGCGCTCCATCGTCAAGGAAAGCCCGCTGCGCGATCATGTCGCCGCGGTGTCCTGCGGCATCTTCAACGCAACGCCGGTGATCGACCTCGATTACGCCGAGGATTCAACCGCGGCGACCGACGCCAATTTCGTCCTCACCGGGTCGGGCGGCCTCGTTGAAATTCAGGCGACAGCCGAAGTCGCGGTTTTCTCCCAGGATGAGTTGTCGGCCATGCTGGCGCTCGCCCAGCAGGGAGTCGCGGACCTCGTCGCTCTGCAGAAGGCGGCGCTCGCGTGAGCGATCTCGTCCGCGTCAGAAGCACAAAGGCCGCAATCGGCTCTTCATCCATTAGCGCGTGAAGAGGCGGCGCAGCTCAAGCCGATTTGTTACGCGCCCTGCATCGATCGCCGGGCGCGTTTCTTTCAGTGTTCCGCTTACGCTGGCGATGGCGGATTGATCGGCTGAGGATCAGTTTCCAACAGCGCATAAAGCAAATGGTCACGCCACTGGCCGTTGATGTTGAGATAGGAGCGCGCATAGCCCTCCTGCTTGAAGCCGACGCGCTCCAGCAAGCGCTTCGAGGGCTCGTTCGTCGGCAGGCAAGCCGCCTCGATGCGATGGAAGCCGCGCTTCTCGAAAGCATAGGCGCAAGCGGCGCGAACGGCGCGGGTCATGTGGCCCTTGCCTGCATAGGGTTCGCCCATCCAGTAGCCGAGCGTCGCCGCCTGCGACACGCCCCGCCGGACATGGCCGAAGGAGAGGCCGCCCATCAGCGCGTCGTCCTCCTCACGGAAGACGAAAAAGGAATAGGCCTCGTCACGGGCCATTTCCTCGGCGTGGCGGCGCACGCGATAACGAAAGCTCGCCCGTGTGAGATCGTCGATCGGCCAGAGCGGCTCCCAGGGCGTCAGGAAGGAGCGGCTTTTTTCGCGCAGCTCGGCCCACTCAATGTAGTCGCGCATTTCGGACGCGCGCAGATAAAGACCGTCGCCTCTAATCGGCAGGTCTCGCCGCCCGATTACGCTGAAGATCGCCATCTTGCTCCTTGCCAGACCTTGTCAGCTCTTCGCCGCCCGCGCGTGCGACGAGATGAATTCGGCGACTCGCGCGCCGTCATTTTCAAGAATCGTGAATCGTTCCGGCGCGTCAAGTCGCGCCGCAATATTTTCAGGCGGCTGCGGACGCAGTCCGATGGCGCGCTCAATGGCGTCTGGAAACTTTGCCGGATGCGCCGTCGAAAGCGCGATGACGGGCGTCGCGGGATCTTTCGCAAGCCGCGCGCGCGCCGCAGTGACGCCGGTCGCGGTATGTGGATCGAGCACATAGCCGGTCTCGCGCCAAGTGCGGCGAATCTCCTCCGTCGTCTCGGTCTCGCCAACGGACTCGGCATCGAATTCGGCGCGAATGGCGGCGAGCGCCGCAGGCGGAATCTCGAAAGCTCCGGATTGATCGAGCGAGGCGAAAGCGGCGCGGACCGCAGCCGGATCGCGTCCCGTCGCATCAAACAATAGGCGCTCGAAATTGGATGAAACCTGAATGTCCATCGACGGCGACTGAGTTGGCGTGACGCCCCGCGGCTCGTATCGGCCGCTCGCAAGCGCGCGCGCAAGGATATCGTTGGCGTTGGTCGCGACGACCAGTCTGTCGATCGGCAGACCCATCCGCTTGGCGACATAGCCGGCCAGCACGTCGCCGAAATTGCCTGTCGGCACGGCGAAGGAAATATGCCGATGCGGCGCGCCGAGGGCGACGGCGCTCGTGAAATAATAGACGGTCTGCGCGACGACGCGCGCCCAGTTGATCGAATTGACCCCGGCGAGTCCGACGCGCGTGCGAAAGTCGGCGGCGCGAAACAGCCGTTTCAAAATCGCCTGCGCGTCGTCAAAGGAGCCCTGCAGCGCGATCGTATGAACATTGTCGTCAGCGACCGTGGTCATTTGCTTGCGCTGCACGTCGGAGACCCGGCCATGCGGAAACAAGATGAAGACGTCGACGCGATCCAGACCCTTGAACGCCTCGATCGCCGCGGCGCCCGTATCGCCGGACGTCGCGCCGACGATGGTAGCGCGCAGATTTCGCTCTTCGAGCACATGATTCATCATGCGCCCGAGGAGCTGCATCGCCAGATCCTTGAAGGCGAGCGTCGGCCCGTGAAAAAGTTCGAGAACGAAGAGATTGTCGGCGATCTGCGTCAGCGGCGCGATCGCGCGGTGACGAAACCCGCTATAGGCGCTCTCTGTCTGCGCCCGCAAAATCTCACGCGAAAACGTCTCGCTGAGATAGGGCGCGATCACTTGCGCCGTCGCTTCGGCATAGGACCGGCCCGCGAGCGCGGCGATCTCGGAAGGCGCGAGACGCGGATAGGCGAGCGGCGTGTAGAGCCCGCCGTCAGTCGCAAGACCGGCGAGCAGAACCTCGTCGAAGCCAAGCTGCGCGGCCTCGCCGCGGGTTGAGAGATAGCGCAACCGTCAATCCATGGATGGAAGAGCGCGCGCCGCGCGCGCGCGTGTCAGTGCGCTTTTCATAGCATATTCGACAGCGCTGCAAGCCCGAGGTCGCTAGATGCGCTCCTGCGCAAGGACGCCCCGCGCGTAGATCCCAAAAACGACGAGAAGCGCGAGGGACAGGCTGAACCACGTCACGGCGTAGGAGAAGTGATTATTGACGATCGTTGGAACGCCCCCCACCGGGCGCGGCCAATCCGGCCCCGCTGCAGGAACCGCGTCAACGACGAGCGCGAAAGGCGCGGCGTCGGCTAAGCCGAGAGCGCCGGCGATCGCCGCGGGATCGCGCGCATAGAAGACGCCCTTCTCGGGCTCGTCGGCGGGCGTAAAGGAGTTGCGGCGCTCCGGCGCACGCAGCAGTCCGACGAGCGTCACTTCGTCGGGAGCGACGGCGCGTATCGCAGCGTCGCCGGCTTTTGACGCTGGAAGAAATCCGCGATCGACAAGCACAACGCCGCCGCCCGTCAGCGCGAAAGGCGTGAGCAGCCAATAGCCCGGCTCTCGGCTCGCGCCTTCCGGCGGCGCGGCGAAGACGAGCGCGTCGCGGCCGCCGATAAAACGGCCCGTCGCCCGCACATGCATGAAGTCGTAATCTTCAGCGCGAAGGCTCGCCCATCGCTCAGGCGGCGGCAGTGGCTGCGGCGACTGCGTGGAGCGCTGCTCGACGCGCGCGATCAGCGCCTCTTTCTCGCCAAGCCGCCGCACCTGCCAGAATCCCAGACTGACCAGCAGCGCAAAGAGCAGCGTCGTCGCAGCCGCCGGCCCCAGAAGCGCGCGGACGGCGGAACTCACGACTGATGGCGGCTTTCTTCGGCCTTGTTGAAATATTGCAGGGCGATCAGCAGGCCCTTCATCGGCCGCAGCAGCCCCACGCAGAGAATGGCCGACAGGGGCACAAGGATCGCTGCATGCACCCAATAGGACGGCTGATAGTTCACCTCGACATACCACAGCACCGCGATCGCGACGAAACCGACGACGGTCATGACCAAGATCGCCGGACCGTCGCCCGCGTCGGCAAAGGAGAAATCGAGCCCGCAAACCTCGCAGGTCGGTGCGACGGTCAGCAGGCCGCGAATCATGTGGCCCTTGCCGCAGCGCGGACATCTGCCGAGGATTCCGTCGACATAGAGCGAAACGGGCGGATAGACGTGCTCTTGTGACATGTTGGTCCTCCAACGAAAACGGTCACGGGCGCGCCCGTGACCGTCCAATGTTCTAATTGGCGTCGGCGCGCCTATTCCATTGTCCCGCCCCAGTTCCCCCACACGTAAATGCAGGCGAACAGAAACAGCCAGACGACGTCGACGAAGTGCCAGTACCAGGCGGCGAATTCGAAGCCCAAATGCTGGTCCGGCGTGAAGGCGCCCCTGAAGACGCGCAGCAGGCATACGATGAGGAAGATCGTGCCGACGATCACATGGAAGCCATGGAAACCGGTCGCCATGAAGAAGGTCGAGCCGTAATTCGTCGCCGCCGGCTTTGCCGGGTCGAAGGCGAAGGCGAAGGGCGCGTGCAGATATTCATAGGCCTGGATCGTCGTGAACAGCAGGCCGAGCGCGATCGTCGCAATCAAGCCCTTCTTCAACACGTCGCGCTTGTTTTCCAGAAGGCCGTGATGGGCCCAGGTCAGAGTCGCGCCGGAGCTGAGCAGAATGAGCGTATTGATGAGCGGCAGTTTCCAGGGGCTCAACACTTCCATGCCCTTGGGCGGCCAGACGCCCTGAAATAGTTCGGTGCGCATAACCTGCACCGCATCTGCAGGGAAAAGCGCCGAATTGAAGAACGCCCAGAACCAGGCGACGAAGAACATCACCTCCGAGAAGATGAACAGGATCATGCCGTAGCGATGATGCAGCCGCACGACCGGCGAGTGGAACCCGCCGACGCTCGCTTCGCGGATGATGTCGCTCCACCACGCGTACATCACGAGGAGAATGCCGCCCATGCCGACAAAGAACATGGCGCCGCCGAAGGTCATGCCGCCGATCGGCGCGCCCTTGTGCTGCGCCATCCACATGACCGCGCCGATCGCCGTGATGAGCGCGGCGAACGCGCCCACGATCGGCCACGGACTCGGATCGACCAGATGATAGTCGTGTTCGGGTTTCGCGTGTCCGTCCGCCATCTTGCTCTTCCTTGTCATCGGCCGGCGCTACCGGCCAGTCCCCTAGTTTGCCGCGCGGTCAAGTCGCGCGGCGCCGTCAACCCTTCGGCTTTGCGGTCGCCGTCTCGCTCGTCTTCGCCGCAGTCGAATCCTTGATCGCGAAGAACGTGTAGGAAAGCGTGATCTCGCGAACGCCGCGCATGCCTTCTTCGCGCTCAAGAGCGGGATCGAGATAGAAAACCACCGGCCATTCCTCGGCCTCGTGCGGTCCGAGCCGCTTCTCCTCGAAGCAGAAGCAGGCGACCTTGACGAAGAAGGCCCCGGCCTGGCCGGGCGTAACATTGTAGGCCGCCTGGCCGCTGGTCTCGCGATCAGAGAGATTGGCGACCTTGTAATAGACGGTTTTCGTCTCGCCGGTGCGCAAGGAGATCTTGGCGACCTCGGGCTCGAAGCGCCACGGCAGATCGCGGGCGACATTGGCGTCGAAGCGCACGGTGAGCACGCGCTCGCCGGGGGACGGCGCGCCGGCGACATCGGTCCTCGGCGTGCCGCCAAAGCCGGTCGCGGCGCAAAAGGCCCGGTAAAGCGGAACCGAAGCGAAAGACAGGCCGAGCATCGCCGCCGTGCCCACGACCAGCGCCGCCGCGATCATCTGCGGGCGTTTGCGTGAACGAGGCGCCGGCGCGTTCATGGTCAGATCGTCCGATTGACGATGGCCGCGCCAAATTTGACGAGCGTGACGGCGTAGAACAGCACGGCGAGGAGCGCGATCGTCACGCCGATCGCGATATTGCGCGCGCGACGGCTGCGCGCTTGCTCTTCGGTCAGAACGACCCCTGGCCGATCGAATAAGCTCGCGCGCGCTTTCATCTTATCTCCTGCATCGGTCATTTCGTTCACCATCCGCTTGGCCGCCTAAATCAGCGCAAAGATATGCGCCGTCTGCTCGACGACGAGGACCAGGAACAGCAGGAACAGATAGAGGATCGAGAACAAAAACATCCGGCGGGCGGCCAGCCGGGCCGCGTCGCCTTCGCGCTGCTTGAACACAGCCGCGGCGAGGCCGACGAGCGCGATCCCGCAGCCGATCGAGACAAGCCCATAGGCGAGCGAGGCGAAGCCCATCAGCCATGGCGCAACGCCAAGCGGCGCAAGCGCCAGCGCATAGATCAGGATTTCGAGACGCGTGCGGTCTTCGCCGGCGACATTGGGCAGCATCGGCACGCCGGCGCGGGCGTAGTCCTCGCTTCTCAGCAACGCGAGCGACCAGAAATGCGGCGGCGTCCACATGAAGATGATCGCAAAGAGCACGACGCTCGCGAGATTGATCTCGCCTGTCGCGGCGGCATAGCCGACCATCGGCGGAAGCGCGCCGGCGGCGCCGCCGATGACGATGTTCATCGGCGTCCAGCGCTTCAGCCACATCGTATAGATCACGACATAGAAGAGAATGGTGAAGGCGAGCAGCGCGGCGGCGAACCAGTTCGCGACATAGCCGAGCGTAAAGACCGACAGCGTCGCCAGCACGAGGCCAAAGGCGAGCCCCGTTTCGGGATCGAGGCGACCGGCGGGAATTGGCCGCTTGCGCGTGCGCGTCATCAGCGCGTCGATGTCGGCGTCGTACCACATGTTGAGCGCGCCGGAGGCTCCGGCGCCGACGGCGATCGCCAGGAGCGACGCAAAGCCGATCAGCGGATGCGGCGGCGTCGGCGCGAGCAACAGGCCGGCGAGCGCGGTGAACACCACGAGCGACATCACGCGCGGCTTAAGCAGCGCAAAATAGTCCGACGGCGACGCGACGGAGATTCGCGGAGCCTTTTCGTCGTGCAGATAGGATGCGTCGCTCATGGCGTTTCACTCAAAACCTTGGCCGCCGAGACGGCGCAGTGAGCCACGTCATGCTCGCCGGCGCCGGCTTGCATCGTCGGCGCGCGTTCTTTCGCGCCGACGCGTCGTTTTGTTACCGCGCCGACCCGGTGATGCGCGGCAGAACCTCGAACTGGTGGAAGGGCGGCGGCGAAGACAGGGTCCATTCCAGCGTCGTTGCGCCCACGCCCCAGGGATTGGCGCCGGCCAGCCGCTTCTTCATGAAGGCCTCGATGATCGCGTAGAACCAGACGATCAGCGAGAGCGTCACGAAGATCATGCCGGAGGACGACACCAGATTCCACAGCGCATAAGCGTCGGGATAATCGATGTAGCGGCGCGGCATCCCGCCCAGTCCGAGGAAGTGCTGGGGGAAGAAGACGACGTTGACGCCGATGAACAGCAGCCAGAAGTTCGCCTTGGCCAGAGTCTCCGAATACATGTAGCCGGTCATTTTGGGGAACCAGTAATAGAACCCCGCATAGAGCGCGAAGACCGCGCCGAGCGACAGCGTGTAATGGAAGTGCGCGACGACATAGTAGCCCTCATGGAACTGCTTGTCGGCGCTGGCGTTGGCGAGCACGACGCCCGTGATGCCGCCCATCGTGAACACGAAGATGAAGCCGATCGCCCAGACCATCGGCGCGCGGAACGAGATCGAACCGCCCCACATCGTCGCGATCCAGGAGAAGATCTTGATGCCGGTCGGCACCGCGATCACCATGGTCGCCAGCGTGAAGTAGCGCTGCGCATTGAGCGACATGCCGACCGTATACATGTGGTGCGCCCACACGATGCTGCCGAGCACGCCGATGCTGACCATCGCGTAGGCCATGCCGAGATAGCCGAACACCGGCTTTTTCGAGAAGGTCGACACGATCTGGCTGATGATGCCGAAGCCGGGAAGAATGACGATATAGACTTCCGGATGGCCGAAGAACCACAGCAGGTGCTGGAACAGCAGCGGATCGCCGCCGCCCGCCGGGTCATAGAACATCGTGCCGAAGTTGCGGTCGGTGAGCAGCATCGTCACGCAGCCCGCGAGCACCGGCAGCACGAGCAGCAGCAGGAAGGCGGTCACGAGCATCGACCATACGAACAGCGGCATCTTGTGCAGCGTCATGCCGGGCGCGCGCATGTTGAAGATCGTCGTGATGAAGTTGATCGCGCCAAGGATCGACGATGCGCCGGCGAGATGCAGCGCCAGGATCACGAAATCCATCGCCGGGCCGGGCGAGCCGGTGTTCGACGACAGCGGCGGATAGAAGGTCCAGCCGCCGCCGAAGCCCTTCATGCCCGGCGCGCCCTCGACGAACATCGAAATGACGGCGAGCACGAGTGAGGCGAAGAGCAGCCAGAATGAGATGTTGTTGAGGCGCGGGAAGGCCATGTCCGGCGCGCCGATCATGATCGGCACAAACCAATTGCCGAAGCCGCCGATGAGAATCGGCATGGCCATGAAGAAGATCATGAGCACGCCATGGACCGTGATGAACACGTTGTAGAGGTTCTTGCCCGCGTCCAGCGCCATCGACGGATCGGCGCCCTGGAGCGCTTCCGCAAGCCCCGGAAAAATCTGCACGCCCGGATACGCCAGCTCGAGCCGCATGCCGAGCGACAGCAGGAAGCCGATGACGCCGCCGACTGAACCAAGGATGATGTAGAGCGTGCCGATGTCTTTGTGGTTGGTGGAGAAGAGGAAGCGGCGCAAACCCCTCGGATGATCATGCGCCCCGGCCATCGTCGAACTCGCCATCGTCATGTTCCTTAGAAAAACTAGTGTGTTCCGTTGCGTCTCGTTTCAGCGGCTATTCAGTGGCTCTCGGCGGCGACCCGCACCCGCGAGTCGGCGCTGGCGAACTTCTGCTTCGCCTCGGCAAGCCACTCATTGTATTTCTCGCGGCTGACCGCGCGGATCACGATCGGCATATAGGCGTGATCCTTGCCGCAGATAAAGAAGCACTGGCCGTAGTAGACGCCTTCCTTCTCGATCTTGAACCATGTCTGATTCAAACGACCGGGAATCGCGTCCATGCGAACGCCGAACGAAGGGACGCCGAACGCGTGGATGACGTCGTTCGACGTGATGTGCACGGCGATGACCTCATTGACCGGCACAACAGCCTCATTGTCGACGGACAGCAGACGAAGATCGCCGGGCTGGAGCTCGGATTCGGGCTTCATCATCTGATCGAAGCCAAAGCCGCCGCCCTGATCCTCCGGATATTTATAGGACCAATACCACTGGTTGCCGGTCACTTTGATCGTGACGGACGCCTCCGGCACCTCAACTTGCTCCGCCAGCAGTCGCAGCGACGGAACGGAGATGAACAGAAGGATCAGAACCGGAATCAGGGTCCAGACGATTTCGAGCGGCGTATTGTGCGTCAGCTTCGAAGGAATGGGGTTCTTCTGCTCGTTGAAGCGATAGCTCACATAGACCAGCAAGCCCAGAACGAAGAGCGCGATGAACGAAATGATCGGCATCAGCACCATGTTGTAGAATTGCTGAGTCCCCAAGCCGACCGGCGTGACCATGTTCGGCAGGCCGAGGCCGCCCGGGGTGGGCTGCCCTTCAACTTGTGCGAGGGCGAAGCCCGCGAACAAAGTCGCAGAAATCGCCACGGCGGCCGCCAATGCGCCACGTGTGAGCATCTGTCGATTGACGTTAAACATTAAAGCCGCCTTTCGAACCCTTCGCCAGACAGTCGTTGTTCTTTTTGTGATTTCCGTGCGCAGCCCGCCCAAAGCCCGCCCCGCTCGGTAGTCGGCCGGTTCAATCACAAACCGTCGGTCCGCGCAATTGTTGCAACGCCAGATTCGACAGACAAATCGTCGCGTCAAAGGGTTTGCCAAACAATGCGGCGCGAACGCCGACGACCTTGACAGTTGAAGTCCATTTGATAGGCAACGGCCTGTCGCGCAGGACGGCCCGAGGCGACCGGCCACTTTCCCTGCGTCACGAAATTGGAACGGCGACGGAGCCGTCCGCCAGGAGCCATCATGAAGCCCTTGCGCGCTGCAAAAACGCGTCGCCTGTTGCGACATCAGGTCGCGGCGGCGGTCTCATTGCTGTTGCTCGGACTCAGCGCCAACGCGAGCCATGCGCAAGGCGGCCCCGCCAAGGCCAAATTCGGCGATTGGGAAATGCGCTGCGAAAAGCCCGCAGGCGCGGCCGCGGAACAATGCGCGCTGATTCAGAGCGTCGTCGCCGAGGATAAGAGCAACATCAACCTCGTCGTCATCGTCTTGAAGACGAGCGACGGCAAGAGCCGTCTGCTGCGCGTGATCGCGCCGCTCGGCGTGCTCCTGCCTAGCGGGCTCGGCTTGAAAATCGACCAAGCCGACGTTGGCCGCGCCGGCTTCGTCAAATGTCTGCCGACGGGCTGCGTGGCCGAGGTGATGATGGACGACAAGCTCATCGATCAACTGAAGAGCGGCAAGACCGCAACCTTCATCATTCACCAGGTTCCGGAAGAAGGCATAGGATTGCCGCTGACTCTGCAGGGATTCAAGGATGGATTCGCAAAGCTGCCGTAACGTTTGCACGAAGCGCCCGGTGGGCAAGCTCTTTAGAACTGCGCGGAGTCGCCTGGCGATTGCTGTTTCAGCGTCCATCGCGCTCACGCCTGTGGCGGCGGCGTTCGAACTGCCGCGGCTTCGCGTGCCCAGCATCTTCGGCGGCGGCGAACCAAAGGAGGGGCCGCCAGCGCCGCCCGGCGCGACGCCCGATTGTCCTGAAGTCTTCATTGAAAGCGGCGCGGCCATGCTGCGGTCGCCGCCGGACGCCGATGGCCCCAATGTGCGCTATCAGCTTTCGCTCGGTGAAACCGCGCGCCAATGCATTGTCGACGGCGACCATCTGACGATCAGAGTGGGAGTCGAAGGTTCGGCCGTACTCGGCGCGGCCGGTCAGCCCGGCGCCTTTGGCGCCAATCTGCGGGTGGCGATTCGCCGTCTGAAAGACGATACGCTCGTCACCTCGAAGACCTATCGCGTTAACGCGTCAATCCCAAAGGGCGGCGCGCGCGGCGAATTTCAAGTCATCGCCGATCCGTTCACGGTGCCTCTCATGAGCCCGCGCGCCCAGGACGATTACGAAATTCTCGTCGGCTTTACCCAGGGCGCAGAAAAGCCCGCAGCCGAAAAAAAGCGCAAGGGCGGCTAGCTCGCCCTTCTCATCAGTGCGCGAGCGACTTCAGTTCCTTGATGCCGTCGCCGACGAAATCCTTGCCAGCGCCCGCGCCGGCGGAGAGCGCGCGCTCGGCGATCTTGACTGCGGCGTCCGCGGCGGCGGCGCGCACTTCGGCCGAGGCCTGCGCCTCCGCCTGAGCGATCTTCTGTTCGACCTGCTTGACGCTGCGGTCCATGAATTCGCCGAGGCGGCGACGCCCCTCGGCGGCGATCAACTCCGCCTCTTCCTTCGCCTGCGCGACGATGGACTTGGCTTCGGCTTCCGCTTCCGCCCGCTTCTGTTCGAAGGACGCAAGAAGCGCCTCCGCTTCGTTGCGCAGGCGTTCGGCTTCGGCGAGTTCGCCCTTGATGCGGTTGATGCGCGCATCAATGAACGCGGCGAACTTAGAGTGCGCGCCGACCCAAACCATCACGAGAACGAAGATCGTGAAGCCGACGGCGACGTAGAATTCCGCGTCGAAATGCATTGAGCCTCTCCTCAGTTCGACGATGTCGCGTGCTTGGCGAGCGCGGCCTGGTCGATTTTTGCGCCGGTGAGCTTCTCGACGATGGAGGCGGCGGCGTCGACGGCGATCTGCTCGACATTGGCCAGCGCCTGAGTCTTTGCGCTCGCGATGCGCTCGTCGGCGACGCGGATCTTCTCCGCCGCCTGCGATTCGGCAAGCGCGCGCTGCCTTGCGCTCTCAGCGGCGATCTTGTGCTGCGCCTCGCGGCCGATGCCTTGCGCCTCGTCACGACGGCGACGAAGGTTTTCGTCATTCGCGGCCGCGGCGGCCTGCGCCTTCGACTGCATCTCGCGCGCGGCGCCGAGATCTAAAGCGATCTTGGCGCCCCGGTTCTCGATGATGCCGCCCACGCGCGGAAGCGCGATGCGCGACATCAGCACGTAGAGCAGTCCGAAAATGATGACGAGCCAGAAAATCTGCGGCGCGAAATTTTCAGTCTGGAAGGGCGGAAAGACGCCCTCATGATGCGCCTCGCCGGCGCCGACGGCCTCGTGCGTCGTCTGCTCGCCCTCGGCGGCGAAAGCGGAAGAGATGATCGCCATGGACATGATCCAAGTCTCGGACAAAGGCCGCGCGGCGGCCGCGCGGCGCATGAGAAAGCGCGCCCGGCCGAAAGGCCGGACGCGAAACGTCACTGCTTCAGGAACAGCAGGATTGCGATCAGAAAGGCGAAGATGCCCAGGCCTTCGGCAAGCGCCGCGCCGATGATGGCGTTGGTGAACTGGGAAGCGGCCGCCGACGGGTTGCGCAGGGCGCCGTTGACGAAGTTGCCGAAAATGATGCCGACGCCGATCGCCGCAGCGCCGGTGCCGATCGCCGCCAGTCCGGCGCCGACGAGTTGCATTTCTGACATATCTTTCTCCTGCTGAATGGGGCGACGTTTATTGTTCGATTTTTATCAGTGGCCCGGGTGAATAGCGTCGTTCAGATAGACGCATGTGAGAACGCTGAAGACGAACGCCTGCAGACAGGCGACGAGCAGTTCGAGCGCATAGAGCGCGACAATCGCCAGGATCGGCACGGGCGCGAGCGCCGCCCAGGCGCCGGCCCCGAGCAGCATCACCACGAAGCCGCCGAACACGGCGAGGGTGATGTGGCCGGCGAGGATATTGGCGAAGAGACGGACGGAAAGCGACACCGGCCGCGACAGGAAGGAGATGATCTCGATCGGCACCAGCACGACGAGCACGGGCAGCGGCACGCCATGCGGCACGAAAAGGTTGAGGAAGCCGAAGCCGTGGCGATAGAGGCCGTAAACGACCACGAGCGAGATCACCACGATCGCGAAGGCGAAGGTGACGACGATCTGGCTCGTCACCGAATAGGTGTAGGGCACAAGCCCGATCAGATTGGCGATGAGAATGAAGGCGAAGAGCGTGAAGACGAAGGGGAAGAACTTCATCCCTTCCGTCCCGGCGGTCTGACGCACCATGCCGGCGACGAATTCATAGAGCATCTCAGCCATGGCCTGCACGCGGCCCGGCACGATCGCCTTTTTGGAGGTCGCGAGGATCATCAGCGCGACGACGCCGAGCGCGGCGAGCAACATGAACAGCGAGGCGTTGGTGAAGGATGTCTCGACGCCGTTGATCTCGAAGGGCCACAGTCGATGCAGTTCGAACTGCTCGATGGGATTGGACTTTGCGGCTGCTTCTTCCGGATTCATCGCTTTTTCCGGGCGTCGCCGCCCGGCCCCGCTTGGCGCTAGGACGCGCCTTCGTGTTCCCTAGAGCGCCTGCCGATCACATCGAATCATGCGATCGATAGGAATCGCTCAAAATCAAAACGCTGGAGCAGGTTCCCATCGAAAAAGTCTGTCGACTTTTCGGAACCTGCTCTACTCCTCGCCCGGCGCTTTCGGCTTCGCCACGCGATAGACATTCCAAAATCCCGCCGCGACGCCCAGTCCGAGCATCACGATCAGAAGCCATGGCGTCGTGCCAAGCCACTGATCCGCCTGCCAGCCAATGACGGCGCTGACCAACACCGCCCCGACGAATTCGGAGAACGCGTTGAGGCCGACGCGCATGGCGCGCGTGAAGCCCTTGCGCTCCGTCCGCGGCGCCGCTTCGGCGGCGGCCTGCTCTTCGTCGACCTTGCGCAAGGCCGCGTTGAGCTTTTGAAGCCGCGCGTTGAGCGCCGCGCGCTCCGCGTCTTCCGCGTCGTCGTCGTTTTCGTCGCTCATCGGCGTTTTTCGCCTCGCAGATTGCGCCATGCGCAAAAATTGAACGATGGCGCGACGCCGCGCGACGGAAAAGTCGAACCGTTCGGGAGACGGCGCGAAATTCTCGGCTTTGCGGCCAATCCTTTCGAGCCGCGCGCAACATATTTCCGCGCTTTCATTTAGTCAAGGCGAGGCTCGTTTAGATAACCTATTGATATAAAAGCGTGTTTATCGGAGCGGACCCATCTGCTCTCCAACGAGGCGCCGCGGCGCGGCAATTTGCCGGAGCTCGGGCGCACGGAACTGTGACAGAGGAAAGTCTGTTACGCTTTTATGACGCTTCCCTCGCGATCCCTGGCGCCGCTGATCGGCTTCGTGCTTTTGCTGCTCGCGCCGAGCCTCGCGATCGCCGCCGGCGCGCTGTCATTCCAGATCCGCTTCGAAGCGCTGCTCGTCGTTTCCGGCCTTTGCATCGCCGCCTGCGTCATCGGCGGATATTCCTTCGCTGAACTCGGTCTGGGCGCGCCAAGAGGCGGTCGCGCCTGGCTGATCTGCGGCGCCCTGACCTGCCTGCTTCTGGCGGGAATCGTCGTCGAAGCGCAGTTCCTGAATCATTCGAGTCCGGAGCCGAACTGGGTCGCCTTCGCGCCCTTCTATGTGCTCGTGTCGAGCCCCTGCCAGGAGATCGTCTGCCGCTCGGTCCCCAAGCTGATCGCCGATCGGCTGCAGATGAGCGGACGCCACTACGTGCTGTTTTCCTCGGCGGTCTTTTCGCTGATGCATGGCGCCTATGGCGATCCCGTCCTGCTCGCCAACACGTTTCTCGCCGGAGTCGCGTGGAGCACGGCCTATCTTTTCACGCGCAACGTCTGGCCGCTGACCGCCTCTCACGCGGCGGTCGGCTCTTTCGCATTCTGGATCGGGCTCGCCTGATCGCCACGCGGTCCGGCGATGATCGCCGCGCGCAGCAGCAGCCACAACACGCAGGCGTTCAGCATATGCCACAGGACATGCGCGCCGAGCGGAAAGGCGGGACAGATCGCGCGATCGATCGTTCGAAAGACAAGCGAGATTGCGAACAGGAGCGCGGCGGCGGCAAGTGTTCGCCCCGTCTCGCGCCGTCCTCTCGACGTCCACAGCAGCGCGGCGAAGATCGACAGCGCCGCGAGAGCCGGCAGATAGCCGACCGAACCGTTCAGCGCGTCCACGGTCGTCGCGAAAGACGAGCCGGCGGCGAAGCCCAGCGTGATCGCCATCGCCGGAACCATCGACAGACGAAAGTACCGGCGAAGCGCCAGCAGAAAATAGCCATAGATGAAGATCGCGATCGGAACGACGTCGAGCAGCATGGCGCCGCGCGTCGCGACCGTATGGAAAACGAAACTCCCGACGCCGACCGACGCCGTGACGATGATGAGCGCGAGCGCAGGATAATCCGCCCCGCCCCGCCGTCGCCAAAGAAGAAAGGCGCTGGCGGCCGCGATCACGAAAGCGAAATTGCTCAGCGCATTCGCCGGCTCCGCCCAGAAGGCCGAGCTCTGCCTTTCGCAATAATCCATCACTGGCGCGCGCCAATCCATGAACGGTTCTTGCAATCAATTGCTACGGCAGGACGACGGCGTTCGTCGTGTCGCCCACCCTCCCCTTGAGGGGGGAGGGTGGAAACGCGAAGCGTTTCGGGGTGGGGTGACTTACGGATAAATGCATAAACAAAGTCGCACTGAATGGCGCACGCCATAAGCAATCATCGGAGAAGGGCTTCACCCCACCCCGCGCCTTCGGCGCGACCCTCCCCCTCAAGGGGAGGGTTTTTGCGCAGCTTCTCACCCACTCATGCCAGCGCCAGGCAGACTCTTCAGATCCGCTTTCTCTCCCGGCAGCGGCGTCGACTCGCCCAGCGTATCCCGCACATAGAGCTTGATCACCGCGACATAGATGATGACCGTCAGCGGCGCGGCGAAGATCGTGGCGCCCAATCCGAACAGCGTGCCGAATAGCGCAATTGAAATCAGCATGAGCGCCGGCGGCACGCGCACCAATTGCCGCTGGATGAGCGGCATGATCATATTGCCGTCGAGCTGATGAATGGCGAGATAGGCGAGGATCGTCCAAAGCATCGTATAGGGTCCGATCGTCGCCGCGACCGCCACTGATGGAAAAATCGCCAGAATCGGCCCGATATAGGGGATGAATTCCGAGAGCCCCGATATGGCGCCAAGCGCGAAGGGCGACGGCAGGCCAATGAGCCAGACCGCCACGCCGGCCATGACGCCCATTGTGACCATTTCAATCATTTGACCGAGCAGCCAACGGCGCAGCGCGGTGGAGACGTGACCGAGCGTTTCGCGCGCTCTGTTGCGCCAGCGCGGCGCAAATAGCAGCGTGAAGCCTTCGCTGTAGAGCGCCGGTTCGCTCGCGATGAAGACTCCGGCGAAAAAAGCCACGAGTCCGCCAAGAACGGCCTCGATGCTGACGGTGAACGAACGTCCGATCAGACCCGACAGCGAAATATTTTCGCCGAAGGAAGACGGCAGATAGTCGGAGAGTCCTGATCGGGCGATTTCGAGCGAGATAACGTCCGCCGTCTGCTCGGCGCGGCGCAGCACGTCGTGAAACTCGCCAGCCATCGTCCGGCCGAAGAGATAGAAGGTCCCGCCGATGATCGAGGCGATCAGCAGGCCCGACAGCGTGAGCGCCACGCCGCGCGGCAGGCGGAGCTTGAGAAACGGCGTCGCGACGAGGTGAATGAGCGTCGCGACGAGCACCGCGCCTGTCGCAAGGACGATGACGTCGAAGAGCAGCCAGATGAGAAACGGCGTTAGGGCGAGCGCGATAAAAATCGCTGAGCGCAGAACGAATTCGCTTCTGGTCATATCAGCTTCGCCCGGTCATTCGATTTCCGTTCGAACCGCTCGCAGGTCATTCCCGACGCGCGTCTTGCGCGCGATCGGGAATCCAGAAGCAAAACCAGCATTCCTGGACCGGCTCTGGATTCCCGGTCAGGCCTTCGGCCTGCCGGGAATGACGGCGTTGCGAACAGATCAACCGAAATTGGCATCTCGCGTGCGACGCGCCCAACGGAGGCCAAGGGCGTCCTCGTCTGCGACATTTAGGGCGCCTGGGGTCCAATCAGATCGAGAGCGGTCTCAAACCCTCAACTCGCCAGCGCGAATTTCTCCGCCTGCTCCAGATCGACCGAGACGAGCTGCGAGATGCCGCGCTCGGCCTGCGTCACGCCGAACAGCCGGTCCATGCGCGCCATGGTGATTGGATTATGGGTGATGGTGACGAAGCGCGTGTCGGTCTTCTTGCGCATCTCCTCGAGGAGATCGCAGAAGCGCTCGACATTGCTGTCGTCGAGCGGCGCGTCGACCTCGTCGAGCACGCAGATCGGCGACGGATTGGTCAGGAAGACCGCGAAAATCAGCGACATGGCGGTCAACGCCTGCTCGCCGCCCGACAGCAGCGTCATCGTCGTCGGCTTCTTGCCCGGCGGTCGCGCGAGAATGTCGAGGCCGGCCTCGAGCGGATCGTCGCTTTCGACAAGCTGCAATTCCGCCGCGCCGCCATCAAAGAGCAGCGTGAACAGCTCCTTGAAGTGCGCGTTGACCTTGTCGAAGGCGGCGAGCATGCGCTCGCGCCCCTCCTTGTTGAGACTGGCGATCGCGGCGCGCAATTTCTTGATGGCTTCCGAAAGGTCGTCGCGTTCGGCGATCATCTTTTCGCGCTGCGTCTCGACCTCGGTGAGTTCGTCCTCGGCGCGCAGATTGACGGCGCCGAGCCGTTCGCGGTCGGCGCGTAAATTCTCCAGCCGGCGTTCGATGTCGGCGATCTCCGGCAGATCGTCGCCGTCCTTGACCTCGGCAAGTTGCGCGAGCGCTTGCGGCGTCGATTCGAGATCATGCGCGATGGCGCGCTCGACGTCGGCGACGCGCTGGCGCACGGCCTCCAACTGCGCCTCGCTGCGCGCCATGTCTTCGCGCGCGGCGCTCATCGCCTCGAGGGCGGCGCGGGCGGCGCGGTCGGTTTCGGCGAGACGCGTTTCGGCGCTGGCGCGCGCGTCGGACGCGTCGCGGCGCGCGGCCTCGGCCTCTTCGAGCGCATTCATCAGCGCGCGGCGCTGGCCGATGAAAGCGTCGGGCGCGTCGCCTATGCGGGCATGTTCCTCTTGCGCCGTCGCCAGCCGCTCTTCCAGCTCGCCGATGCGGTCCTGCGCACGATCGCGGCGTTCCGCCCATGACGAGGCCTCTCGCGCGATCGCCGAGAGCCGCGACGCGCGCGCCGCTCTTTCGTGGCGCAGGGAGGCGACCGCGGCCCGCGCCTCGCCAGCCTGGGCGCGCTCGGCCATGGCGCGGCCGCGCAAATTCTCCAAAGCGCCGGCGAGAAAGGCCGGCTCCTCAAGCTGGTCGAGCGCCTGCGTCACGCTTGCGCGCTTCTGCGCGGCCTCGTCGCGATTGGCGAGCGTCCGCGCCTTGGCTTCCTGCAGCGCCGACAGGCGCTGGCCGATTTGCGCCTGACGACGCTCCGCCGTCGAATGGCGTTCGCGCGCTTCCTCCAAGCGAACGCGGGCGCGACGATGCGCGTCGCGCGCCTCCGCTTCGGCCTGCGCGGCTGCTCGCGCGGCCTCGCGCGCGGCGTTCAGCGCTTGCGTCAGCGCATCGGCCGCGGCGCGCGCGGCGGCGGCCTCGACGCGCAGATCGGCGAGCCGGTTCTTCTCGGCGAGGCGGCGCGCGGCGGCGGTCGGGGCTTCGGCGGCCTGGGTGAAGCCATCCCAGCGCCACAGATCGCCCTCTTTGGAGACGAGCCGCTGGCCGGGCTTCAAGAGTTTGCGCAGGCTCTCGCCCTCGGTGCGCAACACGACGCCGATCTGCGCGAGGCGGCGGCGCAGCGCCGGCGGCGCGTCGACAAGCGCGGCGAGCGCGCGCACGCCATTGGGCAGGGCCGGATCGCCCTCCCCGGGCGTCACCGACCAATGCGCCGGCGCCGAATCATCGGCCGAGGCGTCAAGATCGTCGCCGAGCGCCGCGCCCAGCGCGGTCTCATAGCCTTTCTCGACGGTCATGCTTTCGACCACCGGCGCCCAGAGGCCGCCGGAGCCGGTTTGCAGCAGATGTTCAAGCGTGCGGATCTCGGTCTCGAGCCGCTGCGCGCGCAGCGCCGCCGGCTCCAATGGCGCGCGGGCGGCGGCCTCGGCGTCGCGCGCCCGCCGCGTGGCGGCCTCGGTCTCCTGCGTCGCTTCTTCGGCGGCGCGCGCGTCCTGCGCCGCCTGTTCGAAAGCCTGCGTGAGACGCTCGACTTCGTCGGCGCCGCCGCCCTGCCCGGCGATCAGCGCAAATTCCGTCTCGATGCGGGTGAGCTCCGCCTCGAAGCGCGCGACCCGCTGATTCTCGTCGCGCAGCGCCGCTTCAAGCGCCGACCGCCTGGCGTTGACGCCGGCGAGCTGCTCCTGCGCGCTCGACAGCTCGGCCTCGGTCGCCGCCAGCGCCGCTTCGATGTCGACCAGCCGCGCTTGCGCCTCTGTCTCGCGGCCGGCGTCGTGGGCGTCGCCGCCTTGCAGCTCAGCGCGCTCGTCCTCAAGCCGCTGCGCGACCTCAGCCGCATCCTGGATCAGCGCGCGTTCGCGCTCGAGATCGCGGCCGAACTGTTCGATATGGCGCTGAAGCTCGGCGATTCGTTGCTTGGCGCGCTGCTCGTCGGCCTCGAGCGCCTGACGCGCGACGACGAGCCGATGCAGCGCCGCGCCGGCCTCCGCCTCCTTCTCGCGCAGCGGCGGCAGCTCATGCGCGGCGACCGCCTGGAACTTCGCCGCCTCCGCCTGCTCCAGCGTGCGTTCCTGCACGCTGCGCCGGCCGGCGTCGAGCTTCTCGGCGGCGCCCTGCAGCTGCTGTGCGGCGAGCTGATAGGCGAGAAGCGCCGCCAGCGCCTCATTCTTGCGGATTTGCGCTGCAAGCCCGCGGTATTTGTTGGCCTGGCGCGCCTGCCGCTTCAAGCTGTCGGCCTGGCTGTCGACCTGCTTCAACACGTCTTCGAGGCGCGTGAGATTTTCGGACGCGGCGTTGAGGCGCAGCTCAGCCTCGTGCCGGCGCGAATGCAGCCCGGCGACGCCGGCGGCGTCTTCGAGGATGCGGCGGCGCGCCTGCGGCTTCGCTGAAATGATCTCGCCGATCTGGCCCTGGCGCACGAGCGAAGGCGAGCGCGCGCCGGTGGCGGCGTCGGCGAAGAGAAGCTGCACGTCGCGGGCGCGCACCTCGCGGCCGTTGATTCGGTAGGTGGAGCCCTGCTCGCGCTCGATTCGGCGCGTCACCTCGATCGCGTCGGCGTCGTTAAAGGCCGCCGGCGCGGTGCGCGACGAATTGTCGAGAACAAGCCCGACTTCGGCGAGATTGCGCGCCGGGCGCGAGCCGCCGCCGGAGAAAATCACGTCGTCCATGCCGGACGCGCGCATGTTTTTATAGGAGTTTTCGCCCATCACCCAGCGCAGGGCTTCGACGAGATTCGACTTGCCGCAGCCATTGGGGCCGACGACGCCGGTCAAGCCCGGCTCGATGAGGAAATCGGTCGGCTCGCAGAAGCTCTTGAAGCCCAGAAGGCGCAGGCGCTCGAATTTCATTGCCTAAAGACCGCCACAAACTGCAGGGGAAAGCAAGAAAACCGACGCGATATGTTGTGGGTAGGCTCTACGGAAGGGCGCTCCCGAGACGGAGGCGCGTCGCATTCCGCCACCGAATCACGATTTTCATTGCATCGCAGGATTGCGGCGGAAAAAATAAGAAAGAGACGCTGGGCGTCTAGTGAAGGACAGCTATCCTCTCCCTCATGCTGAGGAGCGCCTGCAAGTCGCGGTTTACCCGACTTGCGGATTTAATGTCGATCTCGGGCAAGCCCGAGATCGAAGGCGCGTCTCGAAGCACGAGGGAGAGCTTATAAGGGGTGTGTGAAGGTTCCCTCGTCCTTCGAGACGCCTGCTGCGCAGGCTCCTCAGGATGAGGAAACCTTCAGTCGAGCACTGCGAATCTTTGACCGAAATCGCGAGGCTTAAAAGGCGAAGAATGGGTTCAGCCAGTCCGCGGGACGAAGATTTCTGGGTGTTCGGCTACGGGTCGCTGATGTGGCGGCCGGGCTTCGACTTCATCGACAGCGCGCTCGCCTGGGTGCACGGCTATCACCGCGCGCTGTGCATCTTCTCGCATGTCCACCGCGGCACGCCGGAGCGGCCGGGACTGGTGCTCGGATTGGATCGCGGCGGCTCCTGCCAGGGCGTCGCCTTCAAGATCGCGGGCCGCGACCGCGCCGAAACGATTCGCTATCTGCGCGAACGCGAACTCGTCACCTCGGTCTATCTGGAGAAAACGCTCGGCGTGCGATTCGTCGACGGCGGCGGCGCCAAGGCCCTCGCCTATGTCGTCGACCGCACGCATATCCAATACGCCGGGCGGCTGCCGGAAGACGAGATGATTCGCCTGATCGCCGAGGGCGTCGGCCTCAATGGCGACAATCCCGCCTATGTGCGCAACACCTACGAACATCTGCTGCGGCTCGACATCCACGACGCCGAACTCGCCGAGGTCGTCCGCCGGCTCGATCATCAGTCGTGCAGAACCGCCGGGCCCGCGACCGGCGGCGCCGGCGATGAGCCGACGCCGCTTTGACGCGACGCCATACACAACGCTTTTGCACTACGCTTTTGCGCAACCACGCAACGCTTGCGCGCAGGAAACTCGCGACGCAACGCTTACGCTACAGACGGTCCGCCTGATCAGTTGAGCAGCGACGCGGAAAGATCGCGCAGCGACGCGGCGTCGGCGCAAAAATGCACATGCCATTCGGCGACGCCGAGCTCCCGCGCGATCTCGCGCAGCCTGCGGCCGGCGCGTTCCTGCGCGAGAAAGACGCAGACCGGCCGCGTCGTCGCGCCCTCGCGCGCGACGCCGATGACGACGCCATTCGTCACGTCGGCGACGAAAGAATCCTCGCCCGACTGAAACACCGAGCACACATAGCGGCGGCCGGAAGCGCCGCGCCAGGAAAAGAACCGGCTGCGCAGCGAATCCGTCTCGGCGAGCGATTGAAGCGCCTGGCCGCGTGGCGCGGAATCCTCAAGCGTTTGCCCCAAGACGCTGCTGGAGGCGCTGCGAGAGACGCCGCGAGAGATGCTGAAAGACGGATAACGAGGCTGATACATGGCACGATCCGCTAATCGAGGATGAACACGGAACATGACTAGAACAAAACAGGCACATCGTCAAGGAGCGCGCGCCCATCCATGTCTCTTGGGTTCCTGGCAAAAGACAGGACAGGCGCGCACGCGCCGCTACTCGCCAACGGCGCAAGACGGTTTCCCGTCTCGCGCTAAGTTATGCATGGCGATGATCTTGGAAGATGTGCGCCAACGCGCATGACAAACGCTGTTACCTCTCACGAGGTGGGCGCCGATTGAGGCTTTCGCAATAGCGCGAGCGACTATCCGTTCGCGCCGCCGCCCGCCGTGCGCAGCCAAGCCGCGCCGCAGGCCTTGGCGAGTTCGCGCACGCGCAGAATATAGCTCTGGCGCTCGGTCACAGAGATCACGCCGCGCGCGTCGAGAAGGTTGAAGGCGTGGCTCGCCTTGATGCATTGGTCATAGGCCGGCAGCGCCATGAGATGCATCTCGTCGCCGGAGCCCGCGCCAAAATGCAGCAAGCGCTCGCATTCCGATTCGGCGTCCTTGAAATCTTCAAAAAGTTTTCCCGTGTCGGCGGCTTCAAAATTGTGGCGCGAATATTCCTGCTCGGCCTGCAGGAAGACGTCGGCGTAAGTGACTTTCTCGTCGCCGTCGCGGCCGTTGAAATTCAATTCCATGATGCTGTCGACGCCCTGCAGATAGCAGGCGAGTCGCTCCAGCCCATAGGTGAGTTCGCCGGCGACCGGCGCGCATTCGAAGCCCGCGACCTGCTGGAAGTAGGTGAATTGCGAGACCTCCATGCCGTCGCACCAGCATTCCCACCCGAGCCCCCAGGCGCCGAGCGTCGGGCTTTCCCAATCGTCCTCGACGAAGCGGATGTCGTGGAGCTTCGGGTCAATACCGATCGCGGCGAGCGAAGCGAGATAGAGCTCCTGCAGATCGGGGGGCGAGGGTTTGAGGATCACCTGGAACTGATAATAATGCTGCAGGCGGTTGGGGTTCTCGCCATAGCGCCCGTCCTTGGGACGCCGGCAGGGCTGCGCATAGGCGGCGCGCCAGGGTTTTGGGCCGAGCGCGCGCAAAGTCGTGGCGGGATGAAAAGTGCCCGCGCCCATCTCCATGTCATAGGGCTGCAGGATGACGCAGCCCTGCGCCGCCCAGAAGTTTTGCAGGGTGAGGATGAGGCCCTGGAAGGAGCGGATGGGGGAGAGGTGGGGGGAGACGGGGGGCATGGGGAGTCCTGAAGCGGTCGGCGGCAAGCTACGAATCCGAGGCGCTCCAGTCAAACACTGCTACGGGCGAGCTTGGCGATGCACTTTAGCAGCGCAGGCCAACCGAGATCATTCGCCCCCCGAGGGATCAAATTCAGGATCTTCGTCAGCCACCTCTCCTTCGTAGGAGATCAATTGACGCTGCATAATTCTCTCGATTCTAGCATCTACAATTGTATATTCGTTTGCGGGCTTACCGCCCAGGACTCCTTCTGCTGCACGAGTGCCAGATAATTTTATTATGCCAGCGCTCTCCCAAGACTGAATCCGAGTGCGCGCAGACTGCGCGCCCACTTTGAATGTTAGCTGTACGTCTTTGTTTGAAAACGTCGTCTTATTTAACCTAAAAATTTGAGCTAGTAGTCGATCTCCATAGATCGACGAAATTCGATCTTTAACATACGTATCGACCCCTCCTTGCACCGAATGATCGTCCAAGAGAAGAATTTCATCTTTCTCTGCGTGCAAAACGTCATGCTCTCGAATGATTACGTCCATAAGACGAATGATCTCACGAGGCGAGCGCATACACACGCGCACCAGTTCATTCCTTATAGTAGGAACATCAACACTTCCTTCGAACAAGCCAGAAAAATCCATGCGTCCATTTGAAAAAAATTGCATTCTCTTATCGAGCATCAAAGCGAAAAACTGATCACTCCACGCCACGGTGGCATGACCTATCTTGTCCAGTCTAACGTTATATTTATCCCCCTCGAAAATTTTCTTAATGCTATGCCATAAGAAGAAAACCCATGAAAATGAATCGACCTCCATAAGCTGAACTCGAGAAAGCAACGGGTGAATTAGCTCGGCGGTCCTATCAGCAGAATTACTTGTTGCATCCGTCTCATCCACTTTATCTATCAGGATAACAATCCCTGAAAAATCGAATATAGCAATAAGTTCCACAAGTTTCCTTAACACCAGGATCGGATCAACTTTTAATTCCCGGTCTGCGGAAATTGTAGCTGTTATGTCTTGAGCGACACTCGCATTCGCATCGGCATAATGCCGGATTATAACTTCGCTGATAGTTCCAATGAGCCTTGCAATCGGCTCCCACCGCCTTTCAAGCCACAGCTTGCTCTTGGATAAAAACGCTTGATTGAATAGAACCATAGCTTCTCTAATAGACCGTTGCCTTTTTTGCTCCGGCCGCGACAAATAGAAATCACGAAGCATTTCATAGCATAAAGTCGATTCGTCAGCATCTAGCGCGCCGAGATATACTTCACGGTCACCCTCATCAAGCGAGCTAAGCCAGGTGAGCAAACTTTCTAATATTACAAATGCGACCTCCTTAACTAGTACTATTTCTGTTGAAGAAGTGATATTTCGTCCGCTAATTGCAACTGAGAAGTCTGTCATGTTAACAGCGAATGGAACTTTATTCCCGTCTGCTTTTTCCCGCCACAGCTCTTTGAAGATCGTAAGTCTAGTGGCGCTTTTTCCCGCCCCACGATCTCCGAAAAGAATAAATGAAGAAGTATTCTTCGCTCGCGCTCCGATAGCTTCAAAATACGGAGGCTTAACAGCATAATCAGCAATATCCGGTTCCAATTCAGCAACATAGTGCTCGAACGGATTTCCTCTTAGCCCTAACCCCTCAACCAATCTTGCCATTACTTTATTTCCGCGCATTGATTCGGGAAAATTTTAATGCTGGATTGTTGTTTTGCAATGGCAATGTTCAAGAATCCCCATATTGTAATCGCGAACAGATGCGACCTGAGCTGTCGCAAACCGCTACCCTTTGCGCAATAGCATTCTAGTCACCCTTCGCCTGCTAAAATCGCGCGAATCCCCCCTTAAAACTCCTGCACGGTGGCCGCACCACAATCTCGTTCACGTCCACATCCGCCGGCTGTTCGATGGCGAATGCAATCGCGCGGGCGATCGACTCAAGGATCGCCAGCTTGTAATCGTCGACGAAATTTGCGGCTCGCCGCGTCGGACGTCCCGGTCTTCAATTCGGCGCCAACCGCGCCGGGCATGATGTCGTCGTGCGATCTTGCCGCCAATCTCAGCGCAGCCGTTCCGAAATCGCCCCCCGCGCCGCGAGGTCGCGCCCCACGACTGCGCCGCGGCGCCTTGACGCGCCCGTTACGGCCAACCTTGCATCCGATTGGCGCTTCTAATAGTCAGACCGCGTCCCTTTTCAGAACGATTTAAAGCAGCGAAGCTTTCGCCGTCGCGCTGAACCAGAACGCGCCTGCGGCAAAGCCTCAATCTGGGCGCCAAAGCGGCGGCAAACTTGGCCGCGCCGTGGCGGGACATTTCGCGAAAGCCGGCGTTTTCAAAGCCTTAACTATTCGTCTTTACCGTAAGCGCGGACAAGAATTCGCCCTAAAGCAGCCAAAGCAAGGCCGCTTAGTTCTGGTGAGAATATGTGAAGGCGTTCCGTGCAGTTCTGGCTTTCGCCGAACTTTGTCGCGATTTCGCGCAAATGTCAGCGAAGCTCAGAGCCTTGCGACGGAAGAGTAATTCGGAGGTAGGGGCGGATGATGCAAGGGATCGGTGCGCCAATCGATTTCATTTCTTTGGATCGCCGTATTTATTCTCGCAAGAGCTCGTCCCATCTGGTCATCGCCGGCGTCGCGCTGGCGGTGAGCCTGTCGGCGGGGTGGTGGGCGCTCTCGCAGCGCTCGGCGACCGCCAGCTCTGAGACAGCCGCGGCGGCCCTCAGGCAGAACGCCTCTATCGCGCAAAATCCATATGGCGCCATCGTCGGCCTCGGCGGCCGGCGGCAGACGCTGGCGCTCGCTGAACCGACGCTGCGCGGCGCGCTTGACGCCAGCATCCAGCCCGCCGCGCAAACGCCGGCCGCCATCGTTCCCGAGCGCCAAGACATCGACGGAGAGCAGATCGCCTCGGCGGATGATACGCCGCTGCCGCCGCGCCGCCCGGTCGAACTCACCGTCGCCAATCGCGGCCTTTATGAAGGCTCGCTGCGCCGCATGGCGCGCACCACCGTCGTGCCGGGCTCGGGGGCGGACGACCGCTCGATCTTCGAGAGATTCTTCGGGCTCGGCGACGCCGCGCAATCGGCGCAAGAGGCGCGTCAGCAGCAACCGCGCGGTCAGGCGCTCGCCTATGCGGCGCCGGACGGCGGCACGCTTTCCGACCTGAAATCCGGCATCCTAGGGGGCGTTTCGGGCGCGGCTGGCGCGGCCGTCGGACCTGCGGCGCACTTCGACCGCTACACCGCCGTCTATGACATCTCGTCGCATACGGTCTATTTGCCCAGCGGCGCAAAACTCGAGGCGCATTCGGGCCTGCGCCAACATCTCGACGATCCGCGCTACGTCCATTTGCGCATGCGCGGCGCGACGCCGCCGCATCTTTACGATCTCAAGCCGCGCGAGGCGCTGTTCCATGGCGTCGAGGCGCTGCGTCTCACGCCGGTCGGCGGCGAAGGCGCGATCTTCGGCCGCGCCGGCCTTCTCGCGCATACTTACATGCTCGGCCCGAACGGCGATTCGAACGGCTGCGTGTCGTTCCGCGACTATCAGGCCTTCCTGCGCGCTTATAAGAACGGCGAGGTTCGCCGGCTCGCCGTCGTCGCGCATCTCTAGAGCAGGT
The DNA here is from genome assembly GCF_015709545.1 of Methylocystis sp. H4A. Lineage (NCBI taxonomy): Bacteria > Pseudomonadati > Pseudomonadota > Alphaproteobacteria > Hyphomicrobiales > Methylocystaceae > Methylocystis > Methylocystis sp. H4A. Next base: position 183,168 of record NZ_JADNQY010000028.1, on the reverse strand, counting down.
TCCGAAAAAGTTGATAGACTTTATCGATGAGAACCTGCTCCAACGTTTTGATTGAGCGATTCCTTATCGATCACATGATTCCATGTGATCGGGAAGCGCTCTAAGCGTTTTTTCCTGCGCACGAAAAAAGCGGCCCGTAGCGGCCGCTTTTTTTGTGGTTTGCGCTCGATCATTCACTTTGGAATGACGGCAAGTTCTTGTCGGTATTGCGAAGTTCAATTAGCGTACGGTTCGGAGCGCATGAGGGGTCGTGCATGTCCGTTTCGATTTATCTCATCAATCCTGGCGGCGATTTTCCAACTTATTTCGGCGGCGAGGCGCTGGCGGCGTCCGGCGCGCCGGGCGGCGTCATGATGGCGGACCTCGCCACGGCGACCGTCGCGGCGCTCGCGCCCAAGGACTTCGCCTTCGAACTTTGCGAGGAGTCGGTCGAACCGGTGAATTTCGACCATTCCGCCGACTACATCGCGATCACCGGCAAGGTCAGCCAGCGCGGCCGCATGATCGCCATCGCCGACGAATTCCGCCGCCGCGGCAAGCGCGTCATCATCGGCGGCCCCTATGCAAGCCTTTCGCCGGCGCGGCTGCGCGACCACTGCGACGTGCTGGTGAGCGGCGAGATTGAGGAAATCGCCGGCGACCTCTTCGCCGATCTTCGCGCCCGCAAGCCGAAGGACAGCTACGTCGGCGACAAGCCGTCGCTCGCCGCTTCGCCGCCGCCGCGCTGGGATCTTTATCGCAACGACCGCGCGATTCTCGGCGCGGTGCAGACCTCGCGCGGCTGTCCGTTCGAATGCGAATTCTGCGACGTCATCCAATATCTGGGGCGCAAGCAGCGCCACAAGCCGATCGCCAACGTCCTCGCCGAACTCGACGCGCTCTGGGCGGCGGGCTACCGCACCGCCTTTCTCGCCGACGACAATTTCACCGCCTACCGCGCGCACTGCAAGGAGCTGCTCGCGGCGGTCGCGCATTGGCGCCACGATCGTCCGATGGAGTTCGTCACGCAGATCTCCATCGACGCGACGCGCGACGAAGAGCTGCTCGACATGTGCGTCGCGGCGGGCCTGACGCAGGTCTTCGTCGGCATCGAGACGCCCAATGTCGAAAGCCTGCGCGAGACCGGCAAGCGGCAGAATCTCAAGGTCAGCCTCGTCGACGAAATCCAGAAGCTCGTCGGCCACGGCATGTCGGTCATGGGCGGCATGATCGTCGGCTTCGACCACGACGGTCCGAGCGTCTTCGCCCAGCAGTATGATTTCGCCATGGCGACGCCGATCCCGATCTTCAGCCTCGGCGCGCTGATGGCGTCGGAGGCGACGCCGCTCTTCGACCGCATCACGCGCGAAGGCCGCCTCATCACCGGCGGCGTCGAGACCCAGGCGGTGCCGTGGAGCTCCAACATCCAGTGCCAGACGATGAGCATGGAGGAGCTGCATCACGGCATGCAGAATCTCTGCAACGCGATCTACGCCCCGGCCGCCTTCGGCGAACGCATGCTGCGCCTGATCAGCGCGTTCGGCCGCCACCGCAAGGCGCCGGCGCCGCAGCCTTTCGACCCCAAATCGCTGCGCGAGGTCGAACAGCAGGCGATGCAGGTCGGCATGGACGTGCGCAAGATGGGCGAGGCGGAAGGCCGCATGTGGAACAGGGTCTGGGGCGCCGCCGTACGCAAGCCGGAAACCATCACCATCGTCGCGCGCATCATGTTCCAATATGCGCAGGCGCGGCACATGTTTGATAAGGGCAATTACTGGGAGCCGCGGCTCTCGAGCCCGCCCGCGGCGTCGCAGCGCGCGGCGTAGCGCGTTCCATCTTAGTCGCCGCCTGTCATTCCCGACGCGCGGAGCGCGATCGGGAATCCAGAGCAAAGCCAGCGCTGCTGTATCGGCTCTGGATTCCCGGTCAGGCCTGCGGCCTGCCGGGAATGACAGGCCCAGCGAACTGATCAACCGGAACTCGTATTAGACAACGATCGCCTTCAAGATCGACAGCGGCGCTTTCGAGCCCTTGACGCCGGCGAGAAGAATGCGCGTCGCCGGCGCGTCGGCGCGGGTGTGAATGGGCTGGATCGAGACGCCCCCTATTCTGCCCTCGACAGCCGCGAGACATTCGGCGAGCGCGTCGGCGCGATGGATCATCACGAAGGTTCCGCTAGGCGCGAGCAGCGCGAGACAGGCGCGCGTCCACTCGACGAGCGGCGCGCTGGCGACATGGGCGCGCGCCTTGGCCGCGTCAGGCGTGACGCGCACTTTGCCGGCGTCATGAAAGGGCGGATTGGTGAGAACGAGCGCCGCCTTTTCGTCGATCAGTCCAGCGGCGCGGCGCGATTTCGCGGCGAGAACGTCGGCTTGGTAAACTGTCGCCCTTGCGTTAAGCGCATTTTCGGCGACGTTTTCACGCGCGAGCGCGCAAGACTCGGGGTCGATCTCCACAAGTCCAACGATCGCGCGAGGGGCGCGCAGCGCCGCCATCAGTCCGACCGCGCCCGACCCGGCGCCGACGTCGAGAACGAGCCCCTGCTGATGTTCGGGCGTCGCGGCGGCGAGCAGCTCGGCCTCCGTGCCGGAGCGGTGGCCGGCGGCGCTTTGACGCAGGCGCAGGCGCCCGTCGAGAAAACCGTCAAACTCTGTTGCGCGCTTCGTCATTGCGTCGGGAGGCTTACCACGGCGGACCGCGCGCACGCCTCGCCCGTGTGGGGAGGTCGCGCGCGCCGAGGCTCCGAGCGAAAGCGCAGAAACGCGCCGGCGAGCCTCGCTGGAGGCGGCGAAGCGGCTCCCCGCCTCGACCTCGCATGACGGCTCTTCGGTCGGGCATGATATGAGACATTTGGCGGCCGTTGCGCGGGGCGCGCGTTCGGGACAAGGACGGAACGCGAACATCCTCGGCGACTTGCCGCCTCCATCCCAAAGCCGTAAGTTCGCCCCAGAAAACGTAAGGCTTAAGGGGGGTCCGTGGGTATCGTCATTCCGCTCGATGAGAAAAAGGACGCCGGCCTCGACAGCCTCCTCGAACTCATCAAGCCCGACCTGGAGCGCACCAATCAGCTGATCATTCAGCGCATGGGCTCCGACGTCACGACGATTCCCGAGGTCGCCAATCATCTCATCTCCGCCGGCGGCAAGCGCCTGCGGCCGATGCTCGTTCTCGCCACCGCCGGCATGTGCGGCTACAGGGGCGACGGGCATCTGAAATTCGCCGCCGGCATCGAATTCATGCATACGGCGACGCTGCTCCACGATGACGTCGTCGATGAAAGCGACATGCGCCGCGGCAAGATCGCCGCCCGCATGCTGTGGGGCAATCAGACCTGCGTGCTCGTCGGCGACTTCCTGCTCGGCCACGCCTTCAAGATGATGGTCGAGCCAGGCGTCATCGCGCCGCTCTCCGTCGTTTCGCAAGCGGCGGCGGTGATCGCCGAAGGCGAGATCATGCAGCTCAACGCCGCGAAGGACACGACCACGACCGAGGACGCCTATATGGGCGTCATCCGCCGCAAGACGGCCGAGCTTTTCGCCGCCGCGGCCGAAGTCGGGGTGATGCTCGGCGGCAAGCCGAAGGCCGATGAAGCCGCCGCGCGCAGCTACGGCATGAATCTCGGCATCGCTTTCCAGCTCATCGACGACGCGCTCGATTACGGCGGCTCCTCGGCCAAGCTCGGCAAGAATGTCGGCGACGACTTCCGCGAGGGCAAGATCACGCTGCCCGTGGTGCTCGCCTTCCGCCGCGGCAATGAGAAAGAACGCGAGTTCTGGCGGCGCACGCTGGAAAAGGCCGAGATCAAGGACGGCGACGTCGAGACCGCCTGCGGTCTGATGAAGAAGCACAAGGCGCTCGACGACACGATCGAGCGCGCGACGCATTACGGCGCCATCGCACGCGACGCGATGGAGATTTTTCCCGCATCGCCATGGAAGAGCGCGCTGCTCGAAGTCGTCGACTTCTGCATCGACCGCGTCTACTAAAGCAGGTTCCGAAAAAATTGACAGACTTTTTCGATGAGAACCTGCTTCAACATTTTGATTTTGAGCGATTCCTTATCGATCACATGATTCCATGTGATCGATAAGCGCTCTAGCGCCGCCGGCCGCGCGAAGCGACCGGCGCGCCTATCATCCCTTCAGACAGTCGGTCTTGAAGTGTTTGCGGTCTTTGCCGTGAAGCCCTTTGGCGTCGGCTTGCGCGCGGCAGTCTTTTTCCCTCTCCGCATGCGTCCTGGCCGGAGCGGCGCTCGTTGGCTGCGCAGCGGCGGCAGGCGCTTCGGCGCTTGGCGCGGGCGCGTCTGCAGGCGCGGCGCTCTTTGGCGCGATCTCGGCGGGCGGCGCCCAGGCGGTCGGCGCGTCGGTTGGCGCAGCGGCCTTCGGCTCGGCGAGCGCAGCGGCGCCTAAGGAGAGGCTGGCGCAAATGACGCCAGCGGCCATGCTTTTCATGCTCGTGAACATTTTAAGTTTCTTCTTTGCTTCGAGGCGCGCCGCGACGCCGCATGTTGATCCAGTTGTGGCGCGACTCCATCACGCGCGAGCGCGCATATCCGTCGGCCACGCCTCAAGCTTAGGCGATTTATGACGGTTTGTCTTTGATGCAGCGCAGCAGCGCCAAAAAACGACTAGCGCCGCCACCACACGTAGATCGCGACGCCGGCGATGAAGCTCGCATAGACGATCTTCCATGCGAGCCGGCGCAGCGTGGACGCACGGCGCACAGGAAGGACATTAGGGCGGGAGATCTTTCGCTCGCCGACGGAAACCGGACTGAGCGCAGCATGGGAGTAACGCATGAATCGCTCCTTATCCAAAAACGGACAGGTCATTAGCGGCAAGGCTAAGGCGCGATTGATTTACAAATTGCTTCGATCCCATCCGCCCGAGAGATCGCTGCCCGAGAGATCGCTGCGTTGCGCGCCATGCGATGATAAAAGCCTCTGACGACAATCGGCGGAGGATGCCATGGCCCGCGACACGGCGGCGAAATTATCGGATTGGCGATTCGAACTTGCAGGCGCGGCGCCGCCCGTCGCGGCGCAGCGCCACACGCGCAGAGTCATCCATGGCCGCGTGCTTGATGATCCTTATGACTGGCTTGCCGCCAAAAACTGGCGCGAGGTGCTGCGCGATCCCGACGCTCTTCCCGCCGACATCGCCGAGCTGATCAAGGCGGAAAACGTTTACTGCGATCGCGTCATGGCGCCGCTCAAGAATTTACGAATAGCGCTGGTGGCCGAAATGCGCGGCCGCATCAAGGAGGATGACAGCGAAGTTCCCGAGCCGGATGGGCCTTACGCCTATTACGAACGCTTTCATGAAGGCGCGGAACATCCGCTCTACTGCCGGACGCCGCGACAAGGCGGCGCCGAAACCGTGCTCCTCGATGGCGATGCGCTCGCCAAGGGCCGCGACTTCTTCGACATCGGCGACGCGGCGCATGCGCCCGATCACGCGCAGCTTGCCTGGAGCGTCGACGACGCCGGTTCGGAGCTTTACGACATCCGCACCAGGGCGTTGAGCGATGGCCTCGACCGCGCCGACATTGTGAGCGACAGCGACGGCGCCATTGTCTGGAGCGCCGATTCGAACGCCTATTATTATGTGCTGATCGACGAGAACCATCGCACCGCGCAGGTCTTTCGGCACGAGGTGGGCGCCGATCCCGCCGACGACGCGCTGATCATCGAGGAATTGGACAGCGCCTGGTTCGTCAGCCTGCATGAAAGCCGTTGCAGGCGTTTCGCCATTGTGTCCATCCACGGCCATGACGCGACGGAATGCTGGCTGATCGACCTTCGCGAAGACAATCCAACGCCGCGCATTGTCGCGCCGCGCGAACCGCGACTGCGCTACGACGTCGAGCCGCATGGCGACCTTCTCTACATTCGCAACAACGCCGACGGGGCCGATGATTTCCGCATTTCCGTCGCGCCGCTCGCAGAGCCCGGCCGCGAGAATTGGAAGGACGTCGTTCACCATCGCCACGGCGTCTTGATCGACTCCTTCACCGTGTATGCGCGCTATCTTGTCTGGCTGCTTCGGGAAAACTCTTTGCCGAAGCTCGTCATCCGCGCGCTCTCCAGCGGCGCGGAACATGCGATTCACTTCGAGGAAGACGCCTATGCGCTGTCGATTGATCCGGGGCTTGAATTCGACACCGACATCTTGCGCTTCGTCTATTCGTCAATGACGACGCCAGACGAGACTTATGACTACGACATGGCTACGCGCACGCGCGTCCTGCGCAAGCGCCAGGAAATTCCGTCTGGACACGATCCAAAGAACTATGTGACGCGGCGCCTGTTCGCGACGGCGCGCGACGGCGAAATCGTGCCGATCACGCTCCTGCATCGCGCCGACTTCACGCCCGGCGGAGACGGCGCGCCGCTGCTGCTCTACGGCTATGGCGCCTATGGCTACGCGCTCTCGGCACACTTTAACGAAGACGCGCTATCGCTCGTCGATCGCGGCTTTGTCTATGCGCGCGCCCATATTCGCGGCGGAACGGACAAGGGCTGGCGCTGGTATGAAGACGGCAAGCTCGAGAAGAAGCAAAATAGCTTCTTGGACTTCATCGATTGCGCGCGGCATCTGGTTTCGGCCGGCTACACGCGCGAAGGCGGCGTCGTCGCGCAGGGAGGATCGGCGGGCGGTCTGCTGATGGGCGCTGTCGCCAACGAGGCGCCGGAGCTGTTCGCCGGCATCATCGCCAGCGTGCCTTTCGTCGACACGCTGAATACGATGCTGCGCGACGATCTTCCGCTGACGCCGCCCGAATGGCTGGAATGGGGCAACCCGATCGCCAGCGCCGAAGCCTATGATCGCCTTGCGTCCTATTCGCCTTACGACAATGTGCGCGCGCAACACTATCCGCCGATTCTCGCCGTCGCCGGCGTGAGTGATCCTCGGGTCACCTATTGGGAGCCGCTCAAATGGGTCGCGAAGCTTCGCGCGACGATGAGCGGCGGCGGACCTGTGTTGCTGTTCACCCATATGGGCGCGGGCCACGCCGGCGCCTCGGGCCGTTTCGAAGCGCTTGAAGACACGGCGCTGGAATATGCCTTCGCGCTCGCCTGCGCCGCACGCGCATTCAAAGACGACACAGATGTCCTGGCGGAATGCTGAGGCGAGCCGCTGCATTTCCCGAGAGTCGGGAAATGCAGCGAAGAAAGTCACTTAGCGAAGAAAGTCACTTGGTGGGGTGCACCCACTCCGAATCGGGGGGAATGACGGGCTTGCTCTCGGCGGCCGGGGCGCTCGTTTCGGCGGGCGCGCTGGGCGCCGCCGTTTCGGCTGGCGCTGCGCTCACCGCAGCGGGCGCTGCGCTCGCCGCAGCGGGCGCTTCGCTTTGATCTTCGGCGCGGACCGGCGCGCCGAACATTGCGCCCGCAGCGATTGCGGCCGTCAACAGCAGTAGTTTTTTCATATGGCGAATCCCCCTTTGGATTGGGCCCGAGTCGCGGGGTTGCGCTCATTTATGGCCGGGGCGGATTATAGTCGGCGAGTTCCTCGACTCAAGGAATAACGCCAAGCTTGGATTCGCATGTTTGATTCGCATTCATGTGGAAAGGCGATCGGCGACTCTCACGACGCTGAGTTCAGTCGCCCATGCATCGCGAAGCCGCCGATCGATTCACACACGGCGATTCCCGACCGGTGTTTTTCTTGCCGCTGATCGCAGCTCGAACTGACGCTATGAGGTTGGCCCCTTCTTCCGCCTGATCTCTTCGGGCGGGGCCCATTCCTGCCCGCTCTGTGTTCCTTTCTTGCCCTCCACCGCCGGCGCGCCGGCGGAGGTGCCACTTGGGCCGGAAACGCCGCTTGGGTTGACGTCCTCCGCTTTGGGATTGTCCTTCTGCACCGATCCCGAAGGCTCAACAGGCGTGCCGGCGGCCGGCCCCGACGTCACGCCCTGCTCCTGTTGCTGCGGCTGTGACTGCTGTTCCGACTGTTGTTGCGGCGATTGCCCCTGCTGCTCCTCCTCGGCCAACGCCGCAGGCGCCAGAAAGGCGAGGGCAAGGCTTCCGATGACGGCGATTCTTGTCTTCATGTCGAACTCCCTGGCGGGGCGCCAACGCGCAACATTCGCCCCGCGGGTAAATGGAGGAGGGAACAAAACTAGCAATGGCGTGAAGCGCGCCATGTAGCGCTCGCACACGCTTTGCCGTATTCAGCTTGCGCTTACGCCGCAGCGCTTCCCGATCACATGGAATCATGTGATCGATAAGGAATCGCTCAAAATCAAAATGTTGGAGCAGGTTCGCTTCGAAACAGTCTGTCAACTTTTTCGGAACCTGCTTTAGGAGGAAAATGATGGCCGTCGACAGCACGCACGCCGAAACGATCGCGCTCCACGCCGGCTGGCGCGCGGATGAGACCAACGGCGCCGTCGCCGTTCCGATCTATCAGACGACCTCCTATCAGTTTCACGACACCGAGCACGCCGCCAATCTTTTCGCGCTGAAAGAGCTCGGCCACATCTATACGCGCATCGGCAACCCGACGACCGGCGTCTTGGAGGCGCGGCTCGCGGCGCTGGAAGGCGGCGTGGCGGCCCTGGCGCTGGCTTCGGGACAGGCGGCGTCGGCGCTCTCGATTCAGAATCTCGCGCGCGTCGGCGACAATGTCGTCTCGTCCACCGATCTTTACGGCGGCACCTGGAACCTCTTCGCCAATACGCTGAAGGACCAGGGCCTCGAAGTGCGCTTCGTCGATCCGGCCGATCCCGAGAATTTCCGCCGCGCCACCGACGATCGCACGCGCGCCTATTACGCCGAGACTCTGCCTAATCCGAAACTCACGGTGTTTCCGATCGCCGAAGTGGCGGCGATCGGTCGGGAGCTCGGCGTTCCGCTGATCATGGACAACACCGCCGCGCCAATCCTCTGCCGGCCGATCGATCATGGCGCGGCGATCGTCGTTTACTCGACCACAAAATATCTTGGCGGCCACGGCACGTCGATCGGCGGCGCCATCATCGACTCCGGCAATTTCGACTGGGAGAAATTTCCGCAACGTCAGCCGGCGCTGAATACGCCTGATCCGAGCTATCACGGCGCCATCTGGGTTGAGGCGGTCAAGCCGATCGGGCCGGTCGCCTATATCATCAAGGCGCGCGCGACGCTGTTGCGCGATCTCGGTCCGGCGCCCTCGCCGTTCAACGCTTTTCTCACGCTGCAGGGCGTCGAGACGGTGACGCTGCGCATGGAGCGTCATGTGCAGAACGCGCAGAAGGTCGTCGACTTCTTGAGTAAGCGCAGCGAAGTGACGCGGGTCATTCATCCGTCGCAGCAGACGGGCGAGATGCGCCGCCGCGCCGACGCTTATCTGAAGGGCGGCTATGGCGCGCTGCTCGGCTTCGAGCTGAAGGGCGGTCTCGACGCCGGCCGCAGATTTATCGACGCGCTGGAGATGTTCTATCACGTCGCAAATATCGGCGACGCGCGCAGCCTCGCCATCCATCCGGCGACGACGACGCATTCGCAGCTCGCCGAGGACGCGCAGCTCGCGAGCGGCGTCACGCCCGGCTATGTGCGGCTCTCGATCGGAATTGAACATATCGACGACATCATCGCCGATCTCGAAACGGGGCTGAACGCGGCGGGAGCGTAAGGCGCTCCCTTCTCCCGTGAAGCGGGAGAGTGGCCCCGCGACGCGGGGTCGGATGAGGGCGATTGCGACGACATTTCTTGGTTTACAGGCGACGACACCTCAGAAGTTCAAGAAGCCATGTGAGCGAATCGTCCATCGTTTGGCGTTGATCACGAGGCGCGGTCGCCCGAGCATGATCGTTTCGGACAACGGCACGGGTTCACCTCGAACGCGACGGCAATCCGCGCTTTAGTGAAGCTTATCGACGCTTTCGCCTCGCATTCGGCGCTTGTGTCCGTCCTGACGATCGGACCTGCCATTCGTCAAAAAAAAGGCAGGGGAGGCGGAGGAGGAGGTGGTGGCGGTGGAGGCAATCGACGCCATCGTCTGCGGCGTGGTCCCCACGAGTCTGGGGGCGGAGGCGGCGGTCCCCAGCCGGGCCCCGGAGGCGGCGGTCCCCAGCCAGGCTCCGGAGGCGGCGGTCCCCAGCCAGGCTCCGCTTGTGCGAAAGTCGCCGACGCAACTGAGACGACGCCGGCGAGCGCGGCCAATTCGCTACAACAAATAGCAAATGCCAGCGCTCCGGCCGTCGCGGTCAGCCGTTTGCGCCGTCGAGACGACACATCTTTGTTACGCATGATGTCTTCACGCTTGATAGGAAAGAACGCGCTATGGTGATGAACATCGCCTAGCGGCTCAGCGTATCCGTGGAATATCTGCGACCCTTGGGAACGCTTAGAAGGCCTTTGGCGGGCTTAGAAATGCATATGGATCGAAGCGATAGTTGAGTCCCGCTCGCACGACGTGGAAACCCTGGTCGCCATGTCGACGTGGCCCAAAATCTTCGTTCTGGGAAAGGCGGACATAGAGGTATTCAACCTTCGCGGACCATTTCGGAGCGAAAGCCCATTCAACGCCGCCGCCGGCGGTCCAGCCTGCCCCCGCGCCGCCGCTTCCGCCATAGGCGAATCCTCCGGTCCCATAAACGAGCAAGGTCGGATTAACGACAGTTGTGCCCAAGCGTCCCCGAACCGTTCCAAACCAATGCACGCCACTCATGCTTGATCCTTGGATATCGGTTTCAAGGCCGGCAACAAACAGCCGCGAAAATTGGTAATTGTAACCCAGCTGACCGCCGCCGATTACGCCGCCGGCTCCCCTATTCGGCACTCCTCCTCCGAGGTTTGCGCCAACATAGAAGCCGGTCCAAAGCGGAGGTGGCGCAATCAAGTACGGCGGCGAAGATTTAGGGGAAGGCAAGTCCGCCGCCTGTGCGCCCATTGAAATCGCGCTAAATGCAATGAGCGCGCCAAGCGATCTTTTCATATCCTTACCCCTTTTTTATCCACGGCGTCCGGGATCGAGCGAACGCAGTGACGTCCGACAGTTCCGAGCTGCGCCTAGCATATGGGGCTACTTCCTCGGCCGGACTGGGGCCAACTGATTTCAATTTGTTTCGGGCAGTCGCTCGTGCGAACTCGAGAATATAGGCGCTCTCGGCCCCTCGCGACGTCTGCCTTTTGGCGCGACGAGCTTGCCCGTCCCCCATCAACGTCACGCGACCCGAACGATGGCCACATGCCAACTCTTCGCGTCCTTAGCCAAGCGGAGCAAGGCGCGGCAGACTGAGTGGGAAACGGCGGTGGGTCTTCGTCCTATCGCGCGAGTCGAGGGTGGAGGCGCGCAAATGACGCGCCCTAATTCGCAATTTGGCTATTATTCCGATAGCGAACGACGCCAAAAGCCACACCCAAATTGTCACAACAATCGCCATCTCCCGCCATGCGCAATGATAATGCACAAGCACAACATGAGGCGCTAGACTCAAGGCTTCGTCGCGAGCCGGTCTACGATCGCGCGAATGGCGGCGATCTGTGGACCTTTCTTGGTGTGATGCTCGGCGTTGTCATAGCCCCACCAGTCCCAGCAGGCGTTAGGGTTCCACACGAAATTCAAGGTGTAGAACGGCCAGCCCCAGCCCCAGCGGCTGATGGTTTGCGGATACACAACGATAATGTGGTTCGTATCCGCCCAACGATTGTAACCGGCGTTCTTATAGAAGGCGTCGCCGATTTGGGCGGCCTGCTGTTTGCAGCCATGCAGCGCGACATGCACACGGCACGTCTCCAAGGCGCAGGCATGCGGCACATAGGCGTAGCCGACATCGCTTAAACTGTGATTGTAGGGATTGCCGTCGGGCAGAAATTCTTTCTGATCGAACTCGACATATTTTCCCGAAGGCTGCGCGCTCGGCGAATTGAGCGGACCGTAAATCTGCTCGAGCAACGCTTTCGCCGCGTCGAAGTCGCAATCGACGATGAACGGAGCCTTGGTCGCGGCGCAATCCTTGTCGCCATAGTCCTCGGTCACCATGGCGTGGCCGGCGCCAATATCGGTTCGATAGGCGCTGCGATCCGGCGGCACGTAAAACGCGTAATAGTCGCGCGCCGCATCCATCACCACGGGAAGCACCACACCGTCCTTGCGGCCGGAAAAAAGCCAGACGCGCGCATCGTTCAAATTGGCGACGTCGTCTATGGCGCCGGAGCGCGCGAGCGAGTCGGTGATGTCCGTAAGATGCGCCGGATCCGGGACAGGATGCGCGGCGTCCGGCTTCATGCAATTGCCGGTCGCGCGATTAGAGCTCTGCTCCGCGCAGTCATAAGGCACGCCGGCGATGATCCCGGCGCCCTGCACAATGCCGGAATGCGCCACATGGAATTGCAACGCCATCGCCGCGCCCGATGAAAGCCCGGACACCGAAGTCTCGGACAGATTTGCGCCGTAAGCTGGCAGGCGCTCGGCGCCCGACGCAGCTTCGATCGCAAATAGGGCCGCGATGGCGACAGCGACAAGGATTTTTGATTTGAGCAAACTGTTGCACATGAACTTTCTCCTTCAAATTACGCGCCACAAGATTCATTATGCGCCCAAGACTCAATCTGCGCAGAACGCCAAAAATCAGACGTTCGGCTGACCCTTCACGATCAGCGGATTGCCCGCGACGACGAGCGCGACCCTTCCCGAACTCCGGGAAACAGCCTGATGCAATTCGCCTGCCGCATCACGGAAAGAACGCGCCAGCGCATTGTCCGGCACGATCGACAACCCAACCTCGGACGAGACGGCGACGGTTGGCGCCGAACGGGACGACAGCGCATGGACAAGCGCGGCGCGATCGCGCGAAAGATCGGCGCCGCCAAGCAGCCGATTGCTCAGCCAGAGCGTGAGACAATCGATCAGCAGCGGTCCATCGACTGGCGCCTCACAAATCGCTTCAACGAGCGCTTGCGCCGCTTCGACGGTGCGCCAATCGTCGCCGCGTCTTGCGCGATGCGCATCGACGCGCGCGCGCATTTCCTCATCGAGAATGTCCGCCGTCGCAATATAGGTCCAGGGCGACGGATGCGTGACGATGAGACTTTCCGCATAAGCGCTTTTGCCGGAGCGCGCGCCGCCGAGCACAAGGGTGAGATACGGATTTTCGTTCATGTCTGGGCTCTTTGGAGCGGCGTGCGGGCAAGCAGAGCGCCCTCCCGATCGAATATGATGATCTCCAATTCGCTCTCCGCCGTATTCAGCGCGCGCGCGGCGGTTCTCCATGCGGCGCGCGCGACCGGCGCTGCGAGATCGACCCCGGCGCTTCGCGCGATCTGCAAGGCTTCGAGCGCGCTGTTGGCGCTCTCGATGAGCGCGGCAATCTCTTCGCCCGCGCCCGCCTCTCGCACGGTTTGGGCAAGCCGCGCAAAATCAACGCTCGAGCGTCCCGAATGAAGATCGAGCCGTCCTTGCGCGAGCTTGGTCATTTTGGCGAAGCCGCCGCCGATCGTCACGCGCGCGACCGGATGCGTGCGAAGATATTTCAACAGCCCGCCGACGAAATCGCCCATTTCGATGAGCGCCGTCTCCGGCAAATCATAAAGCCGCTTCACCGCCGCCTCGGAGGTCGAGCCTGTCGTGCCGGCGACGTGGGTCAGTCCGCTCGCGCGCGCGACATCGACGCCGCGATGGATGCTGTCGATCCAGGCGGCGCAGGAAAACGGCGTGACGATTCCGGTCGTGCCGAGAATGGAAAGGCCGCCGACGATCCCGAGCCGCCCATTCAGCGTATGCTTGGCCAATTCCTCGCCGCCGGGGACCGAAATTTCGATGTCGGCGTCCGCGCCGACGCCGATCTTCGCGCTCGCCTCGATGATCGTCTCAAGCATCATCTTACGGGGCGTGGGATTGATCGCCGGCTCGCCGGGCGGCAGCGGAAGCCCCGGACGCGTCACTATGCCGACGCCCTCGCCCGCGAAAAATCGCACACCGGCGCCGGCAGCGCCGCGGCGCACTTGCGCGCATATCAGGGCGCCGTGGGTGACGTCCGGATCGTCGCCGGCGTCCTTGACCACGCCGGCGCGGGCGAAATCCGCTTCCCGTTCGAAGGTCGCGAGCGCGAAGGCGACGCGCTTTCCCGACGGCAACGCGATCTCGACCGGGTCGGGAGGCGGCGCGTGTGTCATCAGCGCCTCGAAGGCGGCGCGCGTCGCGGCGGTCGCGCAGGCGCCCGTCGTCCAGCCGCGGCGCAAAGGACGCCCACTTCCCGCATCGCTCATGCGCCCTCTTTACCGCGAAGCGCGGGCGCGCGACACCGGCGCGCCGATCCGCTAAAGATGCGGCGATTTCCAGATTTGAGGAGCACGCTTACATGTTGCGCAGCGTTTCATCCTTTCTCGGCCTTATCGCGCTGGCCGCCGCCGATTCGAGCGGCGCCCACGCTTTCGAGCTCACAAGCCCCGACATCGCCGAAGGCAAGACGATCAATATGAAGCATGTCTATGATTCCATGAGCTGCACCGGTGAGAACGTCTCGCCCGAGCTCAATTGGAGCGACCCGCCTCCTGGCACCAAGAGCTTCGCCGTCGCCGTGCACGATCCCGATGCGCCGACGGGCGGCGCCGGCTTCTGGCACTGGCTCGTCGTCGACATTCCGGCCGACGCTCGCGGCTTGAAGCGCGGCGCCGGCAACGCGTCTGCGAAAAATCTGCCGCCCGGCGCGCATCATTTGGAGACGGACTTCGGCGACAAGGCCTATGGCGGCCCCTGCCCGCCGCCGGGCAAGCCGCACCGTTACGTTTTCACCGTCTATGCGCTCAAGACTGAAAAGCTCGGCGACGCCGCTCACGGCCGCACGGCGGTCGCGGGCTTCACCATTAATCAGAATGCGCTGGCCAAGGCCTCGATCACCGCGCTTTTTGGACGGTGAATTTCGGCGTTGCGCTTCTGGCGCTCGCGATCGAGGCGGGCGCCGGCTATCCGGATGCGCTTTTTCGCAGGATCGGCCATCCGGTGACATGGATGGGCGCGCTGATCGCCGCGCTCGACCGAGGGCTGAACCGTGAGAGCGACTCCTTCGCGCTTCGACGGTCGAAAGGCGCCGTCGCTCTCGCCGCGCTTCTAGTCATCGCTGTTGGGAGCGGCGCGCTGATCGAACGCGCTGCGCTCGCGCTTCCGCTCGGCTGGATTGCGCTCGCTGTGGTTGCGTCCAGCCTTCTGGCGCAGCGCAGCCTTGATGCGCATGTCGTCGCGGTCGCGGAGGCTCTGGCGATTTCGGTAGAGGACGGCCGGGCCGCGGTGGCGAAAATCGTCGGCCGCGACGTATCGGCGCTCGACGCGTCCGGCGTCGCCCGCGCCGCCATCGAGAGCCTCGCCGAAAATTTCTCCGACGGCGTCGTCGCGCCAGCGCTCTGGCTCGCGGTCTTCGGCCTGCCGGGCGCGCTGGCTTATAAGATCGTCAACACCGCCGACAGCATGATCGGCCACAAGTCGCCGCGCTATCTCGCCTTCGGCTGGGCCGCGGCCCGCTGCGACGATGTGATGAACTTTCTCCCCGCGCGCGCGGCTGCGGGCCTGCTGGCGATCGGCGCCTTGGCGGTGAACGGCGCCGCCCCGGCCAAAGCGCTGACGGCGGCCTGGCGCGATGCGCCGAATCACGCCTCCCCAAACGCCGGCTGGCCCGAAGCCGCGGCTGCGGGCGCTCTTGGCCTCAAGCTCGGCGGGCCACGCTCCTACGGCGGGGCGGAGGCGGTGGATGGCGCGAGTCTTGGCGACGGCAGGAGCGAGGCCAATGCGGCGGATATTCGCCGCGCTTTGGCGCTCTATCGGATTTCAACCGCCACGCTCTGGTTTTCGCTTGCAGTCGGGGCCTTGACTGCGAGAATATGACGGAACTGCGAATTTTCAGGTCCGTGGCGCCACAGCTCTGCTCGCCAGATTTCTAACTTGGCCCATCTTGAATGTGTTATAAATTTGATTGTGCAGTGCAACATGAAATCGCAGCGCGGCGGCTGCGACGGGGGTGGCGGGGAGAAGCGTAAAGATGGACCGTATGTCTTACCAGCTCTACGAGATGTTGCACTTGGCTTTCGCGCCGGCGCGGGCGGCGACGGATGCGATGTTGCACGCGATGAAGAATCCGCTCAATCCGCTGCATCACACGTCGTTCGGCCGCAACGTCGCCGCTTCCGCGGAGCTGTTCGAGCGCATGACTCGCCGCTACGGGAAACCGCTGTTCGGCTTGGATACGACGGTTGTCGACGGCGCCGAGGTCGAGATCGTCGAGGAAGTTGTCTGGAGCCGCCCCTTTTGCGGCCTGCTGCATTTCAAGCGGCAGTTTGCTGGTCCGGCGCCCCGACAGTCGAAACTGCTGATTGTCGCGCCGATGTCCGGCCACTACGCGACGCTGCTGCGCGGCACGGTCGAGGCGTTCCTGCCGACCCACGACGTCTACATCACGGATTGGAGCGACGCGCGCACGGTGCCGCTCGTCGACGGCTCCTTCGATCTCGATGATTACGTCGATTATGTCATTGAAATCATGCGCTTCCTTGCATTGGACGCGACCCAAACGCCCTTGCATACGCTTGGCATCTGTCAGGCCTCGGTGCCGCTCATCTGCGCGATCGCCGCGATGGAGGCGGACAACGATCCTGACGTCCCGGAATCCATGGTGCTGATCGGCGGCCCCATCGACCCCCGGGTGAATCCGACGGCCGTCAACAAGCTGGCGCAGCAGCGCGGCATGGATTGGTTCCGCAGCCATTGCATCCACACCGTGCCGTTTCCGCACGCGGGCATGGGACGCCAAGTTTATCCGGGCTTTCTGCAGCTCTCCGGCTTCATGTCGATGAATTTCGAGCGCCATATCTCGGCGCATCTCGAAATGTTCAACCATCTCGTCGAGGGGGACGGCGACTCCGCCGAAAGACACCGCGATTTTTACGACGAATATCTCGCGGTGATGGACCTGACCGCAGAATTCTATCTTCAAACCGTCGATCGCGTGTTCGTCCGCCACCAGGTGCCGCTCGGCCTGTTGCGCCACCGAGGCACTCTCATCGACCTCAAAGCGATCCGCCGCACGGCGCTCTTTGCCGTCGAGGGTGAAAAAGACGACATTTCCGGCGTCGGCCAGACCGAAGCCGCGCTGGATCTCTGCGCCAACATTCCTGCCGCCCGGAAGCGTCATTATGTGCAGAAAGGCGTCGGCCATTACGGCGTCTTCAACGGCTCGCGCTTTCGCGACGAGATCGCGCCGCGCATTCGCGCCTTCGCGACGGACATGGAGAGTCTCGACGGCGTCGGGACGGCGCGTCCTCACCTTGCATGGAGCGCGGAATAAAGGCAAACTCCGCGCCCTCGCCGCGCGATCAGAGTGGACGCTTTCGCGCGCCTGACGCAATTATCCAAGGAACATTCGATGGACGTGCAGGACGCAGCCTCGCGCGAAGCGCTGCAAAAAGAAATTGACGCCATTCATTGGTATCATGAGTTCGATTTCGGAGACGGGCTGCGCGCCCTCAGCGTGTCGCAAGCCGATGATCACCGTCGCATCTGGCGCTTCATCGAGAACGAGCTCGACAAGATCGATTTCGCCGGCAAGAGCGTGCTCGAAATCGGCTGCTGGGACGGATTCTGGAGCTTTTACGCCGAGCGACGGGGCGCCAAGCGCGTTGTCGCCACCGACGACGTGAGCCAAAACTGGGCGAGCGGCGCCGGACTGCGCCTCGCCAAGAAGCTTTTAAAGTCCAACGTCGAGATCAATCAGAACGTTTCGATCTACGAAGCCTCGAAGCTCAATGAGACCTTCGACATCGTCCTCTGTCTTGGCGTCTACTACCATCTCGTCGACCCCTTCGCGGGATTTGCCGAAGTGCGGCATCTCATGCACGAAGGATCAATCGCGGTTTTCGAAGGCGACGCGACGCTCGAATTGCGACCCGACACCTATTATTGGGACATGTCGGATTCGGCCAAATCCTGCTTCGTGCCGACGCAGTGGGGCCTCAACCATATGTTGAAGACGGCCTATATGGATGTGGCCGCGCAGAGCTGGATGCGCCCGCCGCCGGCGTTCAAGCTCAACGTCGACCCGGCGCATCTTATCGGCTTCACCGGCGCGCTGGACCCTTCGGGTTTCGCGCCTCTGAAACATCGCGAGCGCATTCTCACCGTGGTGACGCCCTTCAGCGGCGAAAATCCGCTGCATCCCTATAAGCCGCCGTTCAACCTGTCGAAATTCGACACGCGCTGGAAATAAGCGCGCTCACAGGGTCGGCATGAGGCCCGCGACGAAATTCTGCCGCGCCAATCTCATCAGCAATCCGCTCGTCGACTCGTCGGCGAGCCAGGCGTCGACGCGCGGATTGCTAAGCTGCGATGGATCATGGCCGCTGTAGATCTTGTAGCAGGATGCGATGTACTGCGGCAGCGTCAGGAAGTCGCCCACCGCCGTCGATATATGGTGGTTCTGCAGTTTGAACATATAGCCGCCCTGCGCCCCATATCGCTTGGCGATCGACGGATAGATCGGGAAGATCTCGCTGCGCGCGAGATCATGAATGGCGTAATAGTTGAAATTCACTGTCCGCGGCTTCAGTCCGACCGTCTCGAAAAGCTTCTTGGAGAGATCGAACAGCACAAAGCTCATCGGATGCACGGTGCTGTACATGAAGACGCCCCGACGCGACCAGTTCATTAGCTCGGCCGAAAGATCGAGGCCATATCTGTCGCGCGTACCGTCGAGCAGTTCGCGCGACGCGTCGTTCCACATGTCGAAATAGCCGAGCGCGTCAAAGACGTTCTCGTTGAAGAGCGCGTTCGCCATCTCGACCGACAAGCCCTTGCGATAGGCGAAAAGCGCGATCGCCGAATGGTAGGGGCCGATCGGCCCGCAAACGAAACCGTGCAGGCGCGACAGATCGTGAATATAGACGAGATCGGGATGAAAGGCCGCGAAGGTGATCGCAGGAAAGATCATCGTCTTCGGCAGGCGCTTGCATAGTTCCTCCGATCCGCCACCGCGCACATGGCCGTCAAGAAAGTCGTGCGAGAAGACGTAGTCGTAGGTCTCCAGCGTCTTGACGAAGAGGCCCATCGTCGAGCGGGCGCGGGCGATCATCGAAAAATGATCGACCGTCGCGCTCGGATCGAGCATTTTCATCGCATAGGCGACGCCGAAACTCTGGCAGTTGCCGATGATGGCGATCCGCGGCCCGGTGTTGCGCATGACGCGGCCGGTGAATTTCGCGATCCTCGGCTCGATGGCGTATTGCCGCCAGGATTTTAGAATCTGTCTGTCAACCTGCGTTAACATGCGGTCTTTCATGGATTGGCGACGGCGCGGGCGTTCTCAGCGGCGCCGCCGGGTGACAAGCGGGCGGGCGCCGTCTATGTTGCGACGCCAGAAGGCGGCTCGCGAACGACGCGGGAAAAGCTCGATCCGCAACCATCGGCCGGATCAGAAAGGAGTGCGACCATGGCGGAGAACCCCTATAGCTCCCTACCCGACCATCGCTTTTGGCGCAAGGCGGTGACGTCGCTGCCGCCCTTCGCGCTCGATCCAATCATTCGCACGCCTTTCAAGATTTCGCCGCAGGACAAGGTCGCCACAGGCGGCAGCTGCTTCGCGCAGGAGATCGCCATGGGCCTGCAGGCGAGCGGATTCCATTATTATCTCGCCGAGCAGCCGCCGGCCGGCATGTCCGCGGATGAGGCGCTGCGCCGCAACTACTCAATGTATTCCTGCCGCTACGGCAATCTCTACACGACCGCGCAGCTGCTGCAATTGATCGAACGCGCCTATGGACGCTTCACGCCGCAGCTCGATCACTGGAATCGTCCGGAAGACGGCCGCGTCGTCGATCCGTTCCGGCCGCGCATCGAGCCCGACGGATACGCCACTGTCGACGAGATGCGCGCCGATCGCGAGCGGCATCTCGCCGCAGTCCGCCACATGCTCGAGACGATGGACGTCTTCGTTTTCACATTCGGCCACACCGAGACCTGGCGCCACAAGCCGGATGGCGCAATCCTGCAGCTTGCGCCGGGCGTCGCCGGCGGCGCCTGGGATCCGAGCGTCTACGAGTTCTACAATATGACCGTCAGCGAAGTCGTGCGCGACTTCATGGCCGCCGTCGACCGCATTCGCGAGGTCAATCCCAAGGTTCGCATCGTGCTGAGCGTGTCGCCTGTCGGCATTATCGCGACCTACGAAGACCGGCACGTCATCGAATCGAACTGCGCCGTCAAGGCGATTCTGCGCGCCGCCGCCGACGAGGTGGTCCGGGCAAGGCCGAACATCGCCTATCTCCCGTCCTATGATCTCGCCACGGTTTCCCCGAACGTGCCGATGTTCTATCGGGAGGATACGAGACGCATCAATCCCTATGGCGTCGATCGCGCCATGAGGGTGTTCTTCGACCATTTCACCGATCGCCGAAAAGAGCAGGATGCGGTGAAGGCGGTGAAAATCGACGTCGCCGCTGAAGCCGAGAGCAACTCCCGCGTCGTCTGCGACGAGGAAGCGATCGAGTCAGCTTAAAGAATAACGGCGGCGGGTCGGCGGTCGGGGTCGATTCGCCAGGAACGCCGAGTTATGCGCCGACCGCCAAAGGACGCTTGAATGATTATTGGTTCGCTTGCGCTCGCGACGGCTGGCGCTTTCACCGGCGCCTCGCTCTACGTCAACTATGTCGAACAGCCGGCGCGGCTTGCGCTCACTGACGACGCGCTGATCAAGGAGTGGGAGCCCTCCGATCACCGCGGCTTCATTGTGCTCGCAAGTTTTGCCGCGCTTGCCGCCCTCTTCGGCTTCATCGCCTATCGCGAGCTCGATGACGTCAGATGGCTTTTCGGCGCCCTGCTCGCCATCGCGAGCTGGCCCTATACCTATCTCGCCATCGTGCCGCTCAACAATCGCATCCTGGCGCTGATCGAGGCCGATGCGGCGCATGAGGCGCGCAAGGTCATCGACCTTTGGGGGCGCCTGGAGCTGGGTCAAACCGCGCTCGGGCTCGTCGCAACGCTCATCTACGTCTGGGCCGCCGCCTGATTTCCGAGAGCGGCGTTTAGCCAAAATTCATCTTGGATGCGTTCATCTGAGAAACGGATCTTGGAAGCGGCGCCATTTTTGAGTTGCGGATGACATGACCTACGATCTTATCGTGATCGGATCCGGTCCAGGCGGTTACGTATGCGCGATCCGCGCGGCGCAACTTGGATTGAAGACGGCCGTCGTCGAGAAGGACCCGACATTCGGCGGCACATGCCTCAATGTCGGCTGCATTCCGTCGAAGGCGCTGCTTCACGCGTCGCATATGTTCGAAGAGGCGGCGCATGGATTGGCGCCGCTCGGCGTCATGGTCGATCCGCCGCGTCTCGATCTCGCGGCGATGATGAAGCACAAGGACGACACCGTCGGCGCGAACGTCAACGGCGTCGCCTTCCTGTTCAGGAAGCATAAGATCGAGTCGTTTCGCGGCGTTGGCCGGCTGAAAGGCGCCGGGCGAGTCGCGGTCGTCGGCCCCGACGGCGCCGTTCAAACGCTCGAAACGAAGAACATTGTTCTCGCCACCGGTTCGGCTGTCGCGCCGCTGCGCGACGCCTCCGGCGCGGAGATTGCGGTCGACGAAAAGCTGATCCTTTCGTCGACCGGCGCCTTGGCCCTGGCGAAGACGCCGAAGCGGCTGGTCGTCGTCGGCGCGGGCGTCATCGGACTCGAGCTTGGATCGGTCTGGCGCCGGCTGGGAACGGAAGTGATTGCGATCGAATATCTCGATCGCATTCTGCCGGGCTTTGATCTCGAGATCGCCGCGCGCTTTCAGAAAATCCTCGAAAAACAGGGCTTCGATTTCCGCCTCGCCTCCAAGGTGACAGGCGTGCGGTGCGAGCGAACCGGCAAGGCCGAGCGCGCTGTCGTCTCCTATTCGTCGGTCGATGGCGCGACGTCCGACACGATCGAGGCGGACGCGGTGCTCATCGCGACGGGCCGCATCCCGTTCACGCAAGGCCTCGGACTCGAGGACGCCGGCGTCGCCCTGGAGCGCGGGCGCATCGTCATCGATGAAGGCTTCGCGACCAATGTTCCGGGCGTCTACGCCATCGGCGACGTCGTGCGCGGGCCGATGCTCGCCCATAAGGCTGAGGACGAAGGCATCGCCGTCGCCGAAATCCTCGCCGGACAGGCGGGGCATGTGAATTACGGCGTCATTCCCAGCGTCGTCTACACGATGCCGGAAGTCGCGGCCGTCGGCATGACCGAGGAAGAAGCCAAATCCCGAGGGATCGAGGTTACGATCGGCAAATTTCCCTTCACCGCCAATGGCCGCGCGCGCGCGATGCGCGCGACCGACGGCTTCGTGAAGATCATCGCCGAAACAGCGACCGACCGTGTGCTCGGCGTCCATATTGTTGGCGCCGCGGCCGGCGAATTAATCGCTGAAGCTGCGGTGTTGATGGAATTTTCCGGCTCGGCGGAAGATCTCGCGCGCACCTGCCACGCCCATCCGACGCTCTCGGAGGCGATGCGCGAGGCGGCCTTCGCCGTCGCCAAGCGCGCCATTCACATGTGAGCTATCTATGATCGGCCGTCGTGGTTCACGCCGCGCGCTGGCGCTACGCGCCCGCCGCCATGTGAGAGGAAGAACTTATGGAAGATTGGAAACGGCGCCTGAGGGATGCGTTCTGGTTCACGCTCGCCGTCCTCTTTCTGGTCGAAACCTGGCTGTGGGATCATTTCAGAGATTGGCTGCACGATTTCGCGCGCGCGCTTGGGCTTGAACGTTATGAGCAGCAGTTCAAGGACTTCGTTGCGACGCTGACGCCCGTAAAAACATTGGCGATATTTATCGCGCCAATGTTCGCGATTCTCCCTGCCAAGCTGGTGGGATTTGAATTAATCGCACATGGACATGTGTTCACGGGGCTGTTGGCGATCCTTCTCGCCAAAACGCTGGCGCTCGGCGTCATGTCGTTTCTTTTCGACATCTGCCGGGACAAGCTGATGCAGATGAACCGCTTCCGTCAGATCTATTCGGTTGTCCTTGAAATTCGCGCTTGGGCGGCGAGACTGGTCGCGCCGTTCAAACAGCGCGTTTATCAGACCGCCGACGCGATCTGCAGGCGAATAGAATCGTTTATCGGCGTTGAAGCAGGCTCGCTAACGCGCAGCGTCGCGCGCTTGCGCGAACTCGCGCGTCAGAAACGTTCGGTCTGACTATTCGCAAATCGCATATCCAAAGCAAAAATCATCGTCGCTGGGCGACGGTCGAGAGAGAATCGTCGTGGCGCTTGCAACGCTTGCGGCGAATAGGAACAACATCAATACATACAAAACCAAATTGCGCATGACGGGCCCAGCCTTCCGCCTCTCGCTGCAACGGATATGAAAACTTGAAAGGCGCGGCGCTCCGAGTCTCCACTCTTTCGAGCATTGATTTTGGGCGCGCCGGCCTTTCAGAACAAAAACGCAGATGTCGCGCGCGCGTTCCACGAATTGCGCGACCGAATGAAAATTTTTACTGGCAAATCGCATAGCCGTAGCAAGGGTCCGAGGGTTTCGCTTGCGCGGACGACGCGAAGTAAGCGCCCGCGCCAGCGAATTCCAGCAAGAGAACGCAGACCACCAGGACTAAGCAGCCCATGCTTGTCGTCGGACGCATAACCATTTCCCCTCTTCTGTCGCCCGCACCCTGCGAACATTCACAACGTTAAGGTTCGCTTTACCAAGGCGCAGTGCGACGGCGCACACTGGCGATCGGTCGAAGACCGGTTTGCTCGGGCTGCGGTTACGCCGAGCGACGGGCAAGACGTCTGATGGCAAAAAAGACGACGCCCTCGCGCGCTGGGCGGAGGGCGTCGCAGAAAGCTTAATGAACTGTGGCGAAAAGCCTTAGAGCACGACGACTTTCGTGCCGACCTTTACGCGGTTGTAGAGATCGATCGCGTCGATGTCGCGCATGCGGATACAGCCCGAGGACACCGCCTGTCCGATCTTGTCCGGCTCATTGGTGCCGTGGATACGATAAAGCGTATCCTTGCCGTTCTGATAGAGGTAGAGCGCGCGCGAGCCGAGCGGATTGTCGGGACCGCCAGGCAGACCGCCGGCATCCGCCGTCGGCTGGAGATGCGGCCAACGCTCAAGCATGTCCTTTGGCGGGATCCACCGCGGCCATTCCTGCATGCCGCCCACATAGGCCCGGCCGGTGAAGGCCATCGCGTCCTGACCGGTGGCGACGCCGTAGCGCACGGCCCTTCCGCCCGGCATGACATAGTAAAGGAATTTCGAGCGGTTATCGACGATGATCGAACCGACGGGCTCGTTCGTCTTATAATCGACGAGGTAGCGTTCGTATTGCGAGCTTACCCCAGCCTTGGGAGCAAGCGCCATGAATTCGGCGTCGCGGCCATTAAGCCTCGGATCGGGAAGAGGCGTTCCCCCGTTGCAACCCGCCAAAAAAACAGCGAGAAGCGCAGACGCCGCTGTCACATATCTGAAACTCATTTCAGGCACTCCTTTCCGCCCGCAAAACAGTTGTTACGATTTTCTTATCATGAACTTTGGCGCTGGGATCACGTCTTCCGAATTATTCCCTTACTGTTGCGCCGGCGCCACGCTAACCGGCGCAGCCCCGCGCTTGAGCTTTACCATTTCTTTTTCATGGACAGGAGGCCGCGGAAGGCCGAAAATCCTTGCGTTGACTGGCGTAGCGTCGCCCGCTTGGATTGCGTCGCAGCATTGAAAACCCTCCTCATCACACATGAAAGCGGGCTCCTTCATGAGATGGGTCCCGGCCATCCCGAAGCCCCCGAACGGTTGCGGGCGATCCAACGCGGCCTGGAGCAAGCGCGATTCGCGTCCCTGAGCCGAATGAGCGCGCCCGAAGCGCAAGCGGAATCCCTGCAACGCGTCCATCCGCAATCCTATCTTGCAGCCCTCGAGCGCGCCGCGCCGCGCGAAGGCTATTCGGCGCTCGATAGCGATACGCTGATGTGTCCGAAGACGCTCGAAGCTGTTTGGCGGGCCGCCGGCGGCGCCCTCGCCGCCGTGGACGAGGTGATGTCGGGACGGGCCGACAACGCCTTCGTCGCCGTCCGGCCCCCCGGACACCATGCCGGCGTGCATAATCCAATGGGTTTTTGCTTCGTCAACAATGTCGCCGTAGCCGCGCGCCACGCACTGGCGGCGCATGGGGCGGAACGGGTGGCGATTGTCGATTTCGACGTCCATCACGGCAATGGCACGCAAGAGATTTTCTGGGCCGACGACAAAGTGCTGTTCTGCTCGACGCATCAGGCGCCCTTTTATCCAGGCACGGGCGGGCGCAATGAGACGGGCGACCATGACAACATCGTCAATGCGCCGCTGCTCGCCGGCTCGACGGGGGACGCCTTTCGAGAAGCGCTCGCCGACCGAATCCTGCCGCGGGTGCGCGACTTCGCGCCCGATCTGATCCTGATTTCGGCGGGCTTTGACGCCCATGAGCGGGATCCGCTCGGCGGCCTGCGACTCCGCGAGACGGACTTCGGCGACGCGACCAAACGGCTGATGGACATCGCCGACCGGCGTTGCGGCGGCCGCATCGTCTCAACGCTCGAAGGCGGCTATGACGTCGACGCCCTCAGCCGCAGCGTCAACGCGCATGTGCTGGCGCTCATGGGCGTTCAGGAGGCGGGCGATTAGTCGGGCGTCTATTCGCTTCCGATCAAAGCGTCTGCTTCAGGTCAAAAAGCCCTAAGGCCTCGCGCACTTCCGCCATGGTCTCTGCGGTTAGACTTTGCGCTTTGCGCGTCCCCGTTCGGAGAACGTCCATAACGAAATCAGGATCGCGCATCAGCTCAGACCTCCGCTCGCGAATTGGGCCAAGTAACGCCTTTAAAACGTCAGTCAGACGCGATTTCAGCGCCATATCGCCGAGCCCGCCACGCTGATAATGAGCCTTGAGATTGGCGACGGACTCGCGGTCATCGTCGAATGCATCCAGATAGGTGAAGACGACATTACCTTCGACACGGCCGGGGTCAGAGGCGCGCAGATGGCCGGGATCGGTATACATGCGCCGCACCGCCTCCTCTATTTCATCATCACTTGCCGAGAGCGGGATAGCATTGCCTTGGGACTTACTCATCTTCGATCTGCCGTCGACGCCGGGAAGGCGTCCGACGCGCGGGATCAAAGCCCGAGCTTCCACGAGCACCTCTCGACCGATCTGTCGATTGAGCCGCCGCACGATCTCGTTAGTTTGTTCGATGATCGGCGCCTGGTCTTCTCCAACAGGCGCCAGCGTCGCTTTGAACGCCGTTATATCGGCCGCTTGCGCGGCAGGATAACAAAGGAACCCGGCAGGGATGTCGCGACCGAAACCACGTGCGCGTATCTCCTCCTTGATGGTTGGGTTGCGCTCGAGACGGGCGAGACTAACAAAGTTCAGATATAGCAGCGTCAGTTCGCAAAGTGCGGGCAGCGCGGATTGGACGCAGATCGTGGAGACTGCGGGATCGACGCCAACAGCCAGATAGTCGAACGCAACTTCCAATACGTTACTGCGTACCTTCTCTGGGTCATGAGCGTTATCGGTGAGCGCCTGCGTGTCAGCCAGCAGTAGATATTGCTGGTGAATGTGTTGCAAGGCGACGCGGTTCTGAAGCGAACCGGCATAGTGACCTAGATGCAACGGACCGGTCGTACGGTCGCCCGTCAGGATCACAGAGGGACGGGTTCTGGTCATGGCGCAAAGTCTCTCTCGTTGAGAGCCGCAGCCACGGTCGCTTAGTCATTAGTAAATGCCCGACGCCGTAACAGCGGCTCGGGTCATGGAAATATGACGCGCCGCGCTTAGAAAGCGCGACGCCAGCGATATGCAATGCTGAGCAAAAGCGACGTTTCTCGCGTAGCAGAAATCACGACGGACCCCTGATCAGCCTTGGCGCGCCTTATAGCGCTTCTGCACCTTGTTGATGATGTAGACGCGGCCTTTGCGGCGCACGATCTGGTTGGCGCGATGGCGCGAACGCAGAGATTTCAAAGAGTTGCGGACTTTCATCGATCTCACCCCGGCAATAGTGAACTGGCCGGGATACGCCCAGCGCTTCGTTGGCCCCGCCTATGCCCTATTTCGCCCCGGCGATCAAGCCGAAACGCCTCAGGCGCTTAAAAGCGCGCATTCGCGAAAAACCGCAGATTCGCGCCCGGGAGCAGCACTTCATCCTTGCGGTAGGAGACGCTGTTGCGGATGTCCTCGTTGAGGAGATTGTCGCCGACCAGTCCCAGCCTCAATTCGCGGCTCAGCGGATCGCCCGGATCGAGCAGCATGCGGTAGCTGATTTCAGCCCTCAGCAAATTATAGCCCTTCGTTGGCGTTTCATTGGTTGGGTCGATGTTGCGCTGCGCGAAGGCGTGCAGGAGGTTGACCCGCAGCAGCCAGTTCGTATCTCGCCAGAACAATCCGCCTCCGAGCCGAACGGGCGGAATGCGGGGGACGTTGCCGCCGCCCACGAATGTCGCCCGCACCACGTCGAACTGGTGCTCCGCCCCAAAAACGCCGCCTGCCAGCGTCGCGACGTCGAGTTGGCTTTGAAACTCGCCGCCCCGGAAGAGCGCATTGCGCTGCGAATAGATCGCCTCGCGCAGATCGCCCTCGCCTTCCAAGGCGCAGCTCGAAATATCTTCCTCGCAGACCGCGCCGGTGAGATTTCGGAAGATAAAGCCGTCAAAGCGCGTGAGGTAGGCTGTCGCCTCGAAGCGGAATGGGCCGACTGGGCGGCGCAGGCCGATTTCGATGGTCTTCGCCCCTTCAATGCGAAGATTCGGATTGCCGATGTCGAAGGTCCCCGTCGCTTCATGGATCCCGCGCGAAAAGAGTTCGGGCGCGCGCGGCGCGCGTTCGACATATTGCGCGGTCAGACTGGCGACGACGCCTTCCGGCAGATCCTGGAGGAACCCAAAGGCCCCGCTCTTCGGCGTGAAATTTCGCACGCGGGCGACTTGCAGCGCCGGATCAGCGAGGGGTTCGGGAAATGCGCCGGAGACGAGGAGTTCGGGAAACGCGCCGGAGACGAGGAGTTCGGGAAACGCGCCGGAGACGGTCGCATGTTCGATGCGTCCCGCAAGCTGCATTCTCGATGTGTCGGTCAGTCTGAATTCATTGAACCAATAGCCGGCGACGCTTCGCGTCCGATTGGGGTCGAAGAGCCCGCCCTCGCGTCCTGGCGAGGTCAGGATCTGATGCATGCCCTGCACGCCGAAGGCGCTTGTCAGAGTCGCGAAGGACAGATCGACCGGGCGAAGCTGCGTTTCGACCCGCGCCTCGAGATCCTTGTTGGTGAAGGTCTGCTGAACGCCGTCGAAGCCCCCCTCATTGGCGAGTTCGTGGTGCTTGTAGTCGGTCAGACCCGCCCAGAAGCGGACGGCTTCGATATAGGCCGACTGCGGACGGAACTCGCCCTTGGTCGTCACGCGCGTCTGGCGAAGTTCGATGCGCGTATTGGTCTCCGTCGGCTCAATGCCGGGGATGTGATAGCGCGAGTTGAACTGCGTCACCGCGACGCCGACGAAGCCGCCGTCGAAGAAATAGGAGCCGCCGACCGAACCGCCGGCCGAGCGCATTGACGAATTGGGCTGGCGTCCAAAGACCGGCGGCGCCGGATCCGGCGGAAAAAGATAAGGATAGCCGGGAATAAGGTAGTCGCTGCTGCGACGGCCATGGACATCCATGTGGAAGGCGACGTTGCCGCGGCCGACGTCGAGCAGCGTCGCGTTTTCCAACCCATTGTCGACAGTCATCACCGCGCCGCGAGTCTCGATGACCGAGCAACCCTCCGTCTCGGCCGTAGGGATGAAAGCAAGACGGCAGGGCAAGGCCGTGGGAATGCGGTTGTTCTCGACGTTGACGACGCCGCCGATCGCTTGCGACCCCCAGCGCAGCGTCGCGGGGCCGCGCACCACCTCGACCTGGCTCGCGCCGACAGGATCGAGCGGTACGGCGTGGTCCTCGCCGAGTTCCGAGACGCCGCTGTTGCTGACGCCATTTTCCTGGATGCGCACCCGGTAGTTGTCGAGGCCGCGCACAATGGGACGGCTCGCCGCGCCGGGCGCGAAGGTCGATCCGGTGACGCCCGGCTTGGCGAAGAGCACATCGCCAAGCGTCGCGCCCGGCGAGCGCCGCAGCTCTTCATTGGTGACGACCGTGACCGTCGCGAATTGATCGGCGACGATGGGAAGGACGCCTAGCGGCGCCACGGCCGGTTCGCGCGGCTCGGGTCCGCTCGGGCCGGCGACGTTGCGGTTGCGCCCGCCGGGGGCTGGGGGTGTCTGTGGCGGGGAGACGATCTTGGCGCGCTTGATCGGACTCACGGAGCCGACTTCAATCGGCGGCAAGGCCTGCTGAGCCAACGCGCTCGCGACGCTGGTGAAAAGCCCCACGACTGCGCCGCCGGCCGCTGCGCCGACCAAAACGCTCTTCCTCATCGACGCCCGCTCTCTTCGTGAATATGTTATAACATAACATATTCAGAGCTGGCTGAAGCCTGTCAATGAGTCTTCGTTCGGCGTGATGACGTCAGCGCCGACTGTGGCCCTCATGCCACAGTTGAGCGGTCGGACTGGTCTCAAGCGGTCGCGCGAACGCTTCCGGCGCGATAGTTCTCCCAGCCATGCGCGCGCAGCTTGCAGGCGGGGCATTCGCCGCAGCCATAGCCCCAGTCGAAACGGCGGCCCCTCTCGCCGAGATAGCAGGTGTGGGTTTCTTCGACGATGAGCCGCACCAGCGGTTCGCCGCCGAGCGATTCCGCCAGTCGCCAGGTCGCCGCCTTGTCGATCCACATCAGCGGCGTATGAATATTCATGCTGCGGTCCATGCCGAGACTGAGCGCCTGCGCCATGGCGCGGATCGTCTGATCGCGGCAATCGGGATAGCCCGAATAGTCCGTTTCGCACATGCCGCCGACGAGATCGGCGACGCCGCGGCGATAGGCGAGCGCCGCGGCGAAGGTCAGAAACAGCAGATTGCGCCCCGGAACGAATGTGTTGGGAAGCCCGTCGGCGGCGAAGGCGATCTCCGCGTTGCGCGTCAACGCCGTCTCGGAGATCGCGCCGAGCGCCTCGATCGAAATCGTGCGATCTTCGCCCAGCCGCTCGGCCCAAAGCGGCGACAGGCGAATAAGGCCGTCGCGTAGCCCCGCGCGGCGCGAGAGTTCGACACGGTGGCGCTGGCCGTAATCGAATCCGACCGTCTCGACGCGGTCGAAGCGTGACAGCGCCCAGGCAAGGCAGGTCGTGGAATCCTGCCCGCCGGAAAACAGCACGAGCGCAGCGGCGGAGTGAGTCGAGAGAGTGTTCGTCATCGCGCTTAACTTAAATCATGGCGCTAAAACTGCGAACCGCCGCTGACGGGAATGCATTTTCGGAACGTTTTCACGCCGCCATCGCCAGTCGCAACAAATCCCCCTATCCGAACCCGGAACGAGATCGACATGCTGCTCTATAATACGCCGCTCGCGCCCAATCCCAGACGCGTCCGCATTTTTCTGGCTGAGAAAAACGTCACGATTCCCGTTCGCGACGTCAACCTCATGGCGCAAGAGCATAAGAGCGAGGCCTATGCGCAGATTAACCCGCTCAAGGAGGCGCCGGCGCTCGTTCTCGACGACGGCGCGACTCTCACCGAATCCGTCGCCATCTGCCGCTACATCGAGTCGCTTTATCCCGACCCGCCGCTCTTTGGCCGCGACTCGCGCGAACAGGCCTTTGTCGAGATGTGGCAGCGCCGGGTGGAATTTCGCCTGTTCACGCCGGTGGCGCTCGCTTTTCGTCACAGCCATCCGGCGCTGGCGCGGCTCGAATCGCCGCAGCTGCCGCAATTGGCCGAGCATCAGCGGCCGCGCGCGCAGCAGATGATGCGCTTTCTCGATGGGGAGCTCGCCGCGCGGCGCTTCATCGCCTCCGATGACTTCACGATCGCCGACATCACCGCCATCGTCGCCATGGATCTGACCAAGGCCGCGCGGGTCGAGATCCCTCAAGATCTGCCGAATCTTTCGCGCTGGCGCGCGGACGTCTCGGCGCGTCCAAGCGTCGTGCCGTAATGACGGGGCGTTCGCTGAACGGGAAGCTTGAGGAGATAACGGGGCGCATCCGCGCCTGCCGTTTCTGCGCCGAAACGCCCGCGGGCGTGAAGCTGCTGCATGAGCCGCGGCCGGTGCTGCGCGTCTCGCCCAGCGCGCGGCTTCTCCTCGCCAGCCAGGCGCCCGGCAATCTCGTCAATCAGACCGGCGTTCCCTTCAACGATCCTTCCGGCGATCGGCTGCGTGACTGGATGGGCGTGGATCGAGAGACCTTCTACGATGTCTCGCGCATCGCCATCGTCCCGATGGGCTTCTGCTTTCCGGGTTACGACGCCGCCGGCGGCGACCTGCCGCCGCGCCCTGAATGTCGCCCACGCTGGCACGACGAACTCTTCGCGACGCTGCCGCAGATCGAGACGGTCGTCGCGATCGGCCGATATGCGCAGGACTATCATTTCGCGCGGCTCGGCCATGCGCTGCGGAAAGGCGCGAGCGTTTCAGAAATCGTCGCGCGCTGGCGCGAGTTCCAGAACACGACGCCGCTGATCTTTCCCCTCCCCCATCCGTCCTGGCGCAACAGCGGCTGGCTGAAGCGCAATCCCTGGTTCGAAGCCGAGGTCCTGCCGGCGCTGCGCGCCGAGGTCGCGCGGCTCGTGAAAACATG
Source organism: Methylocystis sp. H4A (assembly GCF_015709545.1). Taxonomy (NCBI): domain Bacteria; kingdom Pseudomonadati; phylum Pseudomonadota; class Alphaproteobacteria; order Hyphomicrobiales; family Methylocystaceae; genus Methylocystis; species Methylocystis sp. H4A. The sequence continues at coordinate 151,548 of NZ_JADNQY010000028.1, read as the reverse complement.
AGAAAAGGCCTGGGTGACAAGCGTAATCATCGGAGACGGCGCGCGCCGCGTCGAGATCGGCAACGATTTGCCGCTGACGCTGATCGCCGGCCCCTGCGCGCTTGAAAGCGCGGACATGGGGCTCAAGGTCGCTGAAGAGCTTGCCCGGCTCGGCGAGCGGCTGAAGATCGGCGTCGTCTTCAAGGCGTCCTTCGACAAGGCGAACCGCACCAGCGGCGAAGCGGCGCGGGGCGTCGGCCTCGACGCCGCTCTGCCGATCTTTGCTAAAATCAAAGAAAAGACCGGCCTCCCGATAACGACCGACGTGCATGAAGCGTGGCAATGCGCGCGCGTCGCCGAGGTCGTCGACCTCTTGCAGATTCCCGCCTTCCTCTCCCGCCAGACCGATCTCATCGTCGCGGCGGCGAAAGCCGGACGCCCCGTCAATATCAAGAAGGGTCCGTTCCTGGCGCCCTGGGACATGATCCACGCCGTCGAGAAAGCGCGCGAGGCCGGCGCCGCCGGCGTGCTCGTCACCGAGCGCGGCACGAGCTTTGGCTATAATGCGCTCATCGCCGACATGCGCGCGCTGCCGATTTTGAGGGAAACGACCGGCGCGCCGGTTATTTTCGACGCGACCCACGCCGTTCAGCAGCCGAGCGGCGCCGGCGCGGCTTCTTCGGGCGAGCGGCGTTTTGTTTCAACGCTCGCCCGCGCGGCGGTCGCCGTCGGCGTCGCGGCGCTTTTCATCGAGACGCATCCCGATCCGGGCGCGGCGATCTCGGACGGCGCGACGCAAGTCCCGCTCGGCGAGCTCGAAACAATGGTCAAGGAGCTGATGGCGTTCGACCGTCTGGCGAAGGCTATCCGCTAAGCCTTGCGCGCAGCCAACGGATGGTCGAGAAGCGCGCGATCAATCGTCACGAGACGCAACGCCTCGATTTTGCATTGCGCCAGCAACAGGCGATCAAACGGGTCGCGCGTGTGCGGCTCAGGTTCAACCGCGACGAGCGCATGCCGCGCGTTGATTGAGATGACCTCGATCCCCATCGCTTCCAGCAGTTCGGGAAGCATCTCAAGATTTATCGCGAGTTCGAGTTTGCCCAGACGCCACTTGATGGCGATCTCCCAAAGACTCGCGACGCTGACCAGAAATTCCGCATCTTCATTCTTCAGCAAAGACTGCACGTGCGATCCGAACTCGGCGACACAGTTTTCAATCAACGCCAGCAGAATATGCGTGTCGAGCAGCAGCCTCATGCATCATCCGGCAGCGGGCGCAGCAGGAAGTCTTCCGGCAAGGGCGCGTCGAAATCCTCAGCGAGGAAAGTGACGATGGACTGGAGGCCGTGTCGTTTCTTGAATTCGTCGACGGCTTCGAGCCGCAAGCCGCGTTTGGGTTGATGAGGAACCAGATCGAACACCGGTTTCCCATTCCGCGTCACGACGATCGTTTCGCCCTTCTCGACCTGTCGGGCAAGTTCGGTCAGGCGATTTTTGGCGTCTTTGATCGAAACAGTCGTCATGGGAGAATAGTGGCTACCCGTAGCCACTTGGTCAAGTCGGTTCCCGCCCGCTCGTCGCCCGTATGAACTTTCCTAATTAAGCGATTACGGTTAAGGGTCTTTATTGCTCAGGCGGCGGGGGTCATGGCGCTCAATCCTTTCGATGACCAAGGCGACAATTTCAAAGCCAAGGCTGCGGCGACCTATGGCGTGATCATCGCGGCGAATGTCTTGGCCTGGACTTGGGCGTGGACAGCCTTCTCCGATCGTCCGGGCCTGATGGGGGCCGCCGTTCTGGCCTTTATGTTCGGGCTTCGCCATGCCTTCGACGCCGATCACATCGCCGCTATCGACAATGTCGTCCGCAAATTGATGCAGGACGGCAAGACGCCCTATTCGGTCGGATTTTTCTTCTCGCTCGGCCACTCCACCTTCGTCGCGCTCGCTTCGGTCCTGATGGCGGCGGCGGCCGTGGCCATGCAGGGCCAGGCGCAGGAGTTTCAAGCCTTCGGCGGCGCCATCGGCACGATGGCGTCAGCTTCGTTCCTCATCGTCATCGGCCTTGCAAATCTTCTCCTGCTCAGGGGCATCTGGTCGGCCTACAGCCGCGCCCGACTTGGCGAACCGGTCCTCGAAGAGGACCTCGACCGTCTGCTCAACGGGCGAGGCGTGTTCACCCGGGTTTTCCGCCCGCTGTTCCGCTTTGTTTCGCGGTCATGGCACATGTACGTCGTCGGATTTCTGTTGGGACTGGGCTTCGACACGGCGACGGAGATCGGCCTGCTCGGAATTTCGGCGGCGCAGGCCGCGCAAGGCATGTCATTTTCGACAATTCTGGTCTTTCCGGCGCTGTTCACCGCCGGCATGTCGTTGATGGACACCACGGACAGCCTCGTGATGACCGGCGCCTACGGCTGGGCGTTCGACGATCCGCTGAGGAAACTTTGGTACAATCTGGTCATGACCGCGATGTCGGTGATCGTCGCCATTTTCATCGGCGGCATCGAAGCGCTCGGCTTGATCGGCGATAAGCTCGGCTTCGAAGGCGGCCTTTGGCGCCTCGTTCAGGGACTTAACGACAATCTTGCCAATTTCGGCTTTGCGATCGCCGCGATCCTGATCGCGAGCTGGATCATCTCTATGCTCTTCTATCGAAGCCAGGGGCAAATGAAGGCGTATCGCGACGCAGTCGGGATGGACTATCCGGCGCGGCGCTAGAGCGCGGCTCGCGAAAAAGTGACTCCTAGCCTCGCCCCCGGTAGGGCGGCACGCCCTGATCAGGAAGCCACAGCCCTTCGGGCGGGGCGCCGGTCTGCCAGAAGACGTCGATCGGCATGCCGCCGCGCGGATACCAATAGCCGCCGATGCGCAGCCATTTCGGCGTCATCGCCGCAACGAGATCGCGCGCGATCCGCAGCGTGCAGTCTTCGTGAAAGGCGCCGTGGTTTCGGAAACTTCCAAGGTACAGCTTCAGCGCCTTTGACTCGACCAGCCATTCGGCCGGGACATAGTCGATAACGATATGCGCGAAATCGGGCTGTCCCGTCACCGGGCAAAGCGAGGTGAACTCCGGCGCGGTGAAGCGCACGAGATAGGTCGCGTCTTTGTGGGGATTGGGAACGAGATCGAGTTCGGCCTCGTCCGGCGAAGCCGGCAGCGCGGCCGTGCGGCCGAGCAGCGCGGCGCCCTTATGCGTCTTGGTCATGCGCGTAACAAAGGCGCGATCGCCGCCGCGTCAAGCGCCAAACGGCTCACGGGTCGCGCGAGTCGGGACATTCGCCCGCGCGCAAGGTGATCGGATGCGCCGACATCCAGCCCGAGAGAAGGCGGTTCTCGGGGCTCTCCAGCGCCTTCAGCATTTCGACACGCACCATTTCGAGCCATTTCTCGCGCCTGTCCGGCGTGTTCATCTCCGCCGGCACGGCGAATTCGAGGGCCTTGACCGCGAATTGATAAGGCAGGGTGTTCCACAAGGCGACGCCGCCACGGTCGAGCATCGCCGAGACGTCCTTTTCCGGCATATGCGCGATCTGCTCCTGCTCTTGGATCGGCACGGCGCCCGGCATCCCGCTTTTGGGCGCAACGATCGCGACGCCGTTGCGATAAAAGCGATTCTGCTTCACGCCGCTGCGTGCCGCGATCAGATTGCCGCCGATCACGAAGCTGGCGCCTGTGCTGTCGAGCGCGCATTTCAGCGTCCGGTCGAAACAATGGCCGGCGCCGACCATCAGCGCGCTGCATCCGGTTTCGACCCAGCGCGCCAGAGTTTCCGGCTTGATGTCGAGCACATAGGCGAGGCCAGGCATAGCCTCGTGCTGATATTCGCACCGCTGCACGAGGCTCGCCGGCCAGCCCAGAAAATCTTCCTGCGCCGGCGCGCAATTGCCTCGGACGGGAGATTTCTCCAAAACCGCCTTGGCGGCGGCGACGTGCTCCGGCGATTGAGCCCAAGCGCTGGCCGAACTCCAAAGCCCAAAGCAAAGGGTGAACACGACGCCACGCGCGAACCGCGTTGTGCTTAGGGCCATCCGAACCTCCCGCCGACCGTCGCGCTTGGCGGCGAACGCCCGCTCATTAATCAAGCTCAAGGATAGGGAGGTCCCCTCCCCAGTCAACGGATTTCACCGGCGCGGCTCGCCGCGGCGCAGCACAGATCCCACAAAAGCCCGCCGCGGACGCAGAACCTTTTTACGGCTGAGGCTTTTCGGGACCGCGCAATAGGTCTAAGAAGTCGCGCCGCTCCGCGCCGCATCATGAAGAGGCACCCATGACCGAGATCGTCGACATCCACGCCCGCGAAATTCTGGATTCTCGCGGGAACCCAACCGTCGAGGTCGACGTCACCCTGGAGGATGGATCGTCTGGACGGGCGGCGGTGCCGTCCGGCGCCTCGACGGGCGCGCATGAAGCGGCGGAAAAGCGCGATGGCGACAAGTCTCGCTATCTCGGCAAGGGCGTGCTCACGGCGGTCGACAACGTCAACGACGAAATCGCCGGCGCGCTGCTCGGCTTCGAAGCTGAGGATCAGGTCGCCCTCGACGAGGCGATGATCAAGCTCGACGGGACGCCGAACAAGTCGCGGCTCGGCGCCAACGCCATTCTCGGCGTGTCGCTCGCGGTCGCCAAGGCGGCGGCCGAGGCCTCGGCCCTGCCGCTCTATCGCTACGTGGGCGGCGTGCAGGCGCGGGTGCTGCCAACCCCGATGATGAACATCGTCAACGGCGGCGTGCATGCCGACAATCCGATCGACTTCCAGGAATTCATGATCATGCCGACCGGCGCGCCGAATGTGCGCGACGCCATCCGCTGGGGCGCGGAGATTTTCCACACGCTCAAGGCGGCGCTCAAGAAAGCCGGCCTCAGCACCTCGGTCGGCGATGAAGGCGGCTTCGCGCCCAATCTTCCCTCCGCCGAAGCGGCGCTCGACTTCATCATGAAGGCGATCGAGACGGCGGGCTTCAAGCCCGGCGTCGACGTGCATCTTTGCTCCGACTGCGCCGCGACGGAATTCTTCAAGGACGGCAAATATGTCTACGAAGGCGAAGGCGTGACGCGCTCGATCGACGAGCAGGTCGCCTATCTCGCCAAGCTCGCCAGCGCCTATCCGATCGTGTCGATCGAGGACGGCATGGCCGAGGACGATTGGGAGGGCTGGAAGAAGCTCACCGACGCGATCGGCGACAAAGTGCAGCTCGTCGGCGACGATCTTTTCGTCACCAATGTCGTGCGCCTCAATGAGGGCATTAAGATGGGCGTCGCCAATTCGCTGCTCGTCAAGGTCAATCAGATCGGCACGCTGACCGAGACGCTCGCTTCGGTCGAGACCGCGCATCGCGCCGGCTACACCACCGTCTTCTCGCATCGCTCCGGCGAGACCGAGGATTCGACCATCGCCGATCTCGTCGTCGCGACCAACAGCGGCCAGATCAAGACCGGCTCGCTCGCCCGTTCCGACCGCACCGCCAAATACAACCAGCTCATCCGCATCGAGGAGGAGCTGGGCGACGCGGCGATCTACGCCGGCAAAGGCGCACTCAAGGCGCTGGCGTAACCCCCTCCCCTACCCTCCCCCGCTTCGCGGGAGAGGGAATAGATTCGAGCCTTCACTGACGTGCGACGAAACGCCGATCGTTAGCGTCCCCTCTCCCGCGAAGCGGGGGAGGGACAGGGTGGGGGCCAAAAGGCTCCTCACCCGATGACCATGGAAAAAACCTTCGCTCCCGCCTCAATTGAATCGCGCATCCGCGACGCGTGGGAAGAGGCGCAAGCCTTTCGCGCCGGACGGCCCGAACGCGCGCGGGCGGCGCCCTATTCCATCGTCATTCCGCCGCCGAATGTCACCGGCAGCCTGCATATGGGCCATGCGCTCAACAATACGCTGCAGGACATTCTCGTGCGCTATCGCCGGATGAAGGGCGACGACGTGCTCTGGCAGCCCGGCACCGACCACGCCGGCATCGCGACGCAGATGGTCGTCGAACGCCAGCTGATGGAGCGCCAGGAGCACCGCCGCGAACTCGGACGCGAGAAATTCGTCGAGCGCGTCTGGGACTGGAAGGCGGAGTCAGGCGGCAAGATCGTCGAGCAGCTGAAGCGGCTCGGCGCCAGCTGCGACTGGTCGCGCGAGCGATTCACGCTCGATGAAGGCCTGTCGCGCGCCGTCGTCAAAGTCTTCGTGCAGCTCTATCGCGACGGCCTGCTCTACAAGGACAAGCGCCTCGTCAATTGGGACCCGGCGCTGCACACGGCGATCTCCGATCTCGAAGTGCAGCAGGTCGAAGTGAAGGGCCATTTGTGGCGCTTCAAATATCCGATCGTTGACGACGCTGGGCACGAGACCGGCGAATATATCGTCGTCGCCACGACGCGCCCCGAGACGATGCTCGGCGACACGGCGGTCGCCGTGCATCCGGAAGACGAACGCTATACGGCGCTCGTCGGCAAGCGCGTGCGTCTGCCATTGGTCGGCCGGCTGATCCCGATCGTCGCCGACGAATATTCCGATCCCGAGAAGGGCACCGGCGCGGTGAAAATCACGCCGGCGCATGACTTCAACGATTTCGAGGTCGGCAAGCGGCATGGGCTGCGGCTCGTCAATGTGCTCGACCCGCAAGCGCAGATGACGCTTGCCGCCAGCGCCGAGTTTCACGAAGGCGTCGACCCCTCCCCCGAACTCGCGGCGACGGTCTCCATCCTCGACGGGCTCGACCGTTTCGCGGCGCGCAAGCGCGTCGTCGAAATGATGGAGGAGCGCGAGCTGCTCGAGGGCGTCGACGACCATAAGCACATGGTGCCGCATGGCGACCGCTCGGGCGCGGTGCTCGAGCCGCGTCTCACCGACCAGTGGTATGTCGACGCCAAGACCCTGGCGCAGCCGGCGCTCAAAGCCGTGCGCGAGGGCCGCACGACTTTCGTGCCGAAGAATTGGGAGAAGACCTATTTCGAGTGGCTGGAGAATATCCAGCCCTGGTGCGTGTCGCGTCAGCTCTGGTGGGGTCATCGCATCCCCGCCTGGTATGACGAGGACGGCAACGCCTATGTCGAAGAGACGGAAGAGGCTGCGCTTGCCACAGCGCGCGCCAAACTCGGCGATGGCGTGACTCTGACGCGCGACGAAGACGTGCTCGACACCTGGTTCTCTTCCGCGCTTTGGCCCTTCTCGACTCTCGGCTGGCCGGAGAAGACGCCGGAGCTTGCGCGTTATTATCCGACGAGCGCCCTCGTCACCGGCTTCGACATCATCTTCTTCTGGGTCGCCCGGATGATGATGATGGGCCTCTATTTCATGGATGAGGTCCCCTTCCGCGACGTCTATATCCACGCCCTCGTTCGCGACGAGAAGGGCGCGAAGATGAGTAAGTCGAAGGGCAATGTCATCGACCCGCTGCGCCTCATCGACGAATATGGCGCCGATGCTCTGCGCTTCACGCTCGCGGCGATGGCGGCGCAGGGCCGCGACATCAAGCTTTCGACGCAGCGCGTCGAGGGCTATCGCAATTTCGCGACGAAGCTGTGGAACGCCTCGCGCTTCGCGGAAATCAACGGCTGCGCGCGCGTCGCTGGCTACGATCCGCGCGCCAATAAGATCACGCTCAACCGCTGGATTATCGGCGAAGCGGCGCGCACAACGGCGGACGTGAGCGCGGCGATCGAAGCCTATCGCTTCAATGACGCGGCGAACGCCGTCTATCGCTTCGTCTGGAGCGTCTTCTGCGACTGGTATGTCGAACTCGCCAAGCCGCTACTGCAAGGCGCCGACGGCGCCGACAAGGACGAGACGCGCGCAACGACAGCCTTCGTTCTCGATCAGATTTACGCGCTGCTGCATCCCTTCATGCCCTTCCTCACCGAGGAGCTCTGGGCGATCAAGGGCGCGGATGGTCCCAAGCGCGAGACGATGCTGGCGCTCGCCGCCTGGCCGTCGCTCGAAGGACTCGAAGATGCGGAGGCCGAAAGCGAAATCGGCTGGGTCGTCGACCTTATTTCCGAGGTGCGCTCGCTGCGTGCGGAAATGAATCTGACGAGCGAGACGGAGCTGCTGCTGATCGGCGCAGATGACGGGCTCAAGGCGCGCGCGACGCGCTGGGACGAGACGATCCGCAAGCTCGCGCGCCTCTCGCACATCGGCTTCGCTGAGGCCGCGCCAAAGAGCAGCGCCCAGATCATCGTGCGCGGCGGCGTCGCCGCCATGCCGCTCGAAGGCGTGATCGACCTTGGCGCCGAAAGAGCGCGACTGGCGAAAGAGATCGGCAAGCTCGAAGGCGAATTAAAGAAGCTCGACGCCAAACTCGCCAATGAGGGCTTCCTCGCCAAGGCCGAAGAAGAGGTCATCGACGAGCATCGCGAACGGCGCGAAGAGACGGCGGCGCGCGTCGAAAAGCTCAATGCGGCGCTTCTCCGACTGAGCTAGCGGTTCGCCTTCTCGACGACGCCGAGGATCGGCCCCATGGTCGGCGCGAAGCGGTCGTGACGCGAGAGCGACGGCGCATAGAGCGCCGACGCCGAGCCGCCATCGAGAAACAGCGCGTCGGGGCAATGCAGGCGATCGCGAAACAGCAGCGCGAATTGATGAAACGTCACCGGCTGGTTGGAGATCGCGAAGCGCATGATATGGCCGTCCTCGACGCAGACGCCGTTGCGAAATTTCTGCGACATGCCGTCCCCATGAATGCGGGGATGAATGCGCCCGCCGATGACGAGCATCGGTCCTGATTGGGTCGCGAATTGCGCGCGCTGCGGGCTTTTTAAGTAGCGCGCGGTCTCGGTGACGCCGGCGCGCGCGCCGTCGACCCAGAACACGCCATTGGGCTTCAGGTGGAAATTGCCGGCGCCGGAGCGCGTATTGGCGGCGTTGAGCGTGCGGCCGTTTTCGACATGGAGGCCGACCGGCGTGCGGTCTTCCGCATACATGCCGGCGTTCATCGCGAAAACGAGCGTTTCGCCCTTGTTCGCCAATTCGCTCGCAAGGCGGGAAAAGGCCCCCAGGATTTCGCCTTTGTCATCGCGCAGAAAGAGCCGGATGTCGCTCTTGCGCGCGTCGAAGTCGCATACTGTGTAGGCGGCGCCTTGCTCCTCGATCTCGGCGCAAGGGCCGGGCTCGGCCGCCGCCCCGGAGGCGATAAAAAGCGCCAGCCCTAGCGACGCGAGCGTTTTTTTTGAAAAGACGCGTATCATGCGCGTCTGTGGCTCCGTACCGAGCAAATGCCCCCTCCTTTTTTCCGATCGTCGGAACCACCATCCGGAGGCGCCGACTTTGGGACGATGTCATTCCCGGCAGGCCGCAGGCCTGACCGGGAATCCAGAGCAACGCCATGAATGGCCGGCTTTATGCTGGATTCCCGATCGCGCGCCGCGCGTCGGGAATGACAATTGCGAAAGCTGCGCAGCCGCCCGTTTGAAACGTCGCCGCGGCAAGGCTAGATATGCGACGCAGGCGCCGCAAGCGGCGGGTTCCGGAGATCTCATTGTCCCATTCCATCACAGAAGCCGTCGAGGCCGTCGCGCGCGGCGAAATCGTCGTCGTCACCGATGACGACGATCGCGAAAACGAAGGCGACCTCGTCGTCGCCGCCGCGCTCTGCACGCCGGAAAAAATGGCCTTCGTCATCCGCCACACGAGCGGGATCGTCTGCGCGCCGCTCACGCTCGAGGAGGCGCGCCGTCTGCATCTTGCGCCCATGGTCGCGGAAAACGACGCGCCGCTCGCGACGGCCTTCACGGTTACCGTCGACGCGCGCCACGGGCTCACCACCGGCATTTCCGCCGAGCAACGCTGCAATACGGTGCGCGCGCTCGCCAATGGCAATATGGGCGCGGGCGACTTCGTGCGGCCCGGCCATGTCTTCCCGCTGATCGCCAAGGATGGCGGGGTGCTGATGCGCTCCGGACATACGGAAGCCGCCGTCGATCTGTGCAAGCTTGCCGGCCTGCCGCCGGTCGGCGTCATTTGCGAACTCGCCAATGACGACGGCACGGTGATGACCGGACGCCAGATCGAGGAATTCGCGCGCGCGCACGCCCTCAAACTCGTGTCGGTTTCCGATCTTATCGCGTTCCGACAGGCGCGCGAAAAGCTCGTCGAACGCGTCGCGACGTTCCCCGTCGAGACGGAGGCCGGCGCAATGATCGGCCACGCCTATGTGACGCCGTTCGACAGCGTGCAGCACTTCGCCTTCGTTCTGGGCGCGATTGGCGACGGGCGCGACGTGCCGACGCGACTGCATCGCGCCGATATCATCTCCGATGTGATGTGCGGCGCGCCGACGATCAAGAAGACTCTGGCGCGCTTCGCCCGCGAAGGGCGCGGCGTGCTCGTCTATCTGCGCGACGGCGCGGCGGGCGTGCCGGCGAATATCGTCGGACGCCAGAAGGACGAGGAGGAAAGAGCGGAGGAAACGCGCAAGCGGCAATGGCTCGACGTCGGTCTCGGCGCGCAGATTTTGAAGGATCTCGGCGTTTCCTCGATCCGTCTGCGCTCCTCGTCGTCAAAGCCCCGCGCTTTCGTCGGCCTCTCGGGCTTTGGCATCGAGATCAGCGCGGTGGAGCCGGTGGAGTGAGCGGCTTCTGACGGCGTCGCCGCTCGCACCGTCTCACGCGCGCGTCACGGGCATCCACCCGCGCGGACATCACGCGATCTTTGGCCTCACTTCGCGCGGGGATGCGCCGAGCGATAAGCATCCAGCAGCCGCGTCTTATCGACCGCGGTATAGATCTGCGTCGTCGAGAGCGAGGCGTGGCCAAGCAATTCCTGGATCGTGCGCAGATCGCCGCCGCGACCCAGGAGATGCGTTGCAAAGGAATGACGCAGCGCATGCGGCGTCGCGCTCTCGGGCAGGCCGAGCGCCCCGCGCAGGCGCTGGACGGCGAGTTGGATGATGCGCGGCGAGAGCGGCCCGCCGCGCGCGCCGACAAACAGCGGCCCGCCGGCAAGATCATAGGGACAGAGCGCGAGATAGGCTTCGATCGCTGAGCGCACCGGCGCGATAACCGGCACGGTCCGGCTCTTGCCGCCCTTCCCCAGGATCGTGACCCGATCGGCGGCGCCGACCGGCGCCGCGGCGCTCCCGATCGACAGCGCCTCGGAAATTCGCAATCCGGCGCCGTAGAGCAGCGCCAGCACGGCGGCGTCGCGAGCGATCACCCAAGGCTCTCGCGCCTCGCCCGCTCTTTGTTCGGGGTCCACGACGTCGCGGGCGTCGGGCACGGTAAGCGCCTTGGGGAGGCTGTGCGGACGCTTGGGCGGACGCACGGCGCCAAAGACGTCCGTGCGGGCGAGGCCCTTCTTCTCAATGAAGCGCAGAAAGTTGCGCACCGCCGCGAGCGCTCGCAGCAGCGACCGGCTTTCCAGCCCGTCGCGGCGACGCTTGGCCATGAAGGCGCGCAGGTCGGCGGGTTGAAGCGACTTAAGCGCGGCCGCGTCCGGCCGCTCACCAGTATGATGCGCCAGAAAGCCCAAAAAATTGGCGAGGTCCCGGCCATAGGCCTCGACCGTGTGCCGGGAGGCGCGCCGCTCGCCGGCAAGATAGCGCAGCCATAGCGCCGCTTCCTCGGCGATCGCCGGCGCCGCCTGAAAATGGGAGGCGTCGGGAAGCGGCTTCTGACGGGGCGCTCTCAGGGGCGAATCGCGCATAAGCGACGATCGCCCAAGAAGATGAACAAAGGCGAACGGAGCTATTGGCCCGACTTGATCTCGGCCTTCGCCTTCGCCAGCATCTCGTCCATGGTGCGGCGGATCTGATGCTCGGACTGGTTCACGCCGGCCGCCTCAAAATCCTTCTTCACCAAAGCCACGACCCGCTCATCGGCGTCGGCGGCGACTTCCACTGCGACCAAGGCGTCCGCGTAAGCCTGCGCTTCGGCGCCCGTCTTGCCGAGCTTTTCGGCCGCCCAGAGGCCAAGCAGCTTGTTGCGGCGCGCTTCGGCGCGAAACTGCAGCTCCTCATCATGGACAAAGCGTTTCTCGAAGGAATCTTCGCGCTGGTCGAAAGTGCTCATGTCCATCCTCGGCCGGGTTGTTCTTAAATCAGGGCTCGGCGATCATGCGCCGCATCGGCGTGGGCTCGATATATGCGTATTCGCGCGCAAAGCCAATGCCGGAAAGCGTGGTCCTGGCCGACGATGCCCATGCCCGCCACAGCGCGGGCGCGAATATGGCCGCGCCGCGCGCCGAGATGGAAAAAGCATGGTTTTTCCGGTATTTGTCGAGACGTAGATTTTTCCGTCCGGCGATCGGACGAAACGGGGGCGCTTCATGAAGAAATTTGCATGCGTTATTTTGTCCGCCTTGGCGCTTACGAGCCCGGCCTTCGCCCAGAAAATGACGAGCGACGACCTCAAATGGATCAATCAATGCATCAGCGATAACAAGGGCGAGGAAGGCGGGACGCCCGCCATTATCCGCGCCTATTGTGTATGCATGAACGAGAAGATGGACGACAACGAAACCCGGTCCGTCACCCAGTGGGAAAAGGCCAATCCTGAAGCCCGGCAGGACTGCGAGAAACAGGCCGGCTGGAAGTAGCCAAGGCCGCTTCCGTTTGCGCCCTGAGCGTCGCAGGGGCGGACCGCCAAAAATCGGCGAATTCGGCGACCAGTTGCTCAAATTAGGGGCGCCCGCGCGTTCGAGAGGAATCCCCACGGCGACGGCGCCGCTGGACCGCCGCCCTCTCAGTTTCATTGTATCGTCTTCCCCTTTGCGATAGAGTGCCCCGTCGGCTTGTCACTGGCCGCCAAAGACGCTAGGACCGCCGGTGCTCGCGGCTGGGCGCACGCCCGCCGCCGCTCCCTGAGAGCCGCCCACAAGCCGGCATGCGTTCACACTTCGGAGGAGCGACGACCCGCCAGATGGACTTCCTCAAGCCCCGGTTGATCCCAATGAACCGCCGACGCCGTATCTACGAAGGCAAGGCCAAGGTCCTCTATGAGGGCCCGGAGCCCGGCACTTTGATTCAGCACTTCAAGGACGACGCCACGGCCTTCAACGCGAAGAAACACGAGGTGATCGACGGGAAGGGCGTGCTCAACAACCGGATCTCCGAATATATCTTCCAGCATTTGAACAGCATCGGCGTGCCGACCCACTTCATCCGCCGGCTGAACATGCGCGAGCAGCTCATCCGCGAGGTGGAAATCATCCCGCTCGAAGTCGTCGTGCGCAATGTCGCGGCCGGCTCCCTGGCCAAGCGTCTCGGCATGGAAGAGGGCACGCAACTGCCCCGCTCCATCATCGAATTCTACTATAAGAACGACGCGCTCGACGATCCGATGGTGTCCGAGGAGCATATCACCGCCTTCGGCTGGGCGACTCCCCAGGAGATAGACGACGTCATGGCGCTCGCCATCCGCGTCAATGATTTCCTCTCCGGGCTCTTCCTCGGCGTCGGCATCCGCCTCGTCGACTTCAAGATGGAATGCGGTCGGCTCTGGGAAGGCGACATGATGCGGATCGTCGTCGCCGACGAGATTTCGCCCGACAGCTGCCGGCTGTGGGATATCAAGTCGAACGACAAGCTCGACAAGGATCGCTTCCGCCGCGACCTGGGTGGGCTGGTCGAGGCTTATACCGAAGTCGCGCGCCGTCTCGGCATCATGCAGGAAAACGAGACGATCCGCACCGGCGCGCCCAAGCTCGTGCAGTAGGCAATCCCGAAGGGCCGCCATGGGCGTTCCTCATCTCGATTCAGGTCCGATGCGCGCGGAGGAGTTCTTCGCGTTCACCGCGACGCGTCCCGACGACGAAAAATGGGAGCTGATCGAAGGGGAGCCGGTCTTGAACGCTTCCGCCAGCCGTCTGCATCAGACGATCATTCGCAATCTCACGGTAATGCTCGATGCGCTGGCGCGCGAGACCAGCGTGCCTTGGGAGGTGCTGCCGGGGCTGGGCGTCCGCATTTCCGACATCAGCGTGCCAGTTCCTGACGTTCTGATTCGACCCGCAACGTTCACTGGCGTCGAATGCAATGACATGATCATCGCGTTTGAGGTTCTTTCGCCATCCACAGCGAACAAGGATCTGCGCTGGAAACGGAAAGCCTATGCGACGCTGCCGTCGCTCAGGCAGTATGTGGTCATCGCGCAGGACGCGGTTGAAGTCGTCTCCTTCGATCGCGCCAATGAGTTCTCGGAGCGCCGTTTCGAGACGGCGGAGAGCGTGCTCGACCTGCCCGTCATCGGCGCGTGCATCAACTTGCGCGAGATTTACCGCGGCACGGGTCTGCTCTAAATGCGCCGGGTTGCGCTTCGCGCGTCGAGCCAGTAACCGTTTCGCCATCTTCTGAACTTGGAACAGCGCATGAAAGCCCGCGTCGTCGTCACTCTCAAATCCGGCGTCCTCGATCCGCAAGGCAAAGCGATCGAAGGGGCGCTGAAGTCGCTTGGCGTCGAAGGCGTCGCCAGCGTGCGGCAAGGCAAGGTGTTCGACGTGGAGCTCGCCGGCGCCGACGCCAGCGCCGCCAAGGCGCAGTTGCAAGCGGCCTGCGAGAAGCTGCTCGCCAATACCGTGATCGAAAACTATCAGATCGATCTGTGATGAAAGCCGCCGTCGTCGTTTTTCCCGGCTCCAATCGCGAAGGCGACATGGCCCGCGCGCTGACACAGGCGACCGGGCGCCAGCCGTCGATGCTGTGGCACGCCGACCACGAGTTGCCCGCCGGGACGGACCTTGTCGTGTTGCCCGGAGGCTTTTCCTACGGCGATTATCTGCGCTGCGGCGCGATCGCTGGCCGCGCCGCCATCATGGACGCGGTGCGCGCGCACGCCGCGCGCGGCGGACTGGTGCTGGGCGTGTGCAACGGCTTCCAGATTCTTTGCGAAAGCGGCCTTCTGCCGGGCGTGCTGATGCGCAACGCCAATCTGCGCTTCGTCTGTCGGATGCAGCATCTCAAAGTCGAGCGCAACGACACCGCCTTCACGCGCCATTACGCCAAGGGTCAGACCATCGAAGTCTGCATCGCGCATGGCGAAGGCAATTACGAAGCCGACGACGCCACGATCGACCGGCTTGAGGGCGAAGGCCTCGTCGCCTTCCGCTATTGCGACTCCGCCGGCGCTGTCGGCGGCGAGTCCAATCCCAACGGCTCGCGCAACGATATCGCCGGCATCTATTCGGACGGGCGCAATGTGCTCGGCCTGATGCCGCATCCTGAAAATCTCATCGACGCGCTCGTCGGCGGAACCGACGGCCGCGGGCTTTTCGAAAGCCTCGCCAGCGCGGCGTGATCCTCACGCTTTTTGCGGCAGCGGAAAGAGCCCGGTGAACCGTTTCGCGAGCGCGCGAGCACCCTCGATCGCGAGCGCCTTCTTCGTTTCGAGCGCCTCGAGCGGCGCGCCGCCATAGACCGCCGCGGCGATCGCCGTCGCCGGCCCGGCGAAGACGACGTCGGCGCCATCCAACGACTGCCGCGCGGCCTCGCATGCGCCGCCATGGATATGCACGAGGAACGTCTCCTCGCCGATGCGAAAGCCGATGCGCGCGTTCAATCCCTCTGCCTTCCGGGCGTCAAACATCGTCTTGAACGACAGCATCAGCGAGGCGGCGCTGAGTGGCAGCGTCGGGTCGTGCAGCGGCGAGCGCGCCGCCCAGCGGCCGAGAACACTCAAAGCCGGCTCGAGCTCATAGCCCCAGGGCGTCAATTCATAGACATGGCTCGCCGCCGGCGGCGGCAGCTTGCGCCGGCTCAGCGCGCCGATGTCCTCCAGCCGCTCCAGCCGCTGCGTCAGCACATTGGCGCTGATTCCGGGAAGATCGGCGCGCAGGTCGCTGAATCTTTTCGGGCCGAACATCAGTTCGCGCATCACTAGCAGCGCCCAGCGCTCGCCAATCAGATCAAGCGCATGAGCGGCGCCGCAGGCGTCGTCGTAACGGCGCGCGGAAGGCTCTCTGAACGCCGGTCGCGCCTTTTTAGTTATCTTTACTAACTTCATTGTTGCATTTTATAACTTATACGGTAGGTTCGGCAACGCTGGTTTGAGAGGAGCGTCCATGTCCAAGCTTATTTTCATCAATCTTCCGGTCGCCAATCTGCCCAAGGCGACCGCTTTCTACGAGGCGGTCGGGGCCAAGAAGAACCCGCAGTTTTCCGACCACACCGGGTCCTGCCTGGTTTTCTCCGACACGATTCACGCGATGCTTTTGACGCATGAGAAATTTCGGCAGTTCACGACGAAAAAGATCGCTGATGCGCATTTGAGCGCCGAAGTTCTGATCTGCATTTCGGCCGACAGCCGCGCCGACGTCGACGCCATGATCGAGAAGGCGACGCGCGCCGGCGGCGCCCCGGATCCGACGCCGACCCAGGATTTCGGCTTCATGTATGGCCGCAGCTTCGAAGATCTCGACGGTCATATCTGGGAGATTATGTGGATGGACGCCGAAGCGGCGTCAAAGGCGTGCCAGAAAGAAGGAGCGGCGCAATGAGCTATGTCGACGGTTTCGTGATTCCCGTGCCCATGGGCAAGAAGGAAGATTACCATAAGGCCGCCGCGCAGATGTGGCCCATCATGAAGGAGTGGGGCGCGCTACACGTCGTCGAATGTTGGGGCGACGACGTGCCCGACGGCAAAGTCACCGACTTCAAACGCGCCGTCGCCGCCGAGAACGGCGAAAACGTCGTGTTCTCGTGGGTTCTGTGGCCGTCCAAAGACGTGCGCGACGCGGCGCACAAGAAAATGCACGAAGACCCGCGCATGAAGGACATGCCGATGCCATTCGACGGCAAGCGCATGATCTTCGGCGGCTTCAGCGTCCTGCTCGACGAAAGCGCGTCATGACGCTCGCGCTCTATGGCCATCCGTTTTCGTCCTACACGCAAAAGGCGCTCATTGCGCTTTATGAGAACGACACGGCTTTCCAGTTTCGCTCGCTCGAAGACAAGCAGGCGGCAGCGGAATGGGCCGCGCTTTGGCCGATCAAACGCTTTCCGCTTCTGCTCGATGATGATCGCAGCGTTATGGAGGCCAGCGTCATCGTCGAATACCTCGACCTCCATCATCCTGGCCCAAGCCCTCTCCTGCCGACGGACCGGCAGGCGGCGGTCGATGTCCGCTTCATGGATCGGTTCTTCGACAATTACGTCATGACGCCGATGCAAAGAATCGTATTCGACCATCTGCGCTCAGAAGAGAATCGCGATTCATTTGGCGTCGCTGAAGCGCGTCGGGCGCTGGAGACGGCATATGGTTGGCTAAACGAAAAGATGGAAGGTCGGGAATGGGCGGCGGGAGAGGATTTCTCGCTCGCGGATTGCGCAGCGGCGCCGGCGCTTTTCTACGCCGACTGGGCGCACCCCATCGACAACGCGCTCGTCAATGTAAAGGCCTATCGCGGGCGGCTGCTCGCGCGCCCCTCCTTCGCGAGAGCCGTGGACGAAGCAAGACCTTATCGCGCTTATTTTCCACTCGGCGCGCCGGACCGGGACTGACGCCGCCCTCTCACCGCCGCGCCGCGCGCGCGACGTTCCACAGCGCGCGTTCGGCCTCCATCTGCGCCACGCCGGCGTTGGCGCGCGCCCGCATCTGCGCGGCCCGCAGCGGCTCGATCAGCGCGCCAAGACGCGCGGATGACCAGCTCTTCAGCTGCTCGTCCATCAGCGCGCGGTGCATGAAGCCGAAGCCCGCGCGCATCAGCGCCGAAACGCCGGCGTCGGGTCGCCCGCCCTCACGCTCCATGGCAAGACGGGCGCGGTGCAGCGCCACGGCGTAGCGCAGCGCCCCGATGACAAGCTGCTGCGCGTCGCCGTCCTGCGCGAAATAGGCGTCGAGGGCAGCGCCAATATCGGCGTCGCCCGCGAAAGCCGCCGTCACCATCCGGTCCGACGCAATGTTCGAGGCGTGCGCGACGATCGCTTCGACGTCCTTTGCCTCGACATGTTCGCGGCCATGCATGTAGAGCCCGAGCTTTTCAAGCTCGGCACGACTCATCAGCCGGTCTTCCCCAAGCGCGCCGAGCAGCAGGCCGCGGGCTTCCGGACTTGCGACAAGGCCGGCGTCGCGCAGGCTGCGATCGATCAGCGCCTGCAGATCCGCTTCCGCGTCGGGCTGGCACTCGATCGCCGCGCCCTGCTTGGCGCCCTCGACCAGCTTGCGCAGCGGCGAGTCGCGCCTCAGCGCGCCCGCTGTGAGCACGATCGTGCAATGCGCCGGCGGCGCGCCGATAAGCGACGTCAGCGCCGGAATGACAGATTTGGCGCCGGTCTCGACGAGGATCGCGCGCCGTCCGCCAAAGAGCGGCGTGGTGTTCGCCTCGTCGAGCAACGCAAGCGGGTCGGAAGCGACGCCATCGCCGCTCATCTCGACGAATTGGAAGGGATCGCGGCGATCGTCGACGCGTTTCTCGACAAGCGCGAGCGCGCGTTCACGCACCATGCCCGCGTCGGAGCCGAAGACCAGGAAAAGAAAGACGCCCTCGGGCGGCGCGGCGATGAAACGTTCGGCGTCGCGACTCTTGACCGCCGTCATGAGGCGCTATCGTCCGCCTCCGCCGTCAATAGCGAACGACGGCGGGAGGCGAGACCGGCGACAGACGCGTGGCGAGCACGGTGGCGATTCTGGTGCGGATCGAATCGGCGATGACCCGCGCGTTGCGGATCTCTGCGTCGCGTGCGGCGCGCACATTGGAGAAACGGTTCGAGAAACGATCGTAGCTCGCAATGTTGAAAGCGATGCCTTTCGTGACCTCCACCTCGTCAGGCAAGGTGACGAGCCGATATTCGGCGTCGACGATCACCGTCGCCGACGTGGCGCGGCCGGTCACGGTGTCGAGAATCGGCGTCTGCACGCGCTCGCGAAGCACGACCATCAGCCGGTAGCGCGGCGGCGGCTGCGAGCCGGTGCCATTCAGCCCGAAGATCAGGTCGTTTCGGACGTAGTGACCGAGCCGCTGCGGAATTTCGTCAACCGCGATCGACTGCAGCTCGGCCGCGAGCGGCGCGGAGTCGAGCCCAAATCCTGCCGGCGCATAAAGCGGCTGGATGCAGCCGGCGAGCGGCAGGACGAGCAGCGTCGCCAAAACAACCATAACTTGCCGGAACAGGGCAGTCGGCAGTCGGCCTTCGGCAGTAGGACGCGCGCCGACTGCCGACCTGCCGACTGCCGATTTGCTAGACGACCACATTGACGATCCTTTTCGGAACGAGAATGAACTTCCTCAGCGGCTTGCCTTCCATGGCGCGCTGAACGCCATCTTGCGCCAAAGCCTCTTTGCGAATCGTTTCCTCGTCGGCGTCATGGGCGACAAGAATTTCGGCGCGCTTTTTGCCGTTGACCTGCACCGGCAGGCTTATCATCTCCTGGGCCAACAGGGTAGGATCGGCCGCCGGCCAAGGCGCTTCAGCAACCAGACCTTTGTGGCCCAAATCGGCCCAGCACTCCTCGGCGACATGCGGCGTCATCGGCGCGACAAGCCGAATGAGCGCGTCCGCCGCCTCGCGGAAGGCGAAGGCGAGATCGGCCGGAACCGGCGTTTCGGTCACGGCGTCGAGCGCGCTGGTCAGCTCATTGGCGAATTCGCGGATACGGGCGATGGCGCTGTTGAAGCGCAGCCGCTCGATATTTTCGCTCGCCTGCGCGATCGAACGATGCGTCGCCTTGCGCACGGCGAGCGCGAGATCGTGAAAGGCCGCCGGCGGCTCAGCCCCGACGGGCGCGGCCACATGCCCCAGTTCGCCGGTCAGGCGCCACAGGCGCTGCACGAAGCGCCATGCGCCCTGCGCACCCTCGTCCGACCAGATGACGTCGCGATCGGGCGGGCTGTCGGACAGGACGAAGAGGCGCGCCGTATCGGCGCCATAGCTTGCGACAATGTCGTCAGGGTCGACAGTATTCTTCTTCGACTTCGACATTTTTTCGATCGGGCCGATGCCGATCTCCACGTCGCCGTCGACGAGAAAGGCGCGGCGGCCGCCGTCCTTGGCTTCGATCCGGACATCATACGGCGCGACCCATTGGCCGTCCGGCGCGCGATAGGTCTCATGCACGACCATGCCCTGGGTGAAGAGTCCGGCGAAGGGCTCCGCCACCGCGGCATGGCCGCTGTCGCGCATGGCGCGGGCGAAGAACCGCGAATAGAGAAGATGCAGAATCGCGTGCTCGATGCCGCCGATATATTGATCGACCGGCAGCCAGCGCGCGAGCGCCTCGGCGCTTGCCGGCGCCGTCTCATTATGCGGGTCGGCGAAGCGCGCGTAATACCAGGACGAGTCGACGAAAGTGTCCATCGTGTCAGTCTCGCGCCGCGACGGCGCGCCGCATGAGGGACACGGGACATTTTTCCAGCTTGCGTGGCGATCGAGCGGATTGCCGGGCTGATCGAAGGAGACGTCTTCGGGCAACCGCACCGGCAGATCGGCCTCGGGAACCGGAACCGGGCCGCAAGTCTCGCAATGGATAATGGGGATCGGGCAACCCCAGTAGCGCTGGCGCGAAATCCCCCAGTCGCGCAGCTTGTAATTCACCTTCCGCTCGCCCTGAGGATGGCCGAAAAGCGCCGTCGTCGTCAGACGGTTTGCGACGTCGTCCTTCGCCTGCGGCACGGTCATGCCGTCGAGAAAGCCGGAATTCGCCAGCCTGCCCTCGGCTTCGAAGGCTTCACCGCTTTCGGCGATCTGCTTTTCGAGCGCTTCGGGAGCGAGATTTTCCGGGCAGACGACGACCTTGAAGCCGAGCGCATATTTGGTCGCGAAATCCAAGTCGCGCTGGTCATGCGCCGGGCAGCCGAAGATCGCGCCCGTGCCGTAGTCCATCAGGATGAAATTCGCGACATAGACCGGCAGCGTCCAGTTCGGGTCGAACGGATGAACGACGCGCAGCCCCGTGTCGTAGCCCATCTTTTCCGCGGTCTCGATCGCTTCAGCGGACGTCGCCCCCCGCCGACACTCCTCGGCGAAGGCGGCGAGCGCCGGGTCCTTCTCAGCGGCGGCTTTCGCCAGCGGATGGTCGGCGGCGAGCGCGACGAATTTCGCGCCAAACAGCGTGTCGGCGCGGGTGGTGAAGACTTCGATCTCTCGCGTTTCTCCGAGCGGCTGCGCGAGCGCGAAGCGCACGAGCATGCCTTCCGAGCGCCCGATCCAGTTGCGCTGCATGAGCCGCACCTTATCGGGCCAGCGTTCGAGCGCGTCGAGCGCGGAGAGCAGCTCTTCGGAATAGTCAGTGATCTTGAAGAACCATTGCGTCAGCTCGCGCTGCTCGACCAGCGCGCCGGAGCGCCAGCCGCGGCCGTCGATGACCTGCTCATTGGCGAGCACCGTCATGTCCACGGGGTCCCAATTCACTTTCGACTTCTTGCGGTCGACGATGCCGGCTTTCAGGAAATCGAGGAAAAGCTTCTGCTGGCGTCCATAATATTCCGGATCGCAGGTCGCGATCTCGCGCGACCAGTCGAGCGACAGCCCCAGCGTTTTAAGCTGCGCGCGCATCGCCGCGATATTGGCGTAGGTCCATTGCGCCGGATGCGCGCCGGTCTGCGCCGCGGCGTTTTCGGCGGGAAGGCCGAAGGCGTCCCACCCCATCGGATGCAGGACGTCGAAGCCCTTGGCGCGCATGAAGCGCGCGATGACATCGCCCATGGAATAATTGCGCACATGGCCCATGTGCAGCCGACCCGAGGGATAGGGAAACATCTCGAGCACGTAATATTTGGGCGCGCCGGTGCTGTCGCCTGCCTTAAAAGACTGTTTTTCTTCCCAAATCTTTTGCCAGCGCGGCTCCGCCTCGGCGAAATTATAGCGTTCGGGTCTCATCTTGCTGGCGCGTCCGGTCAAAAGGCTTGCGGGATTGCGCCTCTAATGCCGGGCGGTCCGGGCGATGTCAAAGGCAGGAGCCGTTCGCAGAGCCGCGAAAAAGCTCGGGGGCCGCAAGCACGGCCCCCAACAGTTTCCCATGAACTCAGGCCTTCGCCGAAAGCCCGACGGTGATCCAGCTGACGCCCTCGAAGATCAGATTGATCGCGAGGAAGAGGCCAAGGATGTAGAGGCCGGACATCGGCCACTGGGCCAGGATCATGCCGCCCAGCACGATGCTGATCACGCCCGAGAACGCCACGAGGCCCCAGGGGCCGACGTCGCGGATGTGCCAGGCGAGGACCAGTTTGAACAGCCCGGCGACCACCAGCGCGACGCCAATGATCGCCGTCAGCGACACCGCCGCGAGCAAAGGATCGCGGAAGACCAGAAAGCCCGCGACGATCGTGATCAGCCCGATCGCGCCCCACAGCAGCGCCCTGGTCCAGGGCCGGATCTGAACGGCGGTAATGATCTCCATCGCGCCGGCGACGAGCATCGCCGCGCCGACATAGAACACGGTCACGAGCGTGGCGGTCGTCACGTCGTAGAGAGCAAACAGTCCGCCGGCGAGCATGAGCGCGCCGAGCGCGACGATCCATCCCCATTTGCGGCGCAGATGATGCAAATGCATCGCGCGCCCGTCGTAAATCAGGCTGTCATTGACCATATCGGCCTCCAATTTAGTAGGAACAATCATTGGTAGGCGGGACGCGTTTCTCAATGATGAACGTTGCGACGATACCGCCCCTCGCCCGGCCCCTCGCCCGCCGGAAGCTTAACGCGCCGGACCTGCACGAAGTTCCGCGCTGCGAAGGCGTAAAAGATTCGGCGCTTGACCCGGCCGCCGAAATCGCGATTTTCGCGCCATGGGAGCCGCCGATCGCCTCGAATCGACACGCGAAGCGATTTGCCGCGCTGCAGAGGACTGTGGCCGCGATCCTGGCTCAATTCGCCTCGTCTGCGTCACCAAGACCTTTCCGGCCGAGGACGTGGTTCCGCTGCTGGAAGCGGGCCATCGCATTTTCGGGGAAAACCGGGTGCAGGAGGCTTTGTCGAAATGGCCGGCGCTGCGCGAAAAATATCCGGACATCGAATTGCATCTCATCGGCCCGCTGCAGTCGAATAAGACGCGCGAGGCGGTCGAGCTCTTCGACGTCATAGAGAGCGTCGACCGCGAAAAGATCGCCAAGGCGCTGTCCGAGGAAATCGCCAGGACGGGTAAGCATCCGCGGCTTTTCGTACAGGTCAACACCGGCGCCGAGCCGCAAAAGGCCGGCGTCCTTCCCGAGAACGCCGACAGCTTTCTGGCCGCCTGTCGTGACGCTTATGGATTGAACATCGAAGGGCTGATGTGCGTGCCGCCTGTGGGCGAACAGGCGTCTCCGCATTTCGCGCTGCTCGCCGACATCGCCGCGCGCAACGGAATCGCCGAACTCTCCATGGGGATGAGTTCGGATTTCGAACTCGCGATCCAGTTAGGGGCGACCTATGTCCGGGTCGGTTCGGCGATCATGGGCGAGCGGGACTATCCCGCGTGAAACGGCGACCCCTCCCAGACTGGCGCGGATGATGGCGGGCCGGGCGGTCAGCGCTATCCGATCAACAGTGCGACCTTGCGTCCCAACCTCGGCAGAAGCCGCGCCATGTCGCGGGCGCGCAATGCGACGCAGCCGGCTGTGGGCGAAAGATCATCCGTGGCGATGTGAAAGAAAATCGCGCTGCCGCGACCGCGCGCGCGAGGACGAAGATTGTAGCCCATGACGCCGACGGCGTCATAGAGCGCGTCCTTTCGCCACATTTCCTCATGGCCGAGTCGCGACGGCGCCCGCAGCGGTTTGTTGTAGAGAAAGGAGCGCGGATCGTCGCACCAGAGGTCGTGCGGCCGCGTGCGCCGCCATGGCAGGCGCAGGGGCGCGGGCGTGCGCAGGTAAAAATAGAGGAGCGGCCAGCGGCCGGCCGGACTCGCGCCGTCGCCTTCGCGCTTGTTGCGCACAACGCCGCTGCGGCCAAGCGCGCAAGGAAGAACGAGCGAGCCGGCGATCAGCCTTCCCTCGTGCGGACGGCCGCCAATGCGCCGCGCGACGCGCAGCAAGGCCAGTCCGGCAGGTTTCGTCCGGTTCGTTCGGCGATGCATGATGCGTTATATGCGCCGCTCGCCGGCGCGTCTGACCGCCTATAGCAGGAATATTCTCTTCGAAGCGAGGAGCGACCCCGGCCGATGTTCTTTCCGCGCGCTCTGATCATCGCCGCCGA
This sequence comes from Methylocystis sp. H4A, assembly GCF_015709545.1. Lineage (NCBI taxonomy): Bacteria > Pseudomonadati > Pseudomonadota > Alphaproteobacteria > Hyphomicrobiales > Methylocystaceae > Methylocystis > Methylocystis sp. H4A. Next base: position 127,538 of record NZ_JADNQY010000028.1, on the reverse strand, counting down.
ACCCCAGTTGCGGGCGACGCTCGTCGAGCAATTCGCCGCGCTCGGCCGCTATGCGCTGCGCGACGACCCGCTCGGCGCGCCGGGAGAAGATTGGCCGGATGCGGCGATCTTGGACGAATCCCATTGCGACCCTGAGGCGCTTGCCGATGCGCGCGCGCGCGGTTGCAGCACCCGTGTCGTGCTCATCGCGGATGAGCCGAATTCGCCGCCGCCAGGGGTCGACGCCGTCGTTACGCGTCCCTTCCGCTTTGCAGAACTGGTCGCGCTGATAGATTCCACGCCTTCTCGGGCGGCTGTCGGCCCCTATCATTTCGAGGCCGGCGAACTGCGGGCGCCTTCTGGCGCGCGCCTGAAGCTGACCGAAAAAGAAACGGCGATTCTCGCGAGGCTGGCGCGCGCACACGGCGCGACGGTGTCTCGCGCAGCGCTGCTGCGCGACGTGTGGGGCTACGGTCCGAATATGTCGACCCGTACGCTCGAAACGCACATTCACCGTCTGAGACGCAAACTCGAGCCATCGCCCGAACAGCCGCGCTGGCTCAAAACGGAACGCGACGGATACCGGCTCGCCGCCAGCGAAGAGGACCCCGCGTCTTAACGCTTACGCCCCGGCGTCAGCGCATATAGAGATAGCGTGGGGGACGCCGAACAAAAGTGACATGACGCTGGACGACGATATCGACAATCTCGCGCGCATCCCTCTCTTTTCGATCTTCGAGCCGAACGCCCTGCATATGCTCGCGCTTTCTGCAGAAACGCGCCTGCTGCGCGCCGGCGACGTCCTGTTTCGACGCGGCGAAATGTCGGACGGCGGCTATGTGCTCACCGTGGGGTCGATCGAGCTGACCGCCGCAAACGACGGACGTCCTCAGTCGAAGATCGTCCGGCCCTGGACGCTGATCGGCGAAACCGCCCTCCTCACGCCCTCGACCCGCCCCGCCGTCGCGATCGCGCAGGAGCCGGCCACGGCGCTTAAGATCTTGCGGCCATTGTTTCATTTGATTTTGGAGCAGCATCCGGCGACCGCCGCTCGCGTGCGCGATTTTTTTCGTTGCAGGCTTTTGGATTTCATCCACGATATCGGCGCCGAGGCGTCGGCCACTGACAGCGACGTTGGGCGCTTAAGGTAAACGCCCAAAAAAGTCACGTTTCAGCCTCTCGCAACGGATCAATTTCCGCCTAACTAAGTTGTTAGTGCGGCGTGAGCTCCAGGGGAGTTTGCGGCGCAGCGCGGCGGGACGCCGCGCCAGCAGGAGGATGAACGATGCGAAAAGGCCTGAAATTGGCGCTGTCCGGCGCGCTCTGCAGCGCGACATTGGCGGCCGCCGTTCCGGAAGCGATCGCCGGGCCGATGAGCGCGCCCGATCGGTCAATCGTCGCACCTTCGAGCCCGATCGAAAATGTTTGGTATCGTCGCGGCTGGGGCAATCGCGGCGGCTGGGGCCGGCGCTACGGCTACCGGCGCGGCTATTACAACCCCGGCGGCGCCATCGCCGCGGGCGTGGGCCTCGGGCTGCTCGGCGCCGGCCTCGCGGCTTCAAGCGGTTATGGCGGCTATTATGGCTACCCCTATGGCTATGGCTATTACCCGACCGCCTACAGCGGATGGGGAGATCCCTATGCCGGTTGGGGCGGCTGGGGCGGTGGCTGGGGAGGCGGCGGCTGGGGCGGCGGCTGGGGAGGCGGCTGGGGCGGCGGCGGCTGGGGCGGCGGCTGGGGCTGGTAAGCTCAACATTTCTCCAGGCAGTCTGAACGGCGGCGCGGGACTCGCGCCGCCTTTTTGCCGTTCCCGGAGACGAATTGTAGAAGCGGACGCCGCGTCCCCGCGGCGCCGACAAACACGCGAGGCCTCCGCTCCAAAATGGGGAATTCACAGGCGACCACGATCGCAACGACGCCCTTCGCCGATCAACGCCCGGGCACATCCGGCCTACGCAAGAAAGTCGAGGTCTTCAAGCAGCGCCACTATCTTGAAAACTTCATTCAATCGATTTTCGACAGTCTGGAGGGATATCAAGGCGCAACGCTCGTCGTCGGCGGCGACGGCCGCTATTACAACCGCGAGGCGATTCAAAAGATCCTGAAGATCGCCGCGGCCAACGGCGTCGGCCGAATCGTCATCGGACAAAGCGGCATATTATCGACGCCCGCAGCGTCGGCGCTCATTCGCGCGCTTACGGCCTTCGGCGCAATCGTGCTGTCCGCCAGCCACAACCCTGGCGGCCCGCACGGCGACTTCGGCGTGAAATACAATGTTGCGAATGGCGGTCCGGCGCCCGAGAAGGTGACGGACGCGATCTACGCGCGCACGCGCGAGATCACGTCGTTCAGGATCGTCGAAGCCCAAGACGTCGATATCGACAGGCTTGGCGAAACGCGCGTCGGCGACATGCGCGTCGATGTCGTCGACAGCGTCGCGAATTACAAAGCGCTGATGCAGACGCTCTTTGATTTCGATCGCATCCGCGACGCTTTTCGGTCAGGCTTCACCTTCACCTTCGACGCCATGTCCGCCGTCACCGGCCCCTACGCGCGCGTGCTGTTCGAAGAGGAGCTCGGGGCGCGGCCGGGCAGCGTCATCAACGCGACGCCCCTGCCCGATTTCGGCGGTCATCATCCCGACCCCAATCTCGTCCACGCCAGGCATCTTTATGATCTCGCCATGTCGGACGCCGCGCCCGATCTTTGCGCCGCGTCGGACGGCGACGGCGACCGCAATCTCATCATCGGCCGCGGGTGTTTCGTCACGCCCTCGGACAGTCTCGCGATCCTCGCGGCCAACGCCACGATTGCGCCGGGCTATCGCAAAGGCGTCACAGGAATTGCGCGATCGATGCCGACAAGCGGCGCCGCCGACCGCGTCGCGGAAAGGCTCGGCGTCCCGCTCTACGAGACGCCGACGGGGTGGAAATATTTCGGCAATCTGCTCGACGCCGGTCTCGTGACGATCTGCGGCGAGGAAAGCGCCGGCGCCGGCTCCGACCATGTGCGCGAGAAAGACGGGCTATGGGCGGTGCTGTTCTGGCTCGACATTCTCGCGGCGCGCAAAGAGAGCGTCGACGCCATCGTTCGACAGCATTGGACGACCTATGGGCGCAATTACTATTCGCGTCACGACTATGAGGAAGTCGCAAGCGACGGCGCCCATGCGCTGATCGACGCGCTGCGCCGACGTCTGCCGACTCTCAAGGGCCAATATCTCGGCGGCCTTGAAGTCGCGACGGCCGACGACTTCGCCTATCACGATCCGGTGGACGGCTCGGACTCGCAGCATCAGGGCTTGCGGGTGATCTTCGCCGACGGCTCGCGGATTGTTTACCGGCTATCGGGCACCGGCACGGCCGGCGCGACGCTGCGGGTTTATGTCGAGCGCTACGAACCCGATCCCGCGCGTCAACATATGGAGACTCAGGCGGCGCTCGCCGATCTCGTAAACCTGTCGCGCGAAATTGCCGCCATCGAACGCTATACGCAGCGCGCTGCGCCGAGCGTGATCACCTGAGCCCCCGGGCCGGTGAATAGGATTCAGTCGCGTGAACGATACAACCCTCCAATGCGAGCCAAGAGACGCAATGGAAATCAGCGAAGACGAACCCAAGACTCTCAGCGAGCATCCGTTCCGCGAGGCGGTTCTCGCGGAGCTGCACGCGCGGCCGTTCCTGCCGCTCGACGCGCCCCGGCGCGTCTATCACTACGCCTTCGCCACGGACCATGAAGCGGCGGCCGCCGATCGTGAAGCGATCGGCGCGCTCGCACTCGCGCATGGCGTGCTGGCGCCGGATCCGGGCGCGCGGTTCCACTACTTTATCTTTGGCGACTGGCGGCTTCGCTGGGAGCAACATAGCGAATTCACCACCTACAGCTGGTCGACGGGCGTCGGCGCCGATATCCCCTTCGCGCATGCCGATCCGTTCAAAGCGGGCGAAATCGCCTTTAAGCCGCCGGGAGTTCTCATCGTCGCGACGCAACTCTGCGTCGTCGACGGCGCGCGATCGGTCGAAGAGCTTGCATCCTATTTCAATTCGCAGAGTCTTTGCGTCGTCGGCATCGAAGATCGCGACGCGCAGGTTCTGACCGACTTCGCCGTCGACGCGTATGGCTTTACGCGCATGCTGATCCGCGGAAAGGCGCTGCCGCGCTTCGAAGCCGGCCGTCTCGCGCAGCGCGTCCTCGAGATCGAAACTTATCGCACGATGGCGCTGCTCGGGCTGCCGCTCGCGCGGCAAGTGTCGCCGCAGCTCGCCAACATGGAGCGAGAGCTTTCGGGCATCACCGAAGCGCTGAACGAAGCGCATGATATGCGCGTCAATTACCTTTTGCTGAAGCGGCTCTCGGACCTGCTCGCGAGCGGTCAGGCGCTGTCGACGCGCACGGCCTTCCGTTTCGACGCGAGCCGCGCCTATCGCGCGCTGGTGAAGAACCGGCTCTCCCAGCTGCAGGAACGGCGCGAAGGACAATATGTGACAATTTCAGAATTCCTCAATGCGCGCCTTGATCCAGCGATCGAAACCTGCAACGCCGTCGAAGCGCGCCAGACCCGCTTCTCGGCGCAGGTCGAGCGCGCGACCGATCTGATGCGCACCGGCATCACGCTGGAGATGGAGCGGCAGAACAGCGCGCTGCTTGAAGAGATGAACCGCCGCACGCGTTTGCAGATGCGGCTCAACCGCATCGTGCAAGGAATCACGATCGCCGGGCTCGCCTATTTTCTCACCGGACTCTTCAGCTTTGTCGCCAAGGGGCTCAAGGCCGCTGGCGCTCTGCCGCCGCAGGTTTCCGCCGATCTCGTCGCCGCCCTCGCGATGCCGATCGCCGTGCTCATCGCGATCGCGTTCATGGCCCGCGTCCACAGATTGTCGCGAGAGGCGGCGGAGGAGGAACACTTGGATTAACACTTGGATTAACACTTGGATTAAC
>NZ_JADNQY010000028.1:0-122209 GCF_015709545.1 Methylocystis sp. H4A | reverse complement strand
AACACTTGGATTAACACTTGGATTAACACTTGGATTAACACTTGGATTAACGTCTATTCGACGTCGAAGGGCGCGACTCCTGTCGGCTGGCCGTTTTCGCCAAGCGTGATTTTCTCGATGCGCGCTTCGGCCTCGGCGAGAAGGGCCTCGCAGCGCGCCTGCAGCGCCTTGCCGCGCGCATAGAGCTTCACCGACTCGTCGAGCGAGACGGCGCCCTTCTCCAGGTCGGCGACAATACGCTCGAGCTCCTGCATCGCCTGTTCGAAAGGCAGCGAGGCGATGTCAGCGGCGGCGTCCGACTGCTGTGTCTCCGACTGCTGTGTCATGCGTCTCTCATAGACGAAGCGGGCATCCTTGGCTATGCGGCGGCTGAGCGATCGCCGGGCTCGGCGCGACCGACGATGCGCAGAATCGATGGAAATTCCTCGCGTGTGCGGCGCTCGATCTCGTCAAGCGCGTCATGGGCGCTTTGCACGGATGCGGCCGCGTCCAGACGGCAGCGGAAGTTGACGACGATGCCTCCGGCCGTTTCGCGGACTCGCACGTCCCGCACTTGGGCCGGCGGTCGGGTCTGAGCGGCGACGCGCGCAAGCGCCGCTTCAATCGCGCCGGCAAGCGCGGGATCGGCGACCTGCGCCGCGAGCAATTGCAGCTCGAGCGGCTCGATATGCGTGTCGACTTCGGCGTCGGCGCCAAATTCGTCGCGCAGCGCGCTCTCGAAGTCGGCGGCGATCGCATGCGCGCGGCCGAGCGGCATGGCGCCATCGAGTTCGACGTCGACGCCGATCGATAGCCTGCCCTCGATCTGCTGGGCGATGACATGATGGGCGTGAATGTGGCGACGCGCGCCAACCAGCAGGATGCGTTCCGCGATCGTTTCGTCGTCAAGCGCCTGCGGCTCGATCGACAGCGTAACCCGGGCGCGCGGCGTGACTCTCGCGATCGCTTCGGCGACGGCCGATTTGATTCGCGCCGCCTGCTCGACGCGCAAGCCGCGCGAAACGCCGATCGTCGCTTCGCCGATGATGTCAGGGCCAATCGTGCGCAGCCGCAGCGAATCGATCGCGATGACTCCCGGCACGTCGACGATCGCTCTCTCGAGATGCGGCGCCATTTCGCGTGGCGCGGCGTCGAGCAGAGTGTCGATCGTGCGACGGCCCAGCCGAAACCCCGCGACGGCGATGAAGGCGGCGACGCCCAAGGCGGCGAGCGCGTCGCCCCGCTCGAACCCATAATGCGCGGCAACGAGACCGAGCAGCACCAGCGCCGATGACACCAGATCGCTCGAAAAATGCAGCGCGTCGGCGGCCAGTGCGTCGCTGCCCTCTTCCTTTGCGATCCGGCGCAATTGTCGCGATCGCACGAAATCAACGACGATCGAGACGACCAGAACGCTATAGATCGGCCAGCCGGCGTCGATCACGACATCCGTCTCCTGCAACCGCCTCCAGGCTTCGCCGACGATGAACAAGGCGAGGCCGAAGAGGAAACCGGTTTGGATCAGCGCGGCCAGCGCCTCATATTTGCCATGGCCATAGTGATGTTCCTCGTCCGCCGGCTTCTCTGCTTCGCGCACCGCGAAGAAGGTCAGCACTGTCGCGCCGGTGTCCACGAAGGCGTGTCCCGACTCCGACAGCAGCGCGAGTGAGCCAGACCACAGACCGGCAGCGAGCTTTGCCGCCGCGAGCAAAGCGCTGGCGGCGATCGACGCCTTCGCGGCCGCCAGCTTGACGCTGGTCGCCGCTCGCGGAAGAGCATTCGTCTCGGTCAACTCAATACGCACCATGTTTTGGGAGCGCGAGCGCTCTAGCAGGCGCCCGGCGCGGGTGCAAATCCGCGCCCGCGAAACGCTATTATTATGGCGGACGCATCAGATAGGAGCCGCAATATGAAATTTCTGCACACCATGATCCGCGTTAGCGACCTCGACCGCTCGCTGGCGTTTTTTTGCGGCGTGCTTGGGCTACAGGAGGTGCGCCGCACCCAGAACGAAAAGGCGCGCTATACGCTCGTTTATCTCGCCGCGCCCGAGGATGCGGCGCAAGCCAAGGAAAACAACGCGCCGACAATCGAACTCACCCATAACTGGGACGAACACGCATATGCCGGCGGGCGGAATTTCGGTCACCTCGCCTTCGCCGTTGAGAATATTTACGAAGTCTGCGCGCGACTGCAGGCGGCGGGCGTGACGATCAATCGGCCGCCGCGCGACGGCCATATGGCCTTCGTGCAAACGCCGGATTCGATCTCCATCGAGTTGCTGCAGAAGGGCGCGCCGCTGCCGCCAACGGAACCCTGGGCTTCGGCGCCCAACATTGGCGCTTGGTAGAGGCAAGGCTACTGCGGCGCCACACGAGTCTTTTGCGCCGCAGCTACGAATTTTTTAGCTGCTCGGAACTATTGCTCTGGCCACGAGTTGAGTCTGGAGTCGTGCTGTGGGCTCAGCTCGGCTGATCCTTATGTTGTTGATATGCTGGCGAACTTCGTCGCGAAGCTGTCACGGCTTTCAGTTAGAAGGCAGCAGCGCACGGCATGGGGAGCGAACGTCTCTCGGCTCTTGCGCCGACAGCCTTGTTCGCCGGGCTTGAGAGATCCCATCCGATCGCCGGATGCGGAATTTTTTCATCACTCATACAGATAACGTTCAGCTTGACTGTATAGCTTGGCGGGAACGAACGCGCCTAACAAGGCGAAGGAAACTGATGTCGCGGCGCTAAAGCAGCCCGCGACCAACAAAGGGTTCCAAAACATGGAACGTTCAAGGGCGGAGGTCGTCATGGTCATCGTGGATCTGATCAATTCCTGCTCTAACGACAAGGTGGCGCATGCCGCCTTGGCTTGCATTGGCGGCGGCTTCGCTGAACGCGTACGCGCCGCGGCTGAAGAGAAAGGCGTCAGCGTTGGCAAATTCGTCGCGCTGGCGGTGCGCGAGTTCGCGAGCCGGTCGGATGAAGCCGCGCAAGAGGCGCTTCGGGCCAAGGTCGTCCGCGACGACCAGCCTCTGCTCAGAGGATTGCGGGAGGTCCTCCAAGTGGCGCTGGAGCGCGACCCCTTCTTCTTGGACAGCGAGGCTATGGCGGCGACGCCGCCCTACGCCTTCAGCGCCGCGCGAGAGAATGCGCTGCAATATCACTGACCCTGTCCGATCGACGTTTTTGAATGGCGGCCTCGCTTCGGCGACGTCGCCATTTGCGCGCTTAGGCCTACATGAGAGTCGCGGAAGCCGACACTTTCTGGGCCAGGGATGACGCACTTTCTCGACCAGGCGCAGATCGCCGAGATCCTTTCGACCTACGGCTATTGGGCGATCTTTGTCGTCGTGGCTCTGGAAAGCGCCGGCATTCCACTGCCCGGCGAAACCATGCTCGTTGGCGCGGCAATTTACGCGCGGCTCTCCGGAGCGATCGCCATCGAGAATATCGTCGTGGCGGCCGCTGCAGGCGCGATCGTCGGCGACAATATCGGTTACTGGCTGGGGCGGGAGTATGGAACGAAGCTTCTCGAACGCTACGGCCATCATGTCGGACTTGGGCCAGACAAGCTGCGCCTGGGCCAATATCTCTTCTATCGTTGGGGCGGCGCGATCGTCTTTTTCGGCCGCTTCATCGCGTTGCTGCGCATTCTCGCGGCCTCGCTCGCGGGCGCAAACCATCTGCCGCCTGGCCGTTTCTTCATCTATAACGCGTCGGGCGGCGTCGTTTGGGCGTGCGTATTTGGCTTTGGCGCTTATTACCTCACCGCTGGCTTCGAAAAAATCGAAGGTCCCATCGCGATGGCCCTCGCCGGCGGGCTCGTCATCGGGCTGTTTGTGCTTTGGCGCTACTATAAGCGGCACGAGGCGCGGCTGATGCGGGAAGCCGACGCTATGCTGAGCCAGCGACGCTAGATCTTGCCGTTCTTGGGCGGAATGGAGCGCGTTCTAGCCGAAACGCGCGCCCATGCGCGCGTCGATGAGCGCGCGGTTGAGTTCGCGCGCCAGCTCCGCTTTCTGATCCGGCCCCAAAAAGGCGCCGATCTCGATGCATTCGCCGCGCGAGATCAGGGCCACACGCTCCGTTCCGAATTCTTCGTGGATCGTCTGTTCAAGCCGCACCCACGAAGGGTTGAAGCGCCATTCCTTTCGTTGTCCGCGCGCGCCGATTTGCGCGAAAACGAGTTCCAGCGGCGTGAGGTCGAGCGTCTCATGACTGCGGGCGGCGCGGAAGCTGACGCGGAAGGCGAGATAGAGACCGACCGCATCGAGGCCCATGAAGCCGGCGACGGGCCAGGCGCCCATGAAGAAGAAGGGCAGCGCGAACAGCAGCTGTCCGAAACAGAAGATCATAATGAAAAGATAGAAGGCGTGCGGCGTCATCGACCGATGCGGCGTCAGCCGCGCTTCGTAAATTTTCCGCTCGAAGGGGTCGGACATTTCTCCTGCCGGCTTTGTCCCTCAGATTCTAAAAGTTATAACGCGCCTATGACGGAAACAAACAGTCAGCGCGCGCGCGTCGCTAAAAAACCGCGAGCCGGTCGGCGGCCGGCGGCCGCTGAAGCTGCGCGCATCGAAGAGATATTTGCGCGTCTCGCAGCCGCAAACCCTGAACCCAAGACCGAACTCGGTTACAAAAACCCCTTTACGCTGCTCGTCGCCGTCGTGCTGTCCGCGCAAGCGACGGATGCAGGGGTCAACAAGGCGACTCCGGCGCTCTTCGCGCAGGCCGACACGCCCGCCAAGATGGCGGCGCTCGGCGAGGAGCGCGTGCGCGACCTGATCAAAACGATCGGCCTGTATCGCGCCAAGGCAAAAAATATCGTCGCCCTGTCGCGATTGCTGATCGAACGGCATGGCGGGGACGTGCCGCGCACGCGCGAGGAATTGACCGCGCTCCCAGGCGTCGGCCGCAAGACCGCGAATGTCGTGCTCAATGTCGCCTTCGGCGAGCCGGTGATCGCGGTCGACACACATATTTTTCGCGTCTCCAACCGGTTGCCGCTCGCAAGCGGCAAGACGCCCGAAGAGGTCGAAGCGGGACTCGCGAGGATTACGCCAGAGAAATATCTGATGCACGCGCATCACTGGCTCATTCTGCACGGACGCTATGTGTGCAAGGCGCGCAGGCCAGAATGCCCGCGCTGCCTGATCGCAGATCTGTGTCGATTCAAAGCCAAGACGATTTGATCTTCCGATCCTTACAGCCCCACGCGGCAATCACGCGGCGATGAAGACAAAGTCACAGACGCACGTCGGGTGACGTGGGATCTATTCCAATCAAGCCAAAGCGCCGAACGCTGTCGGAGAGGAACCGCGATGAATTACAAAATGGCGATCATCATTATGGGCGGACTGCTGCTTGTGGGCGCCATGATCCCCTATGCCTACCAACCGCGCTGCGCGACGGCGGAATGCACGCCGGAGCGTCCATATTAATCCGCCAGACGGCGATCCGAGACGCCTGCCGTGCAGGCGTCTCGCAATGTTCTCGCGTCAATTGACCTGGCAGGTCGACTCATATTTTCCGCAGGCCCGGGCGTCGCCTCTGTCGCAGCTCTGTTTCCAGGTCCGGCAACCCGGCTTTTTCCACGGCTGGCTTTCAAATTCGCTCGTTCGTTTACGTACAGGCACGCAATTATCGGTTTCCGGCACGGCCCGCGTTCCGGGCGGGCAGCCATGCATCGAATGGCCTTCCTCGCCGCGAGTCGGCCGCTGTCGTTGGCCGCTGTCGACGCAGAACTTCTGGGAGATGAAGCACGTCACCCTCCCGCCTTCCCGGCAAGACGACGAGGCGGTTTGGTAATGAACATTGCGGCTTCCATAATTGCCTTCAAGCCTTCGAACCTCCACCAGTCCCTTGTTGTTGGCCTTTGAAAGCGCTTCGTCTCTGGAATAGCCGCTGGCCGAAGCCTGCAACACGCCGCAGAAAGCAAAGGCGCTTTCCGAAAGAGAAACCAACGAGAGAAACATTGTGGTCGAGATAAGCGCAATACGTCTGAAGCTCATGCTGCCCCCTTTTCGCCCCAGCTCAGGCTAAGCCTGACGCGGGACGAAAGCTAGCAAGCGCGAAAATAAAACCGGGGCGAAGTCAGGCGTGGACGCGTAAACACCGGACGATCCTAAGACAATTCTTTTCCCAGCCGTCCCGCGAGATCCTGCACGAACTGCCAAGCGACACGGCCGGAACGGCCGCCGCGGGTGATCGACCACTCCAGCGCCTCGGCGCGGATCGTCGCCTCGGGCGCATTAAGGCCAAAATGGTCGGCGTAGCCAAAGACCATCGCCAGATAGTCGTCCTGGCTGCAATTGTGAAAGCCGATCCAAAGTCCGAAGCGATCGGAGAGCGAGATTTTCTCCTCGATGACCTCGCCGGGATGGATGGCGGTGGCGCTTTCGTTCTCCATCATGTCGCGCGGCAACAAATGGCGGCGATTCGACGTGGCGTAAAACAGCACATTGTCCGGCCGCCCCTCGACGCCGCCTTCGAGAGCGGTCTTGAGCGCCTTGTAGCTCGTCTCCGCGCCGTCGAACGACAGGTCGTCGCAAAAGACGATGAAGCGGAAGGGCGCCTTCGCCAGCGCGCCAAGCAGCGCGGGCAGCGCTTCAATATCCTCGCGATGGATTTCGATAAGTTTCAGCCCCTTATCCGCCAGCGCGCCGTGAACCGACTTCACCAGCGAAGATTTGCCCATGCCGCGCGCGCCCCACATGAGCGCATTGTTGGCGGGAAGCCCCTGCGCGAAGCGGCTGGTGTTGGCGAGAAGCATGTCGCGCTGGCGGTCGACGCCCTTGAGCAGCGCCAGGTCGACCCGGTTGACGCGGCGCACGGGATGGAACGCCCCGCCCGCCGCGCGCCAGACGAACGCCTCGGCGGCTGAGAAGTCGGGCGCGCGCGGCGGCGGCGCCAGACGCTCCAGCGCCCCGGCGATGCGGGCGAGCAGCTGCGCGACATCCTCTTGCGACATGAAATCTTTCTCATCATTGGCGCCAAGCTCCCTCGTCCTTCGAGACGCGTGCTCCGCACGCTCCTCAGGATGAGGGAGCTTGTGGCTCTGCTTCGCTCAGCACAAAGACCCTGGCGACGACGTCAAGTCTGCTTTTTTGCGGAACCAAGGACCCCCATCCTGAGGAGCGCCCGCAAGTCGGGTCTAACCGACTTGCGAATTTAACGTCGATCTCGGGCAGGCCCGAGATTGATGGCGGCGTCTCGAAGGGCGAGGGTCCGGTTCCTTTTTCCATTGACGATCGCCTGTCGACTCTCAAAGCTGATTTACCGCATAGCCGGATTTATATCCCGGCGCAAAACCGCTCTCGACGCCCTGAAAGGCAAATCAATTTGACGTCGGACGCCAACGCCCTTCTCGACAGCGCCAAGGTCTTCATCGCGCCTCTCGACGCCGAGAAGGCCGAAGCGGCGCTGGCGCGCGTTCTCGAAAAAGACGGCGCGGCCGATGGCGCGCTCGCGGCGCTCTTGCGGGACCGGCCGAAAGCGCGCGATCTGCTGCTCGGCGTCTTGGGCGCGTCGCCCTATCTGACCGACCTTGCTATGCGCGATCCCGCGCGGCTCGCGCGCATCCTCGCGAGCGATCCCGCGCAGCGCGTCGAGGCGCTGATCAACGAGACGCGAAACATCGAAACCCAAGACGAAGCCGAGCTGATGCGCCTGCTGCGCGTCACCAAGCAAGAAGCCGCGCTCGTCATCGCCCTCGCCGATCTTGCCAAAGTCTGGGACATGCCGGAGGCGACGCGGGCGCTAACGCGGATCGCCGACGCCACCCTTTCCGCCGCCATTCGCTTCACGCTGCGCGCCGCTGCGCTCGCCGGCAAGATCGAACTCGCCGATCAGCGCGACCCGGAACGCGGATCTGGATGGATTTTCCTCGGCATGGGCAAGGGCGGCGCCTTTGAGCTGAACTACTCCTCCGACATCGATCTCATCGTGTTCTTCGACCGCTCGCGCGCGCGCCTCGCCGACCCGTCAGAGGATGTTGATTTTTTCGTCAGACTGACGAAGCGGATCGTGCGGATCATGAGCGAGCGCACGGTCGACGGCTATGTGTTTCGCACCGATTTGCGGCTGCGTCCCGATCCGGGCGCGACGCCGATCGCCATCCCTCTCGAAGCGGCGCTCAGCTATTACGAAAGCATGGGTCAGAACTGGGAGCGCGCCGCCTATATCAAGGCGCGGCCTGTCGCGGGCGACATTTTCGCTGGCGAACAATTCCTGCAGGAGCTCGCGCCCTTCGTCTGGCGGAAATATTTCGACTTCGCCGCGATCGCCGACGTGCACTCCATCAAGCGGCAGATTCACGCCCATAAGGGACACGGCAAGGTCGCCGTCGTCGGCCACAACATCAAACTAGGACGCGGCGGCATTCGCGAGATCGAATTTTTCGTTCAGACGCAGCAGCTCATCACCGGCGGCCGCGATCGGCGCCTGCGCGGGCGTTCGACTCTGGCGATGCTCGACCAGCTCGTCGAGAGCGGCTGGGTGGCGCGCGAGGCGCGCGACGATCTGCGCGAAGCCTATCTCTTTCTGCGCGACGTCGAGCATCGCATTCAGATGGTCGCCGACGAGCAGAAGCACACGCTGCCGGAAACTGAAGACGGCGTCGCCGTTATCGGCTGTATGATGGGCTTTGCGGGCTACGCCGACTTCGCCGCAGCGCTGCTGAAGCGGCTCGACGTGGTGCAGAGCCATTATGCAAAGCTTTTCGAAAGCGCGCCGCAGCTCACATCATCCGCCGGCAATCTCGTCTTCACCGGCGACGACGACGATCCGGGGACAATCGAAACGCTCGCGAATATGGGCTTCGCCAACCCCAAGACGGTGACAGCGACCATTCGCGGCTGGCATTTCGGCCGCTACGCTGCGACGCGTTCGACGATCGCCCGCGAACGGCTGACGGAGCTCACCCCCATCCTGCTCGAAGCCATCGCCGCGACGGAGAACGCCGACGCCGCCTTTCTCGCTTTCGACAGGCTCATCTCCAAACTGCCGGCCGGCGTGCAGCTGTTTTCCCTACTCGTCTCGCAGCCGCGGCTTCTCAAACTCCTCGCCGCGATTACCGGCGCGGCGCCCAAGCTCGCCGAAACGATCTCTCGGCGCCCGCGCGTGCTCGACGCGCTGATGGAGCCGGCTTTTTTCGAGACGGTGCCGACGCAAAGCGAATTGGAGGAGCGCCTTGCCGGGCAATTCGCCGAGGCGCGCTCTTACGAAGACGCGCTCGACCGCGCCCGCGTCTTCGGACAGGAGCAGAAATTCCTCATTGGCGTGCGCATCCTGACGGGCTCACTGTCGGTAGCGGAAGCCGGGTTCGCCTATACGCGACTCGCCGAAACGCTGATCGCTCAGCTCTTCGCGCGCGTCTGCGAGGAATTCGCCAAAACTCATGGAACGATCGATGGCGGCGCGTGCGCGGTCGTCGCCATGGGCAAGCTCGGCGGGTGCGAGATGACGGCCGCGTCCGATCTCGATCTGATGCTGCTCTACGACGCCGACCCGATGGCGGAATCACAGGGCGGCGGACGGCCGATTTCAACGCAGCAATATTACGGCCGGCTCACGCAGAGGCTGATCAGCGCCCTTTCCGCTCCCACGGCCGAAGGCCTGCTCTACGAGGTGGATTTTCGTTTGCGCCCTTCCGGCAACAGCGGGCCGCTCGCCGTAAGTCTCGCCGCCTTCTCGGACTATCAGGCGAATGAAGCGTGGACATGGGAGCACATGGCGTTGACCCGCGCTCGCGTCGTCGCGGGTCCTGATGCGTTCACACAACGGGTCGAAGCGGCGATCCGCGTGGCGCTGACGCGTCCTCGCGACGCGCAAAAACTAAAGGACGACGTGTTGTCCATGCGCCGGCGAATAGAAAAGGAAAAGGGCTCGACGAGCCCCTGGGAGGTTAAGCAGGTCCCCGGCGGATTGATCGACATCGAGTTCATCGCGCAATATTTGATGCTGCTGCATGGCCCGCAGCATCCTGAGCTTTTTTCAACGAACGCCACGCTCGCCCTGCAGCGTGTAAAAGACGCCGAGTTTCTCGACGCGAGCGCGGCGGACGCGCTGGCGGAGGCCTCAAAGCTCTATCAAGGGCTGACGCAATTGCTGCGGCTTGCCATCGACGACGCTTTCCGTCCCGCCGACGCGCCGCGCGGATTGACGGAGCTGTTGCTGCGCGTCGGCGACGCGCCAGATCTTTCCAACCTCGAAGCCCTGCTCGCCGATACGCAGAAGAGAACCCGGGAAATTTTCACGAGCGTCGTCGGAGAGGTCGCCGAGCGCCCGGTTTCGGCCTAAGCCGGGAGTTGTCAGAACCGCCTCCTCGGGCATAGATACGCCGGATTCCTCGCGCAGGAGCATTTCCCGCCGGCGGCGACGGCCGCTTTTGTTCAGGGCCGCCCTGGCCTCTTTTTGGAGCACATCATGTCTCACGCCCGCAAGAATGCGCGTTCTTTCGCCCGCGCCGCGCTCGGAACGACCGCGCTCGCCGTCCTGCTGGCGATGAGCGCCGTCGGCGCCACATCTGCGGTCGCGAAAACCCTCGCCAAGGTCAATGGCGTCGAGATCACCGACGAGGACCTGAAGCTCGCGATGGAGGATCTTGGCGCCGCCATTCCGCGTCAACTCGAAGGAAAGGCGCGCGAAACCTATGTGCTCGACTTCCTCATCGACGAGCAGCTCGTCGTGCAAAAGGCGCAGGCCGACAAGCTCGCCGAGACGCCGGAATTCGCCAAGAAGCTCGCCTATCTGCGCGACAAGGCGCTGATGGAGACGTTGCTCGGCGACGTCGCCAAGAATGCGGCGACTGAAGCGGCCGTCAAGCAGACCTATGACGAGGCGGCGAAGAACCAGAAGCCCGAAACGGAATATCACGCGCACCACATTCTGGTGCCAACCGAAGAAGAGGCGAAGGCCGCGCTGAAGCGCGTCAAGGCCGGCGAGGATTTCGGCAAAGTCGCGACAGAACTTTCCAAGGACCCCGGCGCCAAGGGTGGCGACCTCGGCTGGTTCACGAAAGACCGCATGGTGCCGGAGTTCGGCGACGCGGCGGCGAAGATGGAGCCGGGTCAGGTCTCCGATCCGATCAAGACGCAATTCGGCTGGCACATCATCAAGCTCGACGAGAAGCGCCCGAAAGTTTTCCCGCCGCTCAATGAGGTGAAGGATCAGGTCGCCCGCTATGTCGTGCAGAAAGCGCAGAGCGAACTCGTCATGAAATTGCGCGAGGGCGCCAAGATCGAACGTTCCGACGCGCCGGCCGAGGGCGCGCCCGGCGCCAAGCCGGCGGCCCCGACGCAAAAGCCGGCTGACGCCAAGAAGAAGTAAGCGCCGAGCCCTTCGCCCTCCCCTTTAATGGGGAGGGTTGAAGCGCGAAGCATATTCGGGTGGGGGCGCCCCCGCGTGGATGACGGCGCGACTCTCCCCCTCAAGGGGGAGCGTGAATTGCGCGGGTCCGCTTCTCGGCCTTGACGCGGAGCTGTAGCGCCGGGCACATCCGCGCAGGTCCACTCCATTGACAAGGCTCCGCTATGCCTCATGACGCCACTGTCTCCCCGCTCGCGCCGAAATCCGCGCCCGAAATCCCGCCGCTCGAGGGCGTGCGCTTCGGCGTCGGCGCCGCGGGCGTGCGCTATGCCGGACGCACCGATGTGATGCTGGCGTTGCTCGACGCGCGAACGACGGTCGCCGGCGTCTTCACCAAATCCAAATGTCCCTCGGCGCCGGTGGACTGGTGCCGC
Organism: Methylocystis sp. H4A; assembly: GCF_015709545.1. Taxonomy (NCBI): domain Bacteria; kingdom Pseudomonadati; phylum Pseudomonadota; class Alphaproteobacteria; order Hyphomicrobiales; family Methylocystaceae; genus Methylocystis; species Methylocystis sp. H4A. Next base: position 110,499 of record NZ_JADNQY010000028.1, on the reverse strand, counting down.
GACCGACTCAAAGGCGGCAAGGCGCGCGCGCTGCTCGTTAATTCCGGAAACGCCAACGCCTTCACCGGCAAGACCGGCGCACAGGCGGTTAAGTTCTCGGCGAAGCTCGCCGCCGCGGCCACCGGCGCGCCCGAGCGCCAGATTTTTCTGGCGTCCACGGGGGTCATCGGCGAACCGCTCGACGCGCATAAATTCGATGGCGTGCTTGAGAAGCTCGCGCAGGAGGCGCGGCCCGACGGCTGGCTGGACGCCGCGCGCGCCATCATGACGACCGACACCTATCCGAAGCTCTCGACCCGAAGAACGACGATCGCCGGCGTCGAAGTGACGATCAGCGGCTTCGCCAAGGGCGCGGGCATGATCGCGCCGGATATGGCGACGATGCTCGCCTTCGTCTTCACCGACGCCGCCATCGGCGCAGAGGCGCTGCAGGCGCTGCTCGAGAGCGGCGTTAAGGGCAGCTTCAACGCCATCACCGTCGACGGCGACACGTCGACGTCAGACACGCTGCTGCTTTTCGCCACCGGCGCAGCGAAGACGCGAGGCGTGCCGAAGATTGAGAAGGCGAGCGACAAGCGACTGATCGAATTCAAGCGTGCGCTCGACGCCGTGCTGCTCGATCTCGCCCATCAAGTGGTGAGGGACGGCGAAGGCGCGCGCAAATTCGTTGAAGTGACGGTGACGGGCGCCGACAGCGCCAAGGCGGCGAAGCGCGTCGCCTTCTCCATCGCCAATTCGCCGCTTGTGAAGACGGCGATCGCCGGAGAGGACGCCAATTGGGGCCGCATCGTCATGGCGGTCGGCAAGGCCGGCGAGAAGGCCGATCGGGACAGGCTGGCGATCTGGTTCGGCGGCGTGCGCGTCGCCCACAAAGGTCTGCGCGACCCGGACTATGACGAAGCGGAAGTGTCGCAGATCATGAAGCGGAACGACATCGTCATCAACGTCGATCTTGGTCTCGGCAAAGGCGCGGCGACCGTGTGGACCTGCGATCTCACCAAGGACTATGTCGCGATCAACGGCGATTACAGGAGCTGATTCGCCGGATGATCTTCCCGAACGCGGTTCGCGCCGCGATCTTCGACATGGACGGCACGCTCCTCGACACGGAGCGGCTCTATCTGCGCGCGATCAGCGATGCATGTTCCGCCATGCGGTTAGTCGCGGACGACGGCTACTTTCTGCAGATGCTCGGAACGCCCTGGTCGAATTGCTACGCGCTGATGGAACGCCGGTTCGGCGGCGGTTTCGTTCGGGAGCGTTTCGACGGCCTGTTCGAGGATCGCTTTGGCGCGCTCACCCGGGACGGCATTCCTGTTAAGCCCGGCGTCCGCGAACTCCTGGCGCATCTTCAGTCAAGGTCCACGCCCATGGCCGTCGCGACGTCGACGAGCGGCGAGGTTGCAAGACGCCAGCTCGAAAGCGCCGGCCTTCTGAACTATTTCACGGCGCAAGTCACGGCGGATATGGTGAAAGAAGCAAAGCCCGCGCCGGAGACCTTTCTGAAGGCCGCGGAGGAGCTTGCTGTTGCGCCTCAATATTGTCTCGCGCTTGAAGACTCCCCTGCTGGCGTCCAGTCCGCCGCTGGCTCGGGCGCGATGACGATCATGATTCCCGACCTCGCGCCGGCGACGGCGGCTGAGCGGTCGCTGTGCGTCGCAGTCGTCAGATCGATGCATGACGTGCTAGATTGCCTGATCGCCGCCGAAGCCGCCTCTTCGGTCTGATCCGCGGGGCGTGGGCGTCGGCGCTGGTCAAAGTGTGCGACCCGCGTTCTGGTGGAGCGTTATTGTCATGCGTTGCGTCAAGCTTCTCTTCGTCGCGCCGCTCGTACTGCTCTCAGCCTGCAACGCCGGGCGCGGCCCGACCCCCGGCGTCGGCTTCGATCCGTCGCAGGCGAATTACATCAGGGCGCCCGGCAGGGGCGTCATTGCCGGACAGGCCTTTCTGCGCGACGCCTCGGGATCGAATGTGCGCTACGCCGCCGGCGAAACCGTGAGGCTGATACCGGCCACGACCTATGCGCAGACCCGCATTAAGAATTTTTACGGGTCGGTGAAATTCCTGCCGGCCGCGTCAATTCCAAAGGTCGAGCCGGACACGCAATACGCCTCTCTGACCCGCACGACGACCACGGAGTCGAACGGACGATTCACCTTCGAGAATGTCGCGCCCGGACGCTATTATCTGACGACCCAGCTCATCTGGAAGCCGAAGGATGCGCCTACGCCTAAAGGCGGCGCGATGTATGAAGAAGTGACGCTCACCGGCAAGGAAAACGGCCCGGTGAAAGTCGTTCTCTCCGGCAATTGAGCGCGCCTGTGACTCTATTGCTCGTCGTGGCGGCGGCGCTCGTCGACGCCGACAATCGCGTGCTGATCGCGCAACGTCCCGAAGGCAAACAGCTCGCCGGTCTGTGGGAGTTTCCCGGCGGCAAGCTACATCCCGGCGAGCGACCGGAAGACGCTCTCGCGCGCGAACTCGAAGAGGAACTTGGCGTGCGGATCTGCGCGCCCTGCCTCGCGCCTTTGACCTTCGCGAGCCACGCCTATGACGACTTTCATCTTCTGATGCCGCTTTACGTCTGTCGTAAGTGGGAGGGCTTTATTTCGCCGATGGAGGGACAGGCGGTGAAATGGGCGCGCGCCCGCGATCTGCGCAACTATCCGATGCCGCCCGCCGACGCCCCGCTGATTGGTCCGCTGATTGATCTGCTGGGATGAGTGCGACAGGAACTTGAGTGATCAGACCTGATCGTCCCTGACGGTCGCGTAGCTCGCCGGGATCGACAGAGTCCAAATCAATCCGTCGGGCGGAAAGTTGAGCGTCGCCGTTCCATCGAGCGCCTGCGCGACAAGTCGCTTGATGACCTTATGGCCGAAGCCTTCGCGCGGCGGCATCGCCACCGCCGGGCCGCCGCTCTCGCGCCATTCGATATTGAGCCGCCCGTCCTCGAAGCGCCATGTCAGCGACACGGCGCCGTCCGGCCGTGACAGGCCGCCAAAGCTTAGCGCGTTCGTGGCGAGTTCATGCAAGGCGAGGCCGATGTTCTGCGCCGCCTCCGGCTTCAGCATGATTTTCGGGCCATCGATCGTCGCGCGCGACGACACGTCGCCCTGCGGCACGTCCATGCAATAGGCGAGCTGAGCGCGCACCAATTCGCGCATCGAGGCGCCGCGCCAATCCTGCGACACGAGCAGATCATGCGCCATCGACAGCGCCTGCAGGCGAGCGCCGAATTTGCGCTGAAAATCTTCGACCGAGGGCGAACCGGCGGCCGTCTGCCGCGACATCGCCTGCACGACGGCGAGCAGGTTCTTCGAGCGATGCACGAGTTCGCGCAAGAGCACGCGCACATGCTGCTCGCGCTGTTTGCGCGGCGTGATGTCGCGCGCAGTGCCGAGAATGCGGACCGCGCGGCCTTCGTCGAAAAAAGTGCGGCCGCGCACCGAGACCCAGCGCTCGATGCGGTCGGTCTGACCGATGACGCGATATTCGATCTCGTAATCGCCCTCGTGGGTGGGATCGAGCGCGACGCCGACAGCCTCTTTCGTACGCTTCTTGTCCTGCGGATGCAGCGCGCTGCGGAAGATTTCAAAGCTTGCCGGAACGCCCTCGGGAAGGCCCCACAGGCGGCGCACGCGCTCGTCGATATGCACTTCGCCCGTCAGGAGGTTCCAGTCCCAGATGCCGGTGCGCCCGGCGTCGAGCGCAAGCTGCATCCGCTCCAGGGCGAAGGCCTGCTCGTCGCAGACGGACCGCGGGGGGCGCGCATCCTCGGTCGTTGGGCGAATTTCCGTGTCGGTCACGCGGCGCCTATCGTCGTGGGAGGACGACACCATACTCCCGGACGCGTCCGGGCGCGAGGGGCTTGGCAAAGGGTTTCCTCATCCTGATGAGGCCTCATAGAGGCCGTCTCGAAGGACGAGGAAACCCGTTTTCGCGTATGTTTCCTCACCCGATCGCCCTGGGCTAGATATCCACGAGTTCCGTCGCGAACGCGGCGCGCTCCTGGATGAAGGCGAAGCGCGCTTCCGGCCTGTTGCCCATCAGCCGCTCGACGCAGTCCGCGGTCTCCTCGCGATCTTCCGGCTCGACGACGACTTTGAGCAGCGTGCGCTTGCTCGGGTCCATCGTCGTTTCCTTGAGCTGAGCCGCGCTCATCTCGCCAAGCCCCTTGAAGCGGCCGGTCTCGATTTTTCCCTTCCCGGTCAGTTCCTTGGCGATCAATTCCTCGCGATGTTCATTGTCGCGCGCATAGACGGTCTTCGCGCCTTGCGTCAGCTTATAGAGCGGCGGCTGCGCCAGATAGAGATGGCCGTTCTCGATGAGGCGCGGCATCTGCCGATAGAAGAAGGTGATGAGCAGCGAGGCGATGTGCGCGCCGTCGACGTCGGCGTCGGTCATCACGATCACCTTCTCGTAGCGCAGATCTTCGTCGCGGTAATGCGCGCCCAGTCCGCAGCCGAGCGCCTGGGCCAGATCGGCGAGCTGCTGATTGGCGAGGAGCTTGTCCTTCGTGGCCGAGGCGACGTTCAAAATCTTGCCACGCAGCGGCAAAATAGCCTGCGTCGTGCGGTTGCGCGCCTCCTTCGCGGAGCCGCCGGCGGAGTCGCCTTCGACGATGAACAGCTCCGAGCCCTGCGCCGAATTATTCGTGCAGTCGACGAGCTTGCCGGGCAGCCGCAGCTTGCGGGTCGCGGTCTTGCGGGCAATGTCCTTCTCGGCGCGCCGGCGCAGGCGCTCCTCGGCGCGCTCAACGGCGAAATCCAAGAGCTTATTGGCCTGCGAGGGGGCGCCGGCGAGCCAATGGTCGAAAGCGTCCCGCACCGCGCTTTCGACGATGCGCGCCGCCTCGGCGCTCATCAGCCGGCTTTTGTTCTGGCCCTGAAACTCCGGCTCGCGCATGAAGACCGAGATCATCGCGGCCGACTGGCCCATGAGATCGTCGGCGCCGATGTCCTTGGCGCGCTTCGCCTGTCCGACCCGCTCGGCGTGATCCTTGAGCGCCTTTAGGAGCGCGGCGCGAAACCCTGCTTCATGCGTGCCGCCGTCCGGCGTCGGAATCGTGTTGCAATAGGAATGGACAAAGCCGTCATCCTCGGCGAGCCAGGAGACCGCCCATTCCAGCGAGCCATGGCCGCCTTCGCGCGCGATTTTGCCGACGAAGGGCTGATCGGCGACGAGTTCCTTCCCATGGATTTCGCGCGCCAGATAATCCTTCAAGCCGCCGGGAAAACGCAGCACCGCCTCAGGCGGCGTGTCCGCGCCGGGGTCGATCAGCGAAGGATCGCAGCGCCAGCGAATTTCGACGCCGCCGAAGAGATAGGCCTTGGAGCGCGACATGCGGAAGAGCCGCGCCGGCTTCCAATGCGCGCCCGCGCCGAAAATCTGCGCGTCGGGCTTGAAGCGCACCTTGGTGCCGCGCCGGTTGTTGACGCGGCCAAGCGTCTTGAGCTTGCCGAGCGGCAGGCCGCGCGAAAACTCCTGGCCGTAAAGCTGGCCGGCGATCGCCACCTCGACGTCGAGCTTTTCGGACAGCGCATTGACGACCGAGACGCCGACGCCGTGCAGACCGCCGGAGGTCTGATAGGCGCCTGAATCGAACTTGCCGCCCGCGTGGAGCGTGGTCATCACCACTTCCAGCGCCGATTTCTTGGGAAATTTCGGATGGGACTCGACCGGAATGCCGCGGCCGTTGTCGTTGACCGTGAGCCAGCCGTCAGTTTCCAGCGTCACTTCGATGAAGGTCGCATGGCCGGCCACGGCCTCGTCCATGGCGTTGTCCAGCACCTCGGCGAAGAGGTGATGCATCGCCGCCTCGTCGGTGCCGCCGATATACATGCCGGGGCGCCGGCGGACGGGCTCGAGCCCCTCCAGCACTTCGATCGAGGCGGCGGAATATTCCGCCGGCCCGCGCTTTGGGGCGGGTTTCGACGCGGGCGCCTTGCGCGGCGCGCCGCTGAACAGATCGGGTTTTGAAGCCATGAGCGATCTTAGCGCGATTCGGGACAGTGTGGGTCGGTTCGGCGCAAGCGTCCTCGCCTGGCCGACATAGGGAGTTCACAAAAAAGGCAGACAGCGCTTCAGCTTGTCGCACAGGCGGCTTGTCGCACAGGCGACGCTGAGGCATGCTCGGACCCGGCTAAATACTCACCTTAGGTTTATCGCTCAATCAAAAATTTCGGAGCGGCCCCATGGCGCACGACAAACAATTAGCGGTGTACGAGGTCGCCCTGCCACCTGCCGCCAAGGCCTTCACGCCCGCTTTTTTCGTCGAAAGCACAGCGCCCGATAATATCGACGACAAGGAAAGCGCGCCGTCAACTCCTGAAAATTGCGAACCTTCGGAGATCGATAGGATCGTCAAGGTATTCAGCAAACAGGAGAACCCTAAACTCCTGATTACCGTCCACGGCTTCAACACGCCGCGAAAGAAAGTTCTCGAAACCTTCAAAGAGTCGTTCATCGCGTTGAACGACGACGACGCGCTCGAGAACCGCGGCCTCGTTTGCATCGGTTATCGTTGGCCGTCAGAAGCGATGGGAACCCCTTGGCGAAGCGGCTTGAACGCTGCGCCATTATTCCTCCTCGGCATTCTCTTCGTCTCGCTCGCAGCCGTATATTTCGTGAACTTCTCTTTCGAGATTTGCGACTGGTGGAAGCTCACGCGCGTCGTCGTGACGGCTGTGACTGCGGCGATGGCCATCATTCCCCTCACCCTTTTTGGCTTGCGGCTCATCGTCTATTTTCGTGACGGCTTCCGGGCGACGAATTACGGCGTGCCCGATCTCGTCAATCTTATTCGCGAGATCGACGACAGGCTTCCCAAACGGCCGAGCGAGGACCCCGACGATCTTATCGGAAGGGTCGACCTTTCCTTTATCGGCCACAGCATGGGCGGCTTCGTCGTCACCAACGCCGTGCGCATTCTCTCCGACGTGTTTTCCCCCCTCGCGATCGCCGCCATGCGCCACGGCCCAGAGACGCTTGGAAGCGAAGAGGAGCGCATGCGGCGGGAGCTCAGATCGAAGATTGGAAAGAATTTTATATTGCGCCGCCTGGTTCTCGTCTCGCCCGACATTCCCTCGGAAGTGCTGCTGCTCGGCCGAAGCAATGCGCTGCATTCGTCGTTGATCCGCTTTCAGGAGGCCCATCTTTTCTCCAATGAAGGCGACGAAGTTTTGCGCGACATTTCGACGGCGGCGAATTTCTTTTCGCTGCCGACGAAGAGCCGCAGGTTCGGCTATCGCCTCGGCAATGTCGGCGTGCTAACCGGCTGGGGACTTTCCGAACAGCTGACGCTCGGCAATCTGCGCGTCGGCGCGCGCACCCTTTACGAGCTTTACGCTGAACTCGACGCCGTGCAGTCGGAAGAATCATTCGCGCAGAGGCTGACCTATTTCGACTGCACCGACAGCATCGACGCCGAGGGCCATGGGGTGGTGACGGACGCTGCGCCCGGAGTATCGCCGAACTTATCCTGGCTAGGACATCTGCGCCTGCTTTGGGTCTATGTCAGAGGCGAGGCTGACGTCCACTCCGGCTATTTCCTGAAGCCGAGCCTGGTACGTCGGCTCATTTATCGATTCGCGTCCATCGGCTATGGCGATACTCAGGAGCTTTACGGTGGCCTCGCAGCATTGAGCGCGGAATGTGAAAAATATCAGATCAAGGCGCTGAAGCCGGGCCAGCGCAGCGTCGCCGCCGCTGCGGCCGAAGACGCGAAAGCGGCCGCGTCGTCATGATCGGCCTCATCGTCGCGCTCTTCAGCGTGCTGCTGCCGCTGGCGCATCTCGCGCTAAGCAGAGTCCCAAGGACTCGTGCGCGCGTGGTTCGTCTCCTGCTGCTTTACGCGCTGGTTCTCGACGTCGGCGTCATCGGCCTGCCGCTCGGCTTCGTCCCGCATGTGTTCTTCGCCGATGAGACCGCTCGCAGCATCGGCTGGGCGCCAGGCAGCCCGTTCCAGTTCGAAGTCGGCGTTCACGACGGCGCCTGGGGCGTTCTCGGTTTTCTCTGCATTTGGATCCGCGGCGCCTTCTGGCTCGCCACCGGGCTCGGATGGTCGTTGTTCATGCTCGGGGCGACCTACGGCCACATCGAGCAGACGCTTCGCGCTGGGGACTATGCGCCCTACAACTTTTTGACGATCTTCTCCGACGGCTTTATCGCCTTCTGGCTGCTCCTGCTGCTTTACCTTCGCCATCGATGGGACGTGGAGAAAGGCTAGGCGCAGATGAAGGGCCGCGCGGATTCACGCATGCGGCGACCGAATGCCGTCAGAGGGTGAGATGGAAACGAAGGTCGATGAAGTCGCCGAGCGCATCTATCGCCTGTCGACGTTCGTGCCGGAGATCGCGGCGCCCGCCGGATTCACCTTCAACCAGTTCCTCATTCATGCGGACGAGCCGCTGCTGTTTCATTGCGGCCCGCGTTCGCTGTTTCCGTGCGTCTCGAAGGCCTTGGCCGCGATCATGCCGATCGAGCGGCTGCGCTGGATTTCCTTCGGCCATGTCGAAGCGGATGAATGCGGCGCGATGAATCTCTGGCTCGCCGCGGCGCCGCAGGCGCAGGTGGTTCATGGCCAGACCGCCTGCATGGTGTCGCTCAACGATCTCGCCGACCGGCCGCCGCGCGCCCTTGCCGACGGCGAAATCATGGACATCGGCGGAAGGCGCGTGCGCTACATCGATACGCCGCATGTGCCGCATGCGTGGGAATCGGGGGTGATCTACGAGGAGACGACCCGCACGCTGTTCTGCGGCGATCTCCTCACGCAGATCGGTCACGGACCGGCCGTCACGAAAGAGAGTGTGCTCGAAGCGGCGATGACGGCGGAGAACGCCTTTCAGGCCACGTCGCTGACGCCGATGACGGGCCCGACGATCCGCACGCTCGCGGCGTTGGAGCCGCGCCGCCTCGCCGTGATGCATGGCTCGAGTTTTGAAGGCGACTGCGCCGCCCTGCTCTCGCGGCTCGCGGATTTTTATGACGCGGCGCTTGCAGCGAATCGACAAACCTCTCCTTGAAGGCAACCGTCATGGCCGGGCGAAGCCGTCGAAGACGGCATTGGCGCACCCAACCGTCATGGCCGGGCTTGTCCCGGCCATCCACGTGTCGACATTGCGTGCGCCTTGCAGCCGTTGCGTAACGTCCCGGCGTGGATGCCCGCGACAAGCGCGGGCATGACGAGGAGAGTCTGCGCCTGCGCCGATGGTCGCCAACCAACGGGGGAGACACGGCCAGCGTGCGCGCAATCGACGCCATGTCCATCCTGCGGTAAGACATTCAGCGAAAACCTCAAGGAAAACATGCAACGCTTCTTCGTCGCTCTCGCCGCCGGCCTCGCCAGCCTCTTCTTCGCCGCCGCGCCGGCGCAGGCGGAAAAACTGCGTATCGCGCTGCAGAAGACCGGCACGCTGGGCTGGGAGCTTGCCGTCGCTAAGGCGTTCGGCCTCGATACGGAAGCTAAGCTCGACATCGACGCCACCGAGCTCGCCTCGACCGACGCCGGCAAGATCGCCATCCAGGGCGGCGGCGCCGACATCATCATCTCCGATTGGCTATGGGTCGCCCGCCAGCGCGCGCAGGGCGCGAAGCTGACCTTCTACCCGCACTCATCGGCGATCGGCGCGGTGATGACCAAGAACCCCGCGATCAACAGCGTCAAGGACCTCGTCGGCAAGAAACTTGGCGTCGCCGGCGGGCCGCTCGACAAGAGCTGGCTGATGCTCAAAGCCTATGCGCTTAAAGATGGCGTCGATCTCGACAAGTCTGCAACCGTGCTCTATGGCGCGCCGCCGCTCATCGCCGAAAAGGCGCTGCAGGGCGAGATTGACGCGGCGCTCGAATTCTGGAATTTCGCCGCCGATCTTGAGGCGCAAGGCTTCACGCGCGCCGTCGAACTCACCGACGTCGAAAAGGCGCTCGGCGCCAAGGGCGACGTCGTCGTCACCGGCTATGTCTTCGACGAAGATTTCGCGGCGAAGAACAAGGACGTGCTGGCGCGGTTCTTCTCGATGACGAAGAAGGCCAAGGAGCTGATTGCGACATCCGACAGGGCCTGGGGCGCAGTCATCGCCCAGCGCCTCGGCGGCAAGGACGCCAAGACAGTCGACATCTACCGCAAGCGCTATGTCGCCGGCGCGCCGAAACGCTCGGTCGCGCAGGAAGAAGCCGACGCCCGGACGCTCTATGGCGCGCTCGCCGCGCTCGGCGGCGCAAAGCTTGTCGGCCCCGGCAAAACGCTCGATCCCGGAACCTTCTACAAGGACGCCAAGGGCAAGCCGCGTTGATCCGTTTCATCTCGCTTGCGGCTCTGCTCCTGCTTTGGCAGATCGGCGCGTCTCTGTCCGATCCGCGCCGACTTCCGGGACCCACGGCCGTTTTCGAGAAGATTTACGAAGAGGCGGTCTCCGGCGGGCTGTTCTTCAATCTCACGATCACGCTCGCGCGCGTCGTCGCCGCCTTCGCGCTCGCCATGAGTTTCGGGTCGGCGATCGGCTATGTCATGGGTCGCAACAAGCTCGCCGACCGGCTGCTCGATCCCTGGCTCGTCACGCTGCTCAATTTGCCGGCTTTGGTCGTCATCGTGCTCGCCTATGTCTGGGCCGGCCTCACGGAAGTCGCCGCGATCGGCGCCGTCGCGCTCAACAAGCTGCCCAACGCCATCGTCGTCGTGCGCGAAGGCGCGCGGGCGCTCGATCCGCATCTTGAGGACATGGCGCATGTCTTTCGCTTTTCGCCCGCCGCGCGTTTCAAGCATCTCGTCCTGCCGCAGCTCGCGCCCTATCTTGCGGCGGCGACGCGTTCCGGCCTGTCGCTCGTCTGGAAGATCGTCCTCGTCGTGGAGCTGCTGGGGCGCTCCAACGGCGTCGGTTTTGAAATCAATATGGCCTTTCAGCTCTTTGACATGAAGCTTCTGCTTGCTTACGCGCTTCCCTTCGTCGCGCTGATGCTCGGCGTCGAAACTTTTCTGGTGCAGCCTCTTGAACGACACGTCTCGCGCTGGCGGCGCGGCGTCTCTCGACGTCTCGATCGCGTCTAAGGATTATCATTCCGCCGGCGGCAGCCCGCTTCGCGCGCTGCAAGATTTGCGGCTGACGCTGCCTGCGGGACAGGCGGGCGCGGTGGTCGGCCCTTCCGGCTGCGGCAAGACGACTCTGCTGCGGCTCATCGCCGGACTCGACAAGGACTACGTCGGAACGATCGTCCTGCCCGAACACGGCCGACTCGGCATGGTTTTCCAAGAGCCGCGATTGCTGCCTTGGCGCAGCGTCATCGACAATATCCGCATCGCCGCGCCGCATGCGCGCGAAGACGACATCGCCGCGCTTCTCGACGAACTCGGGCTCGCCGAGCACGCCGCGCTTTTTCCACGCGAACTTTCGCTCGGCCTCGCCCGGCGTGCAGCGCTTGCGCGGGCGCTCGCGGTCAAGCCGGACCTGCTGCTACTCGACGAGCCGCTTGTGTCGCTCGACGCCGCGCTCGCCCGAGATCTGCGCGAGATGATCGCAAGGCTCATCGACGAAAGGCGCATCACGACCCTCATCGTGACGCATGATCTCGCCGAAGCGATTGCGCTCGCGGACAGGATATTCCTTTTATCACCGCGTCCTGCGCGCGTCGTCGCGACGCTCGATGTGCCGACGCCGCGAAGAGCGTTGGCGAGAGAGACGGTAGAGAAAATCGAGGCGCAGGCGCGGGCCATTTACCAGGGAAGCCCTTCGCCGCGATAGTCGAGATAGCGGCGCGTATCGGCAAGCGTCAGCGACTCGACGGTTCGAATGATGCCCGCCACGCTGTCGCGCACGTCGAGCGTGGCGTCCGGCCCGCCCATGTCGGTGCGCACCCGACCCGGACTGAGGGCGACGACGACGACGCCTTCCGCCTTCAGATCGTCAGCGAGACATTGCGCGATCTTGTTCAGACCAGCCTTCGAGACGCGGTAGGCGACATTGACCGTCCCGCCCAGCGACATCGAGCCCAGTCTGCTGGTCATCAACACGATGCGGGGATGTGCGCTGCTCCGCTTCACCAGCGGCAGGAAGGCCTGAACGACGCGCAGCGGGCCGAGCGTATTGACCGAGAGAAGATCGAGCGCGCCGTCGAAATCCATGTCGGTCGAGGATTGGCGCTGCGGCCCATAGGCGCCGGCGTTGGCGATCAGCACGTCGATCGGATCGCTGACTTGCGCGGCGGCGGCCTCGATCTCGGCCTCATTGCGCACGTCGAACTGCAGGGGCGCCGCCTGCGGCGCTGCCGCTTTCAGCGCCGCCAGGCCCGCCGCGCTGCGCACGCTCGCGGTCACGCGCTCCCCTCGCGCCGAAAGCTGACGCGCAGTTTCAAGTCCGATGCCGCGGCTGGCGCCGACAATGAGCCAGTGAGACATGTCGCTGTTCTGGCGCGCCTCCCAGTCCTCGCCAATATAGAGCGAGCGAAGGCTTGGGGCAGGTGCAACAGCTCTGGTGAGTTCGTGCGACTTTTGCGGAGAGCAAACCGACTTGGCGTAACCGGACTGAAAGCCGCGGCGCGCTTCTTGCGCCGCGTCGTTCAATCATTCCTCGGATTCCGGAGCCGTTACGCAGCCGGCGCGGACGCCGACTCGATGCGCGCGACGCCGTCGCGCACCGCCGCCTGCACCTTCTCGAAGGCGCGCACCTCGATCTGGCGCACGCGCTCACGCGACACGCCGAATTCCTCGGAGAGCGTTTCGAGCGTGAGAGGATCATCCGAAAGCCGCCGCGCCTCGAAGATGCGCCGCTCGCGCGGATTGAGCACGTCAAGCGCGCCGCGCAGCGCCTTCAGGCGATTGTCGCTTTCTTCGTGGGCGACGAGCAGATGCTCCTGATCGACGCTGTCGTCGACGAGCCAGTCCTGCCATTCGCCTTCGCCCTCCTCGCGCAATGGCGTGTTGAGCGAAGCGTCGCCGCCCATGCGGCGATTCATGTCGATGACGTCCTGCTTGGACACGCCAAGCCGATGCGCGATCTTCTCGACGTTCTCGGGCTTCAGGTCGCCTTCCTCGAAGGCGGAGATGCGGCTCTTGGCCTTGCGAAGGTTAAAGAAGAGCTTCTTCTGACTCGCGGTGGTGCCCATTTTGACGAGCGACCAGGAGCGCAAAATATACTCTTGGATGGAGGCGCGGATCCACCACATTGCATAGGTCGCGAGGCGGAAGCCGCGCTCGGGCTCGAAGCGCTTGACGGCTTGCATGAGGCCGACATTGCCTTCGGAGACGATTTCCCCGATCGGCAAGCCGTAACCGCGATACCCCATGGCGATCTTCGCCACGAGCCGCAGATGCGACGTGATCAGGTCCTGCGCGGCTTTAGCGTCTTCATGCTCGCGCCAGCGCTTGGCAAGCATATATTCCTGCTGCGGCTCCAACATTGGAAACCGCCTGATTTCAGATAGATAGCGGGCTAGGCCGTCTTCTGAGACGATTGGCAAGGCATTCGCCATAAGTCCCTCCTGGCGAACCCCCTGAGTATGGCGGGTCCGCAAAGCGCGGCCACGAAACGCCGGCCGCGACAGGGGGACATTATAGGGCGCCCCTAGAGGGCTGGAAAATGACAATTGCGTGAAGGGAGGCTAAAGCACGGATTAAGATTCAGCAATGTGAATGGCGCGTTTCAAAGGCTCGGCCGCGCAAGTTTGGCCGCGCAAGTTTTGGCAAAGATCCTGCCCGTTATGATCCCGCGATCTTCGGGCGCGAATTCACTTCGACATGCCGCCCAGCACGCCGCGCAGAATTTGGCGCGCGATCTGCGTCCCGGCGGACCGCGCCGCCGATTGAATCGCGGCGCGCGCCGCAAGTTCCGCCGGCGACATGCGCTTCTTGTCGCCCTTGCCAAAAATGCCGCCCAATATGCGGCCGAGCGCGCCGAGCAGACCGCCGCCTGCGCCGCTTTCGGCCTCGCCCTTGACGGCGCGCGCCTGCAGCATTTCGAAAGCGGATTCGCGATCCACCATCGTGTCGTATTTTCCCCCGAAGGCGCTCGCCGCCATGACGGCCTTCCGCTCCTGCGGCGATATCGGTCCAACGCGGGCGGACGGCGGCGCGATCAGCGTTCGTTCGACGACTTCCGGCGTTCCCTTGGCGTCGAGCATGGACACCAGCGCCTCGCCGACTCCAAGCTGCATGATCGCCTCGGCTTCCTCGAGGGCGCGATTGTCGCGAAACGTCTCGGCGGCGGCGCGCACCGCCTTCTGATCGCGAGGCGTGAATGCGCGCAGCACATGTTGAATGCGGTTGCCGAGCTGGCCCAGAACCGTGTCCGGCACGTCGAGCGGGTTTTGCGTGATGAAATAGACGCCGACGCCTTTCGAGCGGATGAGACGCACGACCTGCTCGATCGCGGACAGCAGCGCCTTCGGCGCGTCGTTGAACAGAAGATGCGCCTCGTCGAAGAAGAAGACGAGCTTCGGCTTGTCGAGATCGCCGACTTCCGGCAGGGCTTCGAACAGCTCGGAAAGCATCCAAAGAAGGAAGGTGGCGTAGAGCCGCGGCGCGCGCGACAGCCTGTCGGCCGCCAGAATATTGATCACCCCGCGTCCGTCGCGATCGACGCGCAGGAAATCCATGATGTCGAGCGCCGGCTCGCCGAAGAAATTTGCGCCGCCCTGCGTCTCCAACACCAACAGCTGCCGCTGAATGGCGCCGACGCTCGCGGGCGCCACGTTCCCGTGTGTCTGCTTGTATGTCGCGGCGGCCTCCGCAACATGCGCGAGCATCGCCCGCAGATCCTTCAAGTCGAGCAGCAACATGCCCTGCTCGTCGGCCGCCTTGAAAACGATATTCAGAACGCCCTCTTGCGTGTCGTTCAGATCAAGCAGGCGCGAAAGCAGCAGCGGCCCCATTTCCGAGATCGAAGCCCGAACCGGGTGTCCCTGTTCGCCAAAAACGTCCCAGAAGGCGACGGGAAACCGATCGGGCTCGTAAGCAACGCCAATCTCCTTGGCGCGTGCGACGAAGGCCGACTTGCCTTCGCCCGGCTGCGACAGTCCCGCGAGATCGCCTTTGACGTCGGCGAGAAAGACGCAGGTTCCGGCGTTCGAGAAGCCTTCGGCGAGCAGCTGCAGCGAAACGGTTTTGCCGCCGCCGGTTGCGCCCGCGATTAAGCCATGGCGATTGCCCAGCGCGAGCAGAAGATAGTGGTAAGCGCGCGGTTTCCCGTCCGTCACGCTTGCGCCGACGAGGATTTTGCCTGGAACGGCGCTCGAAGTTTCGCTCATGGTTAAAGCGCTTTCATAGTCAGGAATCGCAATTGCGCGAAGCTACACCATCGGCGAGGGACGCGCATGTCAGGCCCGTTCGGCGCGGTCTCGGCGCGACAGCGCTTGGCGAATGCAAAAGGGCGGGATAAGTTCCCGCCGGGAGAAGGTCCAATGAAGCTACGCTTGGCGATGATCGGCGTCGTCGCCGCCGCCGGCGTCGCGCAGGCGGTCGGCGCAACGAAGCCGCGAACGGCGCCGGCGAAGCTGGCGCAAACCGTCGATCTGGAGAACCAGCGTCCCGTGCCGCTGAAAAGCTTCGAGATCGTCATGGCGGCAAAAGATAAGTCCCCGGAAGCCATCGTCGGCAAGCTCGATACGCCGCTGGCCGCGGGAGGCCGCATGCGGTTTCCGATCACCGGCGCCAGAGGTTGCCGCTTTGAGGCGCGGTGGGCGTTCGACGACGCGAAGGATTCAGGCGACGTGGACTTATGCAATGACGCCCATATAGTTTTCGCGGACTGATCCTATCCGCGGTTCGCTAAGCGGACCCGCTGCGGCGCGCGCCGCCCATGACAACAATCAGGAAACGCACGATGGCCAACGGATCGAAGGGTGGCGCAAAGGGAATGAAGCGCAGCGCAAAGGGCGCACAATCCGCCAGCGGACCAGGCATCTCGAGGCCGCTGCTGATCGGCGTCGGCGCTGTCTTCGCGCTCATGTTCGGCGCCTTTGTCTACTTCACCAGCGGCAAGCCCACGACTTCGACGGAAATCATCGGCGGACCTTTTCAGCTCACCGCTCATACCGGGCAGCAGGTGACAGAGCAGGATTTTCTGGGCCGCCCCTTCCTCGTCTTCTTCGGCTATACGCACTGTCCCGATATTTGTCACACCACGCTCTTCGAGATGTCGGAGATCTTGCGGGCGATGGGACCGGATGCGAAAGTTGGCGCGCTGTTCGTCACCGTCGATCCGGAACGGGACACGCCCGAGTCTCTCAAAGACTATCTCTCCAATTTCGATCCGCGCATCATCGGCGTCACCGGTCCGCGCGCGTCGCTCGATCCCGTGTTGCGCGAATATCGCATCTTCTCTAAGCGTGCGCCCGGCAAGGACGAGGACTATTCCGTCGACCACACCACTGTCGTGTATCTGATGGACAAAAAGGGCCACTTTGTAAGCCCGTTCAACGTGGCGCGACGCCCCGCCGAAGCCGCGCGTGAGCTTGAACGCCATCTGTAGCGCGCGCAGTCTCTCGCATCGCAGAGCGCGCAAAAGAGCAACGCAAGGGAAATATTTTCATCAGGCCGCAATTTTGGAACTCGCGACTCATATGGCGTTTGCGCTAGCATGAGCGCCATGCTTCGACTCCTGCGCGAAGGACCGGCGCCAACTGGCGGCGCGTCGATTCTCACATTGGTCCACGCCGGCGAAACAATCCTCGTCGCTTTGCGTCGGTCACAGAATGCGCGGCGATTCACTTTGCGCGTGCGCTTCGCCGCACGCGATGCGGTGTTGACGATGCCGAAGCGGGCGTCATTGCGCGATGCGCGAGATTTCGCTCAGCGCAACGCCGCATGGCTTGCTTCGCGTCTCGACAGGCTTCCTGCAACCATTCCTTTCGCGCATGGTTCGGTCGCGCCTCTTCGCGGCATCGATCATATGATCGCCCATCATCCGGACCGCCGCGGGGTCACCTGGATCGAGCCAAGAGACGATGCTGAGGCTCCCTTCGCGCTTTGTGTCGCCGGTCAGACCGAACATGTGCACCGGCGCGTTCAGGATTATTTGAAGCGGGAGGCGCGGCGCGACCTTGAGGAGGCGGTCGCCCGCCATACCGGCGCACTCAGTCTGCCGCCCCGCGGCGTCGGCCTGCGCGATCCGATCAGCCGATGGGGATCGTGTTCGGCCTCCGGCTCGCTGAACTTTTCCTGGCGGCTGATCATGGCGCCGCCGTTCGTGCTCGACTACCTCGCCTCCCACGAAGTCGCGCATCTCGTGCATCTCGACCATTCGCCGCGATTTTGGAAGTTGACGCGGCGGCTCTGCGCCGACACGGATCGCGCCGAAGCTTGGCTCTCCGCCCATGGCGCGCACCTCCACAAATATGGAGCCAAAGCGCGATGATCGACCGCCGCGGCCTGCTCGGACTCGCCCTGCTCCTGCCCCTCCAGCTCTCGCAAGCCGCGTCGGCGCTGGCGGAAGAGCCGCGCAAACGCCTGCTCGTTCTCGATTTCGAGCTGGTCGACACGTCAAACGAGCCTGTCGACCAAAGCGCCGAACATGCAAAAAGACTGGCGCTGGCGCGTGACGACATCGGCGCGGGACTCGTCGCACGGCGCGTCTATGACGTCGTCGACCGGGGCCCCATCGCGGCGGATCTCGACGCGATCTTGAAGCAAACCTACATTCGCACCTGCAACGGCTGCGAATTGTCGCTTGCCCGCAAAGCCGGCGCCGATCTCGTTCTGACGGGCGTCGTCAATAAGGTCAGCACGCTGATCCTCAGCATGGGCGTTTCAATCGCGCGCGTCTCGACGGGCGAACTGATCTATCATCAAGGGTTCGATTTTCGCGGCGATAATGATCAATCCTGGGCGCGCGCGACGAAATTCTTCGTCGATCGCATCGCCCGCGAACCGCCGAATTGAGCGAAGGAGGCCCGTATGAGCCAGAGCGCTGGCTGTGAACCGACGGCGACGTCGCGCCCGCCCTGGTCGATGGTGGCGCAAGCCCGCGCGCGCGGCGCCTTGCTTGACGCCCTCGTGCGTCGGGCGCAGGCGCTGCCGCCCATCCGCATGGGCGTCATCCATCCTTGCGACGCGCGCTCGGTCGAAGGCGCGATCGCCGCGCGCGACAAAGGGCTGATCGTCCCGACTTTCATCGGACCGCGGGCGAAGATCGAGGCGGCCGCGCGCGCGAGCGGGGTCTCGCTCGAAGGCGTCGAGATCGTCGACGCGCCGCACAGCCACGCCGCCGCCGATCAGGCGGTGGAACTCGTGCGTCGCGGCCGGCTGCACGCGCTGATGAAAGGCGCGCTGCATACGGACGAACTGATGACCGCGGTCATCCGCGACGGCGCCGGCCTGCGCACGGACCGACGGATCAGCCATGTCTTTGTGATCGACGCGCCGTATTATCACAAGTTGCTGCTCGTCACCGACGCCGCGATCAACATTGCGCCGACGCTCGACACCAAGCGCGACATCGTGCGCAACGCAGTCGATCTCGCGCATGCGATCGGCATCGAGCGTCCCAAGGTGGCGCTGCTTTCGGCCGTGGAGACGGTCGAGGGGAAAATCCCGTCGACGATCGAGGCGGCGGCGCTCTGCAAGATGGCCGACCGCGGCCAGATCGCCGGCGCCGAGCTTGACGGTCCACTGGCCTTCGACAACGCCATCTCGCGCGAAGCGGCCGAAGCCAAGCACATAGAGTCCGAGGTCGCCGGCGACGCGGACATTCTGGTCGCGCCCGATCTCGAGGCGGGCAACATCCTGGCGAAGCAGCTCGTGTTTCTCGGCGGCGCCGACACGGCGGGACTGGTCCTCGGCGCGCGCGTCCCGATCGTGTTGACGAGCCGCGCCGACGACGTCGATTCGCGCGTCGTCTCTTCGGCGCTGGCGCAGATTTTCACGCATCGGCCGCGCGCCGCGCCGTAGAGCGCGCTGCGAAAAAGTGGGAACCGGTTTTTCGCGCAAAGCGGGCTCTGAACTTTGAAATCGATCACGTTATCTGCATTTGGGCGATGCCGCCCAAACGCAGCGTGATCTAGCTTTCTCGACAGAACGCCCCCCGCGTGGCAGAACGCGGCGCAAGATTTCCCGAAAAGGGCGGCTGACCTTCGCCCGCATGCTTCGAGACGGCTCCTGCCGAGCCTCCTCAGCATGAGGGCGCAAGCGGTGCGCTTTACGTTTGCTCATCCTGAGGAGCCCGCGGAGCGGGCGTCTCGAAGGACGAGGAAACGTCCACATTAGAAACCGATATGACCGACCTCGCCAAACTCGAAGAAGACACGCTGCGCCAGATCGACGAGGCCGCCGACGAGGCGGCGCTCGAAGCCGTGCGCCTCGCCTCGCTCGGCAAGAAGGGCGCGATTTCGGCGCTGCTCGCGACGCTGGGCAAAATGTCGCCCGAGGAGCGCAAGACCGAGGGCGCGAAGATCAATGCGCTAAAAGACAAGGCGGCCGAGGCGATCGCCGCGCGGCGCGAACAGCTTGCCGAAGCGGCTTTGGAGACGCGCCTTACGGCCGAGACGCTCGATATGACGCTGCCTGCGCCGGCGGGTCCGCTGGAGCGCGGGCGCATCCATCCGATTTCCCAGGTCACGGACGAGCTCTCCATCATCTTCGCCGACATGGGCTTCGCCGTCGCCGAGGGGCCGGACATCGAGAGCGACGACTATAATTTCACCAAGCTCAACTTTCCCGAAGGCCATCCGGCGCGGGAGATGCAGGACACGTTCTTTCTGACCGCCGAGTCAGGAGAGAAACGGCTGCTGCGCACCCATACGAGCCCGGTGCAGGTGCGCACCATGCTGTCGCAGACGCCGCCGATCAGAGTCATCTGCCCTGGCCGTGTCTACCGCTGCGACTTCGACCAGACGCATACGCCGATGTTCCATCAGATCGAGGGGCTCGTCATCGATGAGACGACGCATCTTGGGCATCTCAAATGGACGCTCGAAGAATTCCTAAGGAGCTTCTTCGAGGTGAAGGGCGTCAAGCTGCGCTTTCGTCCCTCCTTCTTCCCCTTCACCGAACCGTCGATGGAGGTCGACGTTCAGTGCCGGCGCCAGGGCGGCGAAATCCGCTTCGGCGAGGGCGAAGACTGGATGGAGATTTTGGGCTGCGGCATGGTGCATCCCAATGTGCTGAGAAACTGCGGCATCGATCCCGACCGCTATCAGGGTTTCGCCTTCGGCGTCGGCGTCGACCGGCTGGCGATGCTCAAATATGGCATGTCGGATCTGCGCGCCTTCTTCGACGCCGATACGCGCTGGCTGGAGCACTATGGATTCAGGCCGCTCGACTTCCCGACGCTCGCCGGCGGGTTGAGCAGCTAACGACAATCTCTCCGCGTCATGGCCGGGCTTGTCCCGGCCATCCACGCAAAGACCACCAGTAATAGAGACACGAAACGAATGACGCCGCTCACTTTCATCATTCCGCAGCCTCTCTGCGTGGATGCCCGCGACAAGCGCGGGCATGACGCGCGGTTGATTGAGGCGCGGCGTAGTATTGAAGCCGAGACATGAAACTCACCCTCTCCTGGCTCAAGGAACATCTCGACACGTCGGCCTCGCTCAGCGAGATCGTCGAGACGCTGACGCGCATCGGCCTCGAGGTCGAACATGTGCACGACCCCGCCGCGCAGCTCAAAGATTTCACCATCGCGAGGGTGATCGAGGCGACGCCGCATCCGAACGCCGACCGTTTGCGCGTCTGCATGGTCGACACGGGGAGCGGCGCGCCCGTGCAGGTGGTCTGCGGCGCGCCGAACGCCCGCACCGGCATGAAGAGCGTCTTTTCAGCCCCAGGGACATACATTCCCGGAAAGAAGATCACGCTCGGCAAGGGCGTCATCCGCGGCGTCGAGTCGCTCGGCATGCTGTGCTCTTCCGCCGAACTCGAACTTTCCAACGACCATGAGGGGATCATCGATCTGCCCGACGACGCGCCGGTCGGCGCCGTCTATGCGCAATGGGCCGGGCTCGACGATCCCATTATCGAGATCAATCTGACGCCCAATCGCCCCGACGCCGCCGGCGTCTACGGCATCGCGCGCGACCTCGCGGCGGCGGAGCTCGGCGTCCTTAAGACCAAGGACATTGCGCCCGTTGAGGGTGAATTCCCCTGCCCCGTCGGCGTGACGCTGGACTTCGCGCAAGAAGACAAATATCTCGCGCCCTTCTTCGGCCTTCGCCTCGTGCGCGGCGTCAAGAACGGACCCAGCCCCGCCTGGCTGCAGGCCAGGTTACGCGAAATCGGCCTTCGCCCGATCAACGCTCTGGTCGACATCACCAATTTTCTCACCTTCGACCGCGCTCGGCCGTTGCATGTCTTCGACGCGAAAAAGGTGAAGGGCGATCTCGTCGTGCGCCGCGCGAAGATGGGCGAGACGCTGCTCGCCCTCGACGGACGGTCATACGAACTCGACGAGAGCATGGTCGTCATCTGCGACGACAACGGGCCGGAATCGCTTGCGGGCGTCATGGGCGGCGAGGCCTCAGGCTGCGATGACTCGACGACCGACGTGCTGATCGAAACGGCGCTGTGGGACCCGATGAATATCGCGCACACCGGCCGCAAGCTCGGCATTGTCACCGACGCGCGCTACCGTTTCGAGCGCGGCGTCGATCCGGCCTTTGCGCTGCCGGGGATCGAGCTTGCGACGCAGCTCGTGCTGGAATTCTGCGGCGGCGAGCCGTCCGAACTCACGCTCGCCGGCGAACTGCCGCTGCTCTCGCGCGCCATCAATTTTCCCTGGAGCGAAACCAAGCGGCTCACGGGTATCGACGCGCCGCGTGAAGACGCGGCGAAGATTCTCGAGCGCCTCGGCTTCAGCGTCGAGAGCGCCGGCGCCGACATCGCCCATGTCGCCGCGCCGAGCTGGCGCCCGGACATCGAGGGCAAGGCCGACATTGTCGAGGAAGTCGTGCGCATGATCGGCGTCGACAATGTGCCCTCGACGCCGCTGCCGCGCGCCGAGGGCGTCGCGCCGCCCGTGCTGACCATGATGCAGAAGCGCGCCCGCAACGCCCGCCGCGCGCTCGCCGGCCAGGGCCTCGTCGAAGCGGTGACGTGGTCCTTCGTCTCCAAGGAGCAGGCGGAGGCGTTTGGCGGCGGCAAGCCGTCGCTGGCGCTCGCCAATCCGATCGCCGCCGATCTTTCCGACATGCGGCCGAGCCTGTTGCCGGGCCTCGTCGCGGCCGCCGGCCGCAACGCCGCTCGGGGGCTTGGCGATCAAAACCTGTTCGAAGTCGGCCAGATCTTCTTCGACGCCGCCGAGACCGGCCAGCGCCTCGCGGCGGCGGGCGTGCGGCGCGGACTCGCCGGAGCCGGGCGTCACTGGTCAGCGCCGGCGCGCGAGGCCGGCGCCTTCGACGCCAAGGCCGACGCCATCGCGCTGCTGAATGCGCTCGGCGTCGCGACCGGCGGCCTGCAGATCGTTTCCGGCGGGCCGGCATGGTTTCATCCTGGCCGCTCGGCGACGCTGCAATTCGGGCCGAAGACGATCGTCGGCCATTTCGGCGAATTGCATCCGCGGGCGCTGAAAATCATCGATGTCGAGGGGCCGGTCGCGGCTTTCGAGATCATTCTCGACGCGCTCCCCGCCCCCAAGGCGAAGCCGACGAAGATCAAGCCGAAGCTGGAGATTTCGGATCTCCAGCCGGTTTCGCGCGACTTCGCCTTCATCGTCGATCGCACGGCGGCGGCCGGCGATCTGGTGAAGGCGGCGCAGGGCGCCGACCGGACCCTGATCGCCGATGTCGCCGTCTTCGACGTCTATGAGGGCAAGGGCGTCCCAGAGGGCAAAAAATCGATCGGCCTCGCCGTCACGCTGCAGCCGCGCGAAAAGACCCTGACGGACGCGGAGATCGAGGCGGCGGCGCAGAAGATCGTGGCGGAGGCGCAAAAGAAATGCGGCGCGACGCTAAGGGGATGATCCGCCGTCATCTCCAGCGACACGAAGCCGTCGAGAGCCGTGAAGCGGCCGCTGGATGGCTTTTTCGCGAAGCTCCTCGTCACGGCTTGACCGTGGCGGTTGCGGCATTCCTTGCTGTCCTCGCTGCTCCGGCGCTCGCCGCGCCGCGAAGCATCGACGATTGCGAGGCGATCAAGGAAGCGGACGCCTATAACCGCTGCCTCGCCTCTTTTGGGCCGATGCGCGGCCAGCATGGGGCGACCTACCCCGGCGTCGCCAGCGAGGGCGGACACAGCGGAAAGGCTTCGGGCCGCAGCGCCTCTCGTCCCGCGTCGCGCTCAGGACGCGCCGAGCTTTCGCGCGGGCGGGGCGGCCGCGTTCGGATGGAGTTCACGCCGGGGCGGCGGTAGCGCCGCTGAACTGGGTGAGAAACATCGTTTTTCCCCTTGGCAAACTCCTCTACTCCCCTTAAATAGACGATCCGGGGCTGGCCAATCGATCTGCGGCCCCATTTTCAGTTTTGAGCTTCCGCCTGACCCAAGTCCCTACAGGACCTAGGAAAAGGCGGTGGATAGGCCGGCGGACCCGGGGGTTCTCCCTCGTGTCCCGTCCGGCCATGTCCTGTCCGAGACTGCCGGCGCACGCAAGGGGTTCAACCCTGTAGCGGCTCAATCGGCCCAAAGGAAGACGGAGCGATCCGTCGTCTTGAAGGCGGCCTGCACAGACGGGGAAACCGGAATTTTAAAGGCCGCAAGCGGGCTCCCGCGAGCGTCCTTCGAATTTGGTTCGCGCCCCTTCAACCGCCGCGGCGTTGCGCCGTGACGGGGACAGGATCTACGGCGTCGCTCGCCTCAAGCGAGCGGCATGTCGCAACCGGCGGGATTTCCCGCCAGTGGAGAGAGCAACCGTGGACAGAGCGGAGAAAAAGGAAGCGGTCGCGGCGTTGCGCGAAGTCTTTTCGAAGACCGGCGTCGTCGTCGTCGCTCACTACTCCGGCCTGACCGTGGCCCAGCTGCAAAACCTGCGCAAGCAGGCCCGCAATGCTGGCGCGACGGTCCAGGTCGCGAAGAACCGCCTCGCCAAGATCGCTCTCGATGGCGCCGACGTCGCCTCCATCGCGCCCCTGCTCAAGGGGCCGACCCTGATCGCCTATTCGGACGATCCGGTGGCGGCGCCGAAAGTCGCCGTGGCCTTCGCTAAGGACAACAACAAGTTTGTCATCCTCGGCGGCGCCATGGGCAAGACTGCTCTGAATCCGGACAGCGTCAAGTCGCTTGCGACGATGCCGTCCCTCGACGAACTGCGCGCCAAGCTCGTGGGCCTCATCCAGGCGCCCGCGACCAAGATCGCCCAGCTCTCGACCGCGCCAGCCGCCAAGCTCGCGCGTGTCTTCGGAGCCTACGCCAATCGAGACGCGGCCTAAGAGGCCGAGAACCAGACAAACCAAATTCAAAGGACGCAACAAATGGCAAATCTCGAAAAGATCGTCGAAGACCTCTCGGCGCTGACCGTCCTCGAGGCGGCTGAACTCGCGAAACTCCTCGAAGAGAAGTGGGGCGTTTCCGCCGCCGCCGCCGTCGCCGTCGCCGCCGCTCCGGGCGCCGCCGCCGCCGCGCCGGTCGCGGAAGAGAAGACCGAGTTCAACGTGATCCTGGCCGCGACCGGCGAGAAGAAGATCGAGGTCATCAAGGAGGTCCGCGCGATCACCGGCCTCGGCCTGAAGGAAGCCAAGGACCTGGTCGAAGGCGCGCCCAAGCCCATCAAGGAAGGCGTGGGCAAGGACGAGGCCGAGAAGATCAAGGCCGCTCTCGAAAAGGTCGGCGCCAAGATCGAACTCAAGTAATTACCGCCGCCTCTGGCGGCGTCGAGATCGTCGCAGCCCCGGCGCGCCGGGGCTGCGGCCAATGAAAAAAGAAGGCGCTCACGGACGCGAGAATCGCGCCGCAATGACGAGCGCTTGACGGGCAAGGACCTCTCGCAGCGGGACGGTCGGCTCAACGAAGAAAGAGGCTCGAAAAGCGACATGGCTCAGACGTCGGCGAGAAAGTTCACCGGTCGCAAGCGCATCCGCAAATTCTTCGGACATATCCGCGAAGCGGCGGAAATGCCGAATCTGATCGAGGTCCAAAAGGCCTCCTACGATCAGTTCCTCCTTGTCGACGAGCCCAAAGGCGGCCGTCCTGACGAGGGGTTGCAGTCCGTCTTCAAGTCCGTCTTTCCGATCTCCGACTTCTCGCAGGTCTCCCTGCTCGAATTCGTGCGCTACGAGTTCGAACAGCCCAAATATGACGTCGACGAGTGCCGCCAGCGCGGCATGACCTACGCTGCGCCGCTCAAGGTGACGCTGCGCCTCATCGTATTCGACGTCGATCCCGATACGCAGGCGAAGTCGGTCAAGGACATCAAGGAGCAGGACGTCTACATGGGCGACATGCCCTTCATGACGTCGAACGGCACCTTCGTCGTCAACGGCACCGAGCGCGTCATCGTCTCGCAGATGCATCGCTCGCCGGGCGTGTTCTTCGACCACGACAAGGGCAAGAGCCATTCTTCGGGCAAGCTGCTTTTCGCCGCCCGCATCATTCCCTATCGCGGATCCTGGCTCGACATCGAGTTCGACGCCAAGGACATCGTCTATGCGCGCATCGACCGCCGCCGCAAGATTCCGGTGACGTCGCTCCTGTTCGCGCTCGGCCTCGACGGCGAAGAGATTCTGTCGACGTTCTACAAGACGATCCTTTACACGCAGGACGGCGAGAACTGGCGCATGCCGTTCGACGCCGAGCGGATCAAGGGCGTGAAGGCCGTCGCCGATATGGTCGACGCCGACACGGGCCAGGTGATTCTCGAAGCCGGCAAGAAGCTCGCCGTGCGCGCCGCGCGCCAACTCGCCGAGAAGGGCGTGAAGGCGATCCGAGTCGCGCCCGAAGAGCTCTACGGCCAATATCTCGCGCAGGACCTCTTCGACCCCGCCACCGGCGAGATCTTCGCCGAAGCGGGCGAGGAGATCACTGTGAAGACGCTGCCGCTGCTGATCGAAAAGGGCTTCGATGAGCTGCCGGTGCTCGACATCGACCACATCAATATCGGCCCCTACATCCGCAATACGCTCGCCGTCGACAAGAACTCGATCCGCGAAGAAGCGCTGTTCGACATCTATCGGGTCATGCGCCCGGGCGAGCCGCCGACGATGGACACGGCGGAAAACATGTTCCACTCGCTGTTCTTCGATCCGGAGCGCTATGACCTCTCGGCCGTCGGCCGCGTGAAGATGAACATGCGCCTCGATCTCGACGCGCCGGACACGACGCGGACGCTGCGCCGCGAGGATATCCTGGCGGTCGTCAAGGCGCTCGTCGATCTGCGCGATGGTCGCGGCGAAATCGACGACATCGACCATCTCGGCAACCGCCGGGTGCGCTCGGTCGGCGAGCTGATGGAGAATCAGTATCGCCTCGGCCTGCTGCGCATGGAGCGCGCCATCAAGGAGCGCATGTCGTCGGTCGACATCGACACGGTCATGCCGCAGGACCTGATCAACGCCAAGCCGGCGGCGGCCGCCGTGCGCGAATTCTTCGGTTCGTCGCAGCTGTCGCAGTTCATGGATCAGACCAATCCGCTGTCGGAGATCACGCATAAGCGTCGTCTCTCGGCGCTTGGTCCGGGCGGACTGACCCGTGAAAGAGCGGGCTTCGAGGTGCGCGACGTGCACCCGACGCATTACGGCCGCATCTGTCCGATCGAGACGCCGGAAGGTCCGAACATCGGCCTGATCAATTCGCTCGCGACCTTCGCCCGCGTCAATAAATACGGCTTCATCGAAGCGCCGTATCGCCGCGTGCGCGACAGCAAGGTGACGGGCGAAGTCGCCTATCTGTCGGCGATGGAGGAGGCGAAATATCACGTCGCTCAGGCGAACGCGCAAGTCGACAAGGACGGCAATCTGACGGAAGACCTCGTGCTCTGCCGTCACGCCGGCGACGTCATGCTCGTGCCGCGCGAGAAAGTCGACGCGATGGACGTGTCGCCCAAGCAGCTCGTGTCGGTGGCCGCGGCGCTCATTCCGTTCCTTGAGAACGATGACGCCAACCGGGCGCTGATGGGTTCGAACATGCAGCGTCAGGCCGTGCCGCTCGTCAAGGCCGACGCGCCGCTCGTCGGCACCGGCATGGAGGCGATCGTGGCGCGCGACTCCGGCGCCGCCATCTCGGCGCGCCGCACCGGCGTGGTCGACCAGATCGACGCGACCCGTATCGTCATCCGGGCGACCGAAGAGCTTGATCCGGGCAAGCCCGGCGTCGACATCTATCGGCTGATGAAGTTCCAGCGCTCGAACCAGTCGACCTGCATCAACCAGAAGCCGCTCGTTCGCGTCGGCGACCTTGTGGTGAAGGGCGACATCATCGCCGACGGTCCGTCGACCGACCTTGGCGATCTGGCGCTCGGGCGCAACGTGCTCGTCGCCTTCATGCCTTGGAACGGCTACAACTTCGAGGACTCGATCCTCCTGAACGAGCGCATCGTCAAGGACGACGTGTTCACCTCCATTCACATCGATGAATTCGAGGTGATGGCGCGCGACACGAAGCTCGGTCCGGAAGAAATCACCCGCGATATTCCCAACGTCTCGGAAGAGACGCTGAAGAATCTCGACGAGGCGGGGATCGTCTATATCGGCGCCGAAGTGCAGGCGGGCGACATCCTCGTCGGCAAGATCACGCCAAAGGGCGAAAGCCCGATGACGCCGGAAGAAAAGCTCCTGCGCGCCATCTTCGGCGAAAAAGCCTCCGACGTGCGCGACACGTCGCTGCGCGTGCCGCCGGGCGTTCAGGGAACAATCGTCGAGGTGCGCGTCTTCAATCGCCACGGCGTTGAGAAGGACGAGCGCGCCCAGGCGATCGAACGCGAGGAGATCGAGCGTCTGGCCAAGGACCGCGACGACGAGCTCGCGATTCTGGACCGCAACGTCTATACGCGCCTTTGCGAAACGCTGATCGGCAAGGTCGGCATCGCCGGCCCGAAGTCGTTCAGGAAGGGCGAGAAGCTGACTCAGGCGATCCTCGACGAATATCCCCGCTCGCAGTGGTGGACCTTCGTCGTCGAGGACGACGCGCTGATGGGGTCGATCGAAGCCGTGCGCAAGCAATATGACGAGTCGAAGAAGGGGCTTGAAAACCGCTTCCTCGACAAGGTTGAGAAATTGCAGCGCGGCGACGAACTGCCGCCCGGCGTGATGAAGATGGTCAAAGTCTTCGTCGCGGTGAAGCGCAAGATCCAGCCCGGCGACAAAATGGCCGGCCGTCACGGCAACAAGGGCGTCGTTTCGCGCATCGTGCCGCAGGAAGACATGCCGTTCCTCGAGGACGGCACGCCTGTCGACATCGTGCTCAATCCGCTCGGCGTGCCGAGCCGGATGAACGTCGGACAGATTCTCGAGACGCATCTCGGCTGGGCCTGCGCCGGTCTCGGCAAGCAGGTCGGCCAGGCCGTTGACGCTTACTATCGCAGCAGAGACAGCAAGCCTTTGCGCAAAGCGTTGACCGAAATCTACGGCGACGATCCGGAGCTCGCCTCGCTCGACGAGACGAGCCTTGTGGAAGTCGGCAAGGATTTGAAGCGCGGAGTTCCGATCGCGACGCCGGTGTTCGACGGCGCGCGCGAGAAGGACATCGTCGACATGCTGGAGAAGGCGGGCCTGGCCTCGTCAGGTCAGGTGAGGCTCTTCGACGGACGCACCGGCGAGACCTTCGACCGCAAGGTGACCGTCGGCTACATCTATATGCTGAAGCTGCACCATCTCGTCGACGACAAGATCCACGCGCGCTCCATCGGCCCCTACTCGCTCGTCACCCAGCAGCCGCTGGGCGGCAAGGCGCAGTTCGGCGGTCAGCGCTTCGGCGAAATGGAGGTCTGGGCGCTCGAAGCCTATGGCGCCGCGTATACGCTGCAGGAGATGCTGACCGTGAAGTCGGATGACGTCGCCGGCCGCACCAAGGTCTATGAGTCGATCGTGCGCGGCGACGACACGTTCGAATCAGGCATTCCGGAAAGCTTCAACGTGCTCATCAAGGAGATGCGCTCGCTGGCGCTGAACGTCGAACTGACCAACGCGGAGCCGGAAGAAGAAGAAGCGCCGCCGACGGCAGTCGAGGCGGCGGAGTAATCCCTGCCGATGAAGCTGCAGAACGTCATTGCGAGCGAAGCGAAGCAATCCTGGATTGCTTCGCCGTTTCGCTTCTCGCGGTGACGGCCTGAATAAGGATTTCATGGCGCGCGGAAAAAGGCTCGAAGCCGCATTCGCAGCGCCCTAGGAGAAGACCATGAATCAGCAAGAGGTCATGAATCTCTTCAATCCGGTCGTGGCGACGCAGGCCTTCGACCAGATTCAGATTTCGATCGCCAGCCCGGAGAAGATTCTTTCCTGGTCTTACGGCGAGATCAAAAAGCCCGAGACGATCAACTACCGCACGTTCAAGCCAGAGCGCGACGGTCTGTTCTGCGCGCGCATCTTTGGTCCGATCAAGGACTATGAGTGCCTGTGCGGCAAATATAAGCGGATGAAATACAAGGGCGTCATTTGCGAGAAGTGCGGCGTCGAGGTCACCCTCGCGCGCGTGCGGCGTGACCGCATGGGCCACATCTCGCTCGCCGCGCCCGTCGCCCACATCTGGTTTTTGAAGTCGCTGCCCTCGCGCATCGGCCTGTTGCTCGACATGACGCTCAAGGATCTTGAGCGAATCCTCTACTTCGAGTCGTATATCGTCCTCGACGCGGGCCTGACGCCGCTCAAAGAGCGTCAGTTGCTGTCGGAAGACGAATATATGCGCGCGCAGGACGAATATGGCCAAGACACGTTCACGGCCATGATCGGCGCGGAAGCGATCCGCAAACTTCTTGAGTCGATGGACCTGGAAGCCATCGCCGCGTCGCTGCGCATCGAGATCTCCGAAGCGAAGACCGAGCTCAAGCCCAAGAAGCTGGCGAAGCGCCTCAAAATCATCGAGGCTTTCCTGCAGTCGGGCAATCGCCCCGAATGGATGATCCTCAAGGAAGTTCCGGTCATTCCGCCGGATTTGCGTCCGCTCGTGCCGCTGGACGGCGGCCGCTTCGCGACCTCGGATCTGAACGATCTCTACCGCCGCGTCATCAACCGCAACAATCGTCTGAAGCGGCTGATCGAATTGCGCGCGCCGGACATCATCATCCGCAACGAGAAGCGCATGTTGCAGGAGGCCGTCGACGCGCTGTTCGACAACGGCCGCCGCGGACGGGTGATCACGGGCGCCAACAAGCGTCCGCTGAAGTCGCTCGCCGACATGCTGAAGGGCAAGCAGGGCCGCTTCCGTCAGAACCTCTTGGGCAAGCGCGTCGATTATTCCGGCCGCTCGGTGATCGTCGTCGGCCCGGAGCTGAAGCTGCATCAGTGCGGCCTACCCAAGAAGATGGCGCTCGAGCTGTTCAAGCCCTTCATCTATTCGCGCCTCGACGCCAAGGGCTATTCGGCGACCGTCAAGCAGGCGAAGAAGCTCGTCGAAAAGGAAAAGCCGGAAGTCTGGGACATTCTCGACGAGGTCATTCGCGAGCATCCGGTGCTGCTGAATCGCGCGCCGACTCTGCACCGTCTCGGCATTCAGGCGTTCGAGCCCGTGCTGATCGAGGGCAAGGCGATCCAGCTGCATCCGCTCGTCTGCGCCGCCTTCAACGCCGACTTCGACGGCGACCAGATGGCCGTGCACGTGCCGCTGTCGCTTGAAGCGCAGCTCGAAGCGCGCGTGCTGATGATGTCGACGAACAACATCTTGCACCCGGCCAATGGTCAGCCGATCATCGTGCCGTCGCAGGATATCGTTCTCGGCCTCTATTATCTCACGCTCGAGCGCGACGGCGAACCCGGACAGGGGATGGCGTTCGCGAGCCAGGGCGAGATCGAGCACGCGATCGCCGCCAAGGCGGTCACGCTCCACACCAAGATCAAGGGCCGCGCCTGGACCTATGATGAGAAGGGCAAGCGCGTATCGAAGATTTTCGACACGACGCCCGGCCGCATGATACTCGGCCAGCTCATGCCGAGGCACGACAAGATTCCCTTTGACGTCGTCAACAGACTGATGACCAAGAAGGAAATCTCGAACATGATCGACACCGTCTACCGCAACTGCGGTCAGAAGGAGACGGTCATCTTCTGCGACCGCATCATGTCGCTTGGCTTCCGCGAAGCCTTCAAGGCGGGAATCTCCTTCGGCAAGGACGACATGGTCGTGCCGGAAAACAAGGAGGCGATCGTCTCTGAGACGCGCGCGGCGGCCAAGGAATATGAGCAGCAGTATAACGACGGCCTGATCACCCAGGGCGAAAAATACAACAAGGTCGTCGACGCCTGGATGAAGTGCACGGACAAGCTCGCCGAGGAAATGATGCAGCGCATCTCGTCGGTGAGCAAAGACGAGCATGGCCGCGACATGCCGATCAACTCGATCTATATGATGTCGCATTCCGGAGCGCGCGGCTCGCCGCAGCAGATGAAGCAGCTCGCGGCGATGCGCGGACTGATGGCCAAGCCCTCGGGCGAGATCATCGAAAGCCCGATCATCTCGAACTTCAAGGAAGGCCTCACCGTCCTTGAATACTTCAACTCCACTCACGGCGCCCGCAAGGGTCTCGCCGACACGGCGTTGAAGACCGCGAACTCGGGCTATCTTACGCGCCGCCTCGTTGACGTCGCGCAGGATTCCATCATCTCGTTGACCGACTGCGGCTCCCAGAACGGCATCCGGATGCGCGCGATCATCGACGCGGGACAGGTCGTCGCCTCGCTAACGTCGCGCATCCTCGGCCGCACCGCGGCGGAGCCTCTGATGTCGCAGGACGGCAAGACCGTGATCGTGCCGGCCGGCGAGATGATCCAGGAGCAGCACATCGACGCGATCAACGCCGCCGGCATTCAGGAGGTGAAGATCCGCTCGGTCCTGACCTGCGAGGCCAAGAACGGCGTCTGCGGCAAGTGCTATGGACGCGATCTGGCGCGCGGCACCCCCGTCAATATGGGCGAAGCCGTCGGCGTCATCGCGGCGCAGTCGATCGGGGAGCCGGGCACGCAGCTCACCATGCGCACCTTCCATATCGGCGGCGCGGCGCAGCTGGCTGACCAGTCGTTCATCGAGTCGAACTTCGAGGGCAAGGTGCATGTGCGCAATCGCCATCTCGCTCGCAACTCGGACGGCGATCTCATCGTCATGGCGCGTAACGTCGCCATCGTGATCCTCGGCCCGAATGGCGAGGAGCGGGCGGTGAACCGCCTCCTCTATGGCGCCAAAATGAAGGTCGACGAGGGCGACAAGGTGAAGCGCGGCCAGCGACTGGCCGAGTGGGACCCCTACACGCGTCCGATCATCAGCGAAGTCGACGGCGTCATCGGCTTCGAGGAACTCGTCGAAGGGCAATCGATGTCGGAGACGGTCGACGAATCGACCGGCATCACCAAGCGCATGGTCATGGACTACCGCCTCAACCTGCGTTCGGCGAGCCTGAAGCCCTCGATCCTGATCAAGGGCGCCGATGGCAAGATCGTCAAGCTGGCCCGCGGCGGCGACGCTCGCTACTTGCTGCCCGTCGACTCGATCATTGCCGTCGAACCCGGCGGCACGGTGAAGGCCGGCGACATTGTCGCGCGTATTTCGGTGGAGAGCGCCAAGACCCGCGACATCACCGGCGGTCTGCCGCGCGTCGCGGAGCTTTTCGAGGCGCGCCGTCCGAAAGATCACGCGATCATCGCGGAAATCTCCGGCACGGTCGCCTTCGGCAAGGACTACAAGAACAAGCAGCGCATCACCATCACGCCGACCGAGGAAGGCGCGGATCCGGTCGAATATCTGATCCCGAAGGGCAAACATATCCATCTTCAGGACGGCGACGTCGTCGAGAAGGGCGATTACATCGTCGACGGCAATCCGGCGCCGCATGACATTCTGGCGATCAAGGGCGTGGAGGAGCTTGCGGCTTACCTCGTCAACGAGATCCAGGAGGTCTATCGGCTGCAGGGCGTCAACATCAACGACAAGCACATCGAAGTGATCGTGCGTCAGATGTTGCAGAAGATCGACATCGTCGATCCGGGCGACACCGGCTTCCTCGAAGGCGAGCAGGTCGACAAGCTGGAGCTCGAGGAGGCGAACGCCAAGGCGCTCGAGAATGGCGGCAAGCCTGCGCATGGCACGCCGGTGCTGCTCGGCATCACCAAGGCCTCGCTGCAGACGCGTTCCTTCTTCTCGGCCGCCTCCTTCCAGGAGACGACCCGCGTCCTCACCGAGGCCGCCGTCAACGGCAAGATCGACCCGCTCGTCGGCCTCAAGGAGAACGTCATCGTTGGCCGGCTCATTCCGGCCGGCACCGGCGCTGCGATGTCCAAGTTCCGCGCCGTCGCGGGCGGGCGCGACGAACTCATCATCGAGCAGCGCGGCGCCGAAGCGGCCGAGCCTGCGCCGGCGCTGCCGCCTGCGGAGTGATCGCCTAGGCGCTGAGATCGAAAAGGCCGCCCTCGCCGGGCGGCCTTTTTCGAGATAACGCCGAGTTTCGTTTTCGAATTCCGACGTGGCGGATGACGATCGTGACTACGCATCAACCCACCCTCCATTTGGTCTGCGGCAAGATCGCCGCCGGCAAATCGACGCTCTGCAATCGCCTCGCCGCGGTGCCGGCAACCTTGCTAGTCAGCGAAGATAGGTGGATGAAACGCCTTTACGGTCCCGAGATGCATTCGGTAGAGGATTATGTGCGTTACTCGGCGCGCTTCCGCGATGTGATAGGCCCGCATATAGAGGATGTGCTGCGCGCGGGACTGTCGGTCATCCTGGATTTCCCGGCGAACACCGTCGCTACCCGGCAATGGATGCACGGCATTTTGGAGAACGCCGGCGTCGCGCATCAGCTTCATTATCTAAAAGCTTCAGACGCTCTTTGTAGAGCGCGCATGCATGCGCGTTACGCTCGCGGCGAGCACGAGTTTCTTGTAACAGACGAACAGTTCGATTTAATCACGAGCTATTTTTCGCCTCCGGCGCAGTCTGAGGGTTTCAACACCATCGTCTATCGAGAATCGGACTGATGCATACCCGCCCAATTCCCAAGACGCACGATCCTTCCCAATTCCTCCTGCGCGGCCGCCTCGCTCAGGCCCGGGAAATGTATCGCGCGCCCTTCAGATTCGCGTCCGACGGAAATAGATTGTGTTTGTGCCGACCCTCCTTTCCATGCTGCGATCCCTCCCCGCGCGCGCCGCGCGCGCGCTGATATTCGTCTACCGGGTCACCTTCTCGGCCTTCGCGGGACGCTTCTGCCGCTATGCGCCCACCTGCTCCGAATACGCCGACGAAGCCATCGCCAAACATGGCTTATGGGCCGGAGGCTGGATGGGGTTCGCACGGATCTGCCGCTGCCGTCCGGGCGGCGGCGCGGGGTTCGACCCCGTGCCCGAGACTCCGCGCGCCGACGCAAGCCCGCTTACGCCATGGCGCTATGGCGTTTGGCGCCAGCGCCCGGTCTGCGAAGCCGTCGAGCCCGAGGACAGAATGACCGCCGGCCGCCCCTAATTGAGCACGACGACTTTCGTCCCGACCTTAACGCGACTGTAGAGATCGACGACGTCCTTGTTGGTCATGCGGATGCAGCCCGATGACACGGCGGCGCCGATCGTGTCCGGCTCGTTGGAGCCATGAATGCGATATTGGCTTGACCCGAGGTAGAGCGCGCGCGCGCCAAGCGGATTTTCCATGCCGCCGGCCATATGGCGCGGCAAATCCGGTCTGCGCTTGAGCATCTGCGGCGGCGGACTCCAGTCCGGCCACTCGCGCTTGCGCGAAATCGTCTTCACGCCGGACCAGGTGAAGCCCATTCGGCCGACGCCGACGCCATATTCAATCGCGCGTCGATCGCCGAGCACGTAATAGAGCCGACGGTCCTTGGTCGAGATAACGACCGTGCCGCGCTTGAATTCCGGATGGCGCCAATAGACGGCCTGCCGCGGTATCGCCTGCTCGCGAAATACGTTGAGGAAGTCGGCGAGCGGACCGCGATTGATCGGGCTGTCGAACGCCTGCGCCGGGGCCGCCGTGAAGAGAAGCGCGGCAAAAATGATCGATCCGCTGTTTTGGCGCATGGTTGATCTCCCAAAAGCCGCGGAGAGAGTTTTTTGGGCGATTACGGCTGATTTCGGGTCGCCGCTATGACGAGGAAGATCCAATACGCTCCGTTCGGCCGCTCAGATCGTCGCGTTCGACGCGTCCCCGGCCTTCTTGGCGCATCGGTTGAGGATTTCGATCACTTCATCATCGCTGATCTGGCGAAAATCACGGTAGAAAAAGCCTATCGCGCCGAACGCGCGATGCGTCTCAAGACAGACAATCTCGTCGACTTCAGCGCTAAGAGACTCCAGCGTATCTGGAGGCGCGACCGGCACGGCCAGCACAAGCTTCTTCGGCGCACGCGCGCGGACGGCGCGCAGAGCCGCGCGCGTCGTCGCGCCGGTGGCGACGCCGTCGTCGACGACAATGGCGACGCGCCCTTTCGCCTCCGGTCGCTCCCGGCGGCCAAGATAGAGCTGCCGGCGCCGCTCGATCTCCTCAAGCTCGCGCGCGCACACGCTCTCAAACTCTTGTTCGCTCACATCCGCCATGGCGATCACGTCGTCATTGCGCACGATCACCGGAGCGCCGCCGTCCGCCACGGCGCCCATCGCCAGCTCCGGCTGGAAGGGCACGCCAATTTTCCTGACGAGCACGAGATCGAGAGGCGCCTTCAACAAAACCGCGATCGGCTCGGCGACGGGCGCTCCGCCGCGCGGCAGGGCGAAGACGACAACATCCTCGCCCTTGAATTTCTCAAGCTCGGCGGCAAGGCGACGTCCAGCGTCGGTTCGGTCGTAAAAGGACATGGCGCCCTCACCTCCCCATCCGATTGTCGGCGGCGAGCGCCGATTGCGCAAGATTCAGATAGTGCGTCGCCAGCGGCTCCCACTTCCTTGGCTCCCGCGGCGCATCATCGAGAAGATGCGCCACAGACTGCCGCGCGCGCAGCACCGCGCGCCAAGCCGCGTAAAGCGACACCAGGCGTCGCGGGGGTTCGCAGGAGAGTCGCTGCGCCACTTTGTCGACGAGTTCGACGCCGAGCGTGTGCGCGCCAAGCAGCGCACATTCGACGCCAAGATAGGCGAGTTCGTCGAAGGGATCGACCTGGCGCAGTTCGGCGTTGAACTCCAGACAGTCGAATATGGCGATGGGGTCGCGAAAGCAGATATGCTCCGGGCGCAAGTCGCCATGCCCGTCGACGACCTGGCCCTGAAAGACGCGCTCCTGCAACAGTGATCGGCTGGCCGCCAGTCTTGCGTCGAGAAGGTCGAGCAGAACTGGCGTGCGCCCATGGTCGAGCGCGAAATCCCGCCGCGTCAGAACGTCTCGATTCTTTTCCTGCTCGCGAAAAAACCGCAGCGCATAATCCTCGGCGCTGATCGAGGAGCGTTCCACGCCGCGATAGAACGCCGCCAAGGTGTCGCAGAGCGCGTCAATCTGCGCCGCGCTCAAGCGCTCTTCGGCGATCAGCCGATCGAGCATCGCGTCCCGCGGCAGGCGGCGCATTTCGACAAGCCAGTCGACGACGGCGCCATGGCCGCCAAGCGCCATGCGGCGCATCGGACCACAGGTCAACGGCGCGACGCCCAAATACACGTCGGCCGCGAGCCGGCGGTTGAGGCGAGCCTCTTCGCGACAATTGTGTTCGCGAGCATCGATCGTCGAGAAGTCAAGAAAAGGATAGCGCACGGGCTTCTTGAGCTTGTAGACCTTATCGCCTGCCAGAAAGACATAGGACATATGCGTTTCCAGCACGGCAACCGACGCCGGAGCGTGCGGATAGGCGCCGGGCGCACTGAGAAATCGAACCTTCTCGGCAATTGAGGGCAAGCCCGCGTCGCCGA
Source organism: Methylocystis sp. H4A (assembly GCF_015709545.1). Taxonomy (NCBI): domain Bacteria; kingdom Pseudomonadati; phylum Pseudomonadota; class Alphaproteobacteria; order Hyphomicrobiales; family Methylocystaceae; genus Methylocystis; species Methylocystis sp. H4A. The sequence continues at coordinate 73,674 of NZ_JADNQY010000028.1, read as the reverse complement.
TGGCGCTCGCTCCGCTATGGGGGATCGACTCCATCGTCGCGCTGCTTTCTCAGCCCTTGACGCAGATGAGCGGCTTCAGAAAGGCGACCTTTCGCGCCAATCCTGCCGCCTCGGCGGAATCGACGACCGCGCGAACGTCCTTGTAGGCGCCAGGCGCTTCTTCAGCGACGCCGCGCAGCGACGGACTCTTGACGATGATCCCCTGTGCGCGAAGATCGTCAACGACTTGGCGTCCGCCCCAGGTCCGCGTCGCCGCATGGCGGCTCATGCGTCGGCCCGCGCCGTGACAGGCGGATGAAAACGCCTGGGGCTCGCTCGTCTTCACACCGGCGAGAACATAGGAGCCCGCGCCCATGCTGCCGCCGATCAGCACCGGCTGCCCATAAGGCCGCAGCGTCTCCGGCAAACTTTCATGGCCGGGACCGAACGCGCGCGTCGCGCCCTTGCGATGAACGAAAAGCTGGCGCGTCTCGCCGCCGATCGCATGGCGCTCGACCTTGCAGGTGTTGTGGGAAACATCAAACATGAGCGGCAAGTCTTCCTGCGCGAAAAATCTGGCGAAGACCTGTCGCGCCAGATGGCCGATGATCTCGCGATTGGCGAGCGCGCAATTGATCGCCGCGCGCATGGCGCCGAGATATTTCTGGCCGAGTTCCGATTTGATCGGCGCGCAGGCCAATTCACGATCGGGCAACTCAATCCCGTAATTTGGCGCCGACAACACCATCTCGCGCAAATATTCAGTGCCGATCTGATGGCCGAGGCCGCGCGAGCCGCAATGGATCGTCACAACGCACGCGCCCTTGACGAGGCCATATGCGGCGGCGATTTTGTCATCGAAGATTTCGGCGACGTCTTGCACCTCCAGGTAATGATTGCCCGACCCCAGCGTGCCCATTTCGCGCCGCTGGCGCTTTCGCGCATGTTCCGACACTGCGGCGGGGTCGGCGCCCGACGCGCATCCTCTCTCCTCGATGCGATCGAGATCCTCGGGCCGCCCGAAGCCGCGCTCGATCGCCCATTGCGCGCCGCCGAGCAGCATGGCGTCCATGCCCTGCGCATCGAGGGAGATCTCGCCCTCTGAGCCGACTCCGGCCGGGACATGCTCAAAGAGCGCGTCGGCGAGTTCCTGCTGAACGGAAACGACCTGCTCGCGCGTCAGATGCGTCAGATGCGTCCGTACGCCGCAGGAGACGTCGAACCCGACGCCGCCAGCGGACACCACGCCGCCTTCGTCTGCATCAAAAGCCGCAACGCCGCCGATAGGAAAGCCATAGCCCCAATGCGCGTCGGGCATGGCGTAGGAAGCGCGCACGATGCCCGGCAATTTCGCGACGTTGGTCACCTGATCGAAGACCTTGTCGTCCATTTCCGTCATGAGGTCTTCAGTCGCATAAACGATCGCCGGCACGCGCATGCCTCCGAAGGGCGCAATTCGCCACGCCGTCTCCGAGAGCTTTTCGAAACGTGAAACGTCCATCGCATCCTCCGGCGGCTAAACGTCGATGACGCACTGCGCGCACCAAAGTCCTGGCCTATCCTCGACGAAGGCAAGTTCGGTGTAGGTCGCGCCTTTCACTTCCACGGCGGGCGCATGTCGCGCGCGCGACACCGCCTCGCCGAGAGCGCGGCCCTTGAGACGATCGTTCTCGATCTTTACATGGAACGCGCCAAACACCATCCGACGCTCCGCCATTTCGTATATGAGCGCGTTAAGCCAGTCGACGAGCAGCAGGTCGAGGCTGGGCGCTTCGAGCGCAAAGTCAACCGTCTGCTCAAGCCGAACGGTCGCGAGATCGAGAATGGCCGCCATCATCGCGAGCGCGGCCTGCTCACAGGCTTCGTCTGGCGTCGCGCCATAGCCGCGCACGCCGATGTCGGCGTCATGCGGGAAATGCTCCCAGCGCCCGGTCGGGACGTGATCGCCCGCAGCGGCCATCGCCGGCAGTTCAGGCGGCGTCGCGGCCGAGCGGCGTCACGCGGCTGGCTTGCGGGCCCTCTCTGCCCTCCTCCTCGCTATAGCGAACGCGCACGCCGGGCTTCAACGCGTCAAATTCGGAACCTTCAACGCTGTTGCGATGGAAGTAGATCTCGCGACCGTCGGACGCTGCGATGAAGCCGTAGCCATCCTCGGCCACCATTTTCTTCACGACGCCCGTCGGCGCGGTCTCGTGATGTTTCACCTCGCCGCGCATGCGCCGCACCTGATCTTGCAAACGGCGTCGCGCCCGCTTGAACGCGTCATTGAGCGCGAAATCGAAATCCTGGAACCGCTCATCCTGATGGGGCGTGCGCTCGATCACGACCTCGCGCTTGTTTGGAAGGACGAGATGCAGCTTGATCTCATAGAGCCCGCCCGTGTGATGATGCGCGCCCGGACCCTTCACGACGACGCGACAGGCTGTCGCACGTCCGTAGCGATCCTCGAGCTTGTCTATCTGCCACATGATTTGTTCTTGCTGGCGGGATGACGGCTCAACGCCCTGGAAATCAATCTTCGGCTGCGTTTGCATGCGAACCTCCCTCTCAGCTGAGGCGGACGAGCGAGCGTCCTTAAGGGAATATGGCGAGGGCTGAGCGGTTTCTCCAGAAGAAGATTCATACCGCGACGCCATGTAGGACGCCATGTAGGCTGAAACGTCCAATCTGCACGAGGTCCCTATGACGCGCGACTTCACGATCGCCGACGTCGCCATCGGCCCCCATCGATTGGAGGGATCGCTGTACCTGCCTCAATCGCCACAGGGGCTCATCATTTTCGCGCATGGCAGCGGCTCCTCGCGCTTCAGTCCGCGCAACAGATATGTCGCCGAGCAGCTCGTCGCGCAGGGATTCGCCTGTTTGCTGTTCGATCTACTGACCGCCACGGAAGGCGAGCTCCGCCGCAATGTTTTCGACATTGAACTGCTCGGCGCGCGCGTCGGCGAGGCGATCGACTGGATGAGGAACAGCGATATTGCTCGCTTGCCCATCGGGCTGTTCGGCGCGAGCACGGGCGCCGCCGCCGCGCTCGTCGCCGCGGCCGACGAACCACGCGTCGCCGCCGTCGTCTCGCGCGGCGGCCGGCCAGATCTTGCAGGCGACGCGCTGCGGCGGGTTCAAGCGCCGACGTTGCTGATCGTCGGCGGACTGGACTATGGCGTGATCGAACTCAATCGCAGCGCGCAGCAGCTGCTCAGATGCCGGAACCGTCTCGACATCGTTCCCGGCGCCACCCATCTCTTCGAGGAGCCCGGCACATTGGAAAGCGCCGTCGAGCGCGCGACCAAATGGTTTGTCGACTATCTTTGCGCGAGTCGCGGCGCGGTAGACGAATAACGTCCTTGCACGGCAGAAGGTTTCAAGAAATGACGACGATGGCGCAGACCGAACCACCGCTCAAGCGGCTTTTCGACCGTCTGGACTTCGCGCCTCAGCCAAAACGACTGGAACTCGATCTCTTACATGAGCGCTGGGAGGCGGCGCGCGCTGGCGCTGTCGCGCCTCGGCGAAGCGCGATCCGCTTCGCGCCGGAAGAGCGCGACGCCGCCGAAACCTTGTTCGTTCATCAATTTGAGGGACCGGACGATGACGGCGTCCTGACCGAAGGCGCGTCGGCCGCGGCGATGTTGCTTGGCCCGTACCGGATCGGCGACAGGCTGAGCAAAGCGGGAAATCGGCGCGGCGCGGTGCGGCTGCGTCGTCTGTTCAAGGAGGTGCGGCGAACCGGCCAACCTGTGCTCGCGCAATACACCAGCGCGGAACGTGGACGCGATCGCGCCATTGTGGAAATTCTGGTGGCGCCGCTTTCGGAAGACGGGAGCACGATCGACTCGGCGCTCACCGCGATTTCGGCGCATGTTCTGGATGGCGCGCCCAGACGGGCGACGCGCGAAACAGCAGAGAGCAGCCTTGCGCTATTCGCGCTCGGCGCCAGCATATCCGTTGGCGAAGACGTCGCACAGGCGCTTGGCGCTGAACTCGCGCCGCTGGAAGACCGCGAGTTCGAAGACGGCGAATATAAGATCAGGCCGCTCGAAAATGTGCGCGGCCGCGACTGCTACATCGTCTTCACCCTGAATGGCGATCACATCGCGAGCAGCGCCGACAAGCTCTGCAAACTCCTGTTCTTCGTTGGCGCGCTGAAGGATGCGGGCGCCCAGCGCGTCACGGCCGTCACGCCCTATCTGTGCTTCGCGCGCAAGGACCGGCGCACCAAGCCCCGCGATCCGGTCACCACGCGCTATGTCGCGCAGCTGTTTGAAGCGCTTGGAACGGATCGCGTGGTCTGCGTCGACGTACACAACATCGCCGCTTTTCAGAACGCCTTTCGTTGCGAGACGGTTCACCTTGACGCTCAGGCGCTGTTTGCGCGTCATGTCGTGGCCAACATCGGGGACGGGCCTGTCGCCGTCGTCTCTCCCGATCTTGGCGGCGAGAAGCGCGCGGAGCTTTTTCGGCTGCGGCTTGAACGCATGTTGAAGCGGCCCGTGGCCAAGGCCTTCATGGATAAATACCGAAGTGAGGGCCACGTCGTTGGTGATATTTTCGCGGGCGACGTCAAGGATCGCACCGCGATCATCATCGACGACCTGATCGCCGGCGGCGGCACGGTGGCGCGCACCGCTGCGGCCTGCCGCGCGAATGGCGCGGCGCGCGTCTGGGTCGCGGCGACCCACGGCGTCTTTTCCGAAAAGGCTGCGTCCGCGCTAAAGAACGCGCCGATCGACCAGCTCATCATCACCGATTCAGTGCGGCTGCAGCCGTCCATGGCGGCCGCGCTTGGCGATCGGCTGATTGTGATCAGCGTCGCCGGTCTCCTGGCCGAGGCGATCAGACGCCTGCACGCAAATGGTTCGATCACGCAGCTTCTGGAGGACGGGCCCTAGCCGCCGGGCGCGCTTTGGTTGCGTCCTGCCGCGACTCGCGCCACAAGCCTCGCATGAACTTGGAAGACATCGTCATTCGCCGCATGTCCAAGAGCGAAGTTGATCGCGCGCTCGATTGGGCTGCGGCCGAGGGCTGGAATCCCGGACGTTATGACGCGGAGAGTTTCTACGCCGTCGATCCGAAAGGGTTCTTCATCGCCGAACGCGCGGGCGAGCCTCTGGGCTGCGTCTCCGCCGTCGCCTATGACGATTCCTTCGGCTATGTCGGGCTTTTCGTCGTTCGTCCGCCCTACCGTGGACAGGGCGTCGGCCTTCGGCTCTTGAACGTCGCGTTGCGGCATGTGCAGGGGCGCAATGTCGGGCTCGACGCCGCGATCGACCTTCAGCAGACCTATGCGCGGTACGGATTCACATTCGCCTATCGCAACATCCGTCATCGATGCGGCGGCGGCGGCGAAGCGCCTCCCGACGTGACTGAATTGGCTGAAGTCCCCTTCGACGAGATCGTGCGATATGACCAAACAGTCTTTCCGACGTCGCGACCGAATTTTCTTTCGCGCTGGATCGCTCAGCCGCAGAGCGCGGCGCTCGCCGTGGTGAAGCAAGGCCGGCTCGCCGGCTATGGCGTGCTGCGCGCGTGTCGCGACGGCTACAAGATCGGGCCGCTGTTCGCGGATGATTTACAAATCGCCGACGCACTGTTTCAAGGCTTATCCGCGCGAGCCGCGGGTGCGCCGGTGTTTCTCGATACGCCCGAAGCAAACGCCGCCGCCATCGCGCTGGCGCAACGACGCCAGATGACCGCCGTGTTCGACACGGCGCGCATGTATACGGAAGGACCGCCGCCGGGACGCATCGACCGCTGCTACGGCGTCACGACCTTCGAACTCGGGTGATTCGCTTCGCCGGACAGCGCGCCGAGGCGATCGATAAGATCAGAGGCCGTGACGCTCGGCGCAATCAGCGTCGGATCGTCGTCTGCTTCGCCCGAACGATTGACGCGCGGCGACACGATCCATTCCTGCAGAGCCTCTTCGGGCGGCGCGCGAAGCAATGCCCCGGGATCCTCGCCCGACATCCATGCATTGGCGTCGCGCCAGTCGAGGATGACCGGCATCCGGTCATGGAAGCGGCGCATCCAGCCATTCGCTGGACCGACGATGATCGTCGCGGACTCGATCTTCGCATCGCTTTCAATATCGCGACAGCTCTCGCACAAGCCGGCGAATGCGAGCGGGGCGCCGTCGGGCGCCGTGAAATAATGCGGAGTCCTGGCGCCTTTCGCCCCGGTCCATTCATAGAAGCCCGACGCCGGGATAATGCAGCGCCGAGATGCGAAGGCCGAGCGAAACATCGGTTTCTCGGCGATCGTCTCGGCGCGCGCATTGAAGGTTGCAGGCAGTTCGCGCAGCGGCTTCTTCCACCAGGAGGGCGCGAAACCCCAGCGCATCTGGACAAGCTCATGTCCCGCCGGCGTCGGTCTGATGACCTCGATCATCGTCGTCGGCGCCACATTGTAGCGCGGCTGCAGATTGCGCGGCTGTCCGATCAAATCGGCAAGCCGCTGGAGCTCCTCCCAGGAAAGATGCTGCGTGAAGCGCCCGCACATTAAGCGAGACCGTCCTGTCTCAGTAGTAGTAGTGCCGGTGACGGCGGTAATATGGGCGCGGCGCCGTCGCGGCGCCAATGATCGCGCCGCCCGCTGCACCGACCGCCGCAGTGGCGAGCGTCGGACCGGCGAGTCCGCCCGAAGCAAGCGCGCCAATGCCGGCGCCGCCCAGACCGCCGATGACGCCGCCGCCGAGAGCGCGCTCCGCGGGCGTGTAGCAGCCATAAAGCGGCATTGAGGCCGTCAGAAGCGTCGCAAGGACGAGGGCTTTCTTGACCCGGCGGGGCGTGGCGATGCTGTGCATTTTCATTCCCTTATTCATTGGTCTCGCCGCGTTGGCGCTGAAGCCAGGCCTTCGCGGCGTATTGTCGAATGAACCCAGATTTGCGCCGGAACGATGGCCCTGTCGTGAAGCCACAGGCCAGAACGATGGCCTCGAGAAGGCCCCGGTCGGCGGCGCCGATGACGACGTGCAACGCTGATGTCTTGTGTTCCTTCTAATTGGAATATTTCGCAAATAAGAACGCTTCGAACGACGCTTTCTGAAAGACTTCCGATAAGGGATCAATTGTATTGACGCAGGAAGTCGCCTGTTAAATCTTTCGAGCATACACGCGGCGCCGCTGAGACTTTCGGCATCGAACCCTCAAGCAAAGGATCAGGGCGCGCAACCCACGCGTGACGTGTCGGACCCTCAAGGAGATAATGATGTGCGAACTGGCGCGAGAGAGAAAACGCATTGACTCGATTCTCGCCGAAGCGATGAACCAAAACTCGGTTCGACTGTCGATCAATGAAGTCGAACTCGCCGGCTATGGGCTCGCGGCGCTGCGCAGCCACTATGCGCTTTCCTGTTCTGATGAATGCATGCGCAAGAGATGTGACGAATTCGCCGCGCTCGTCGCGCTGTCACGTCGTGCGCAGCAGCATGCGTGGCAGACGCCATGAAATATTCGGCAACAGGAAAGAAGGAACGCGCGATGTTCATGGCCTCGAACCAGTTCAAGGTCGTCAAGGGCTGCGAAGAAACATTCGAAACGGCTTGGCGAGAGACAAGCGTCCGGCTGCGGGAAGCGGCCGGTCTCATCGGCTTTCAATTCCATCGGGGAAAGGAGTGCGGTCCGCACGTGCTCTATTTCTCGGTGACCATGTGGGAGACGGAAGAGCGCTTCATCGATTGGCGACGCGCCGAACTCTATGGTCCGCCGAGCGGCGACACTGGACCGCGCTGCGCCTCGAGGCTGGAGGAGTTCGACGCGACTGTCTCCAGAAGCAATCCGCAATAAGCGCCGACGGCGTTTTCTAGGAGAAAGACATGTTGGGAATTGGGGACAGCATACCGCCTTTCGTTGTTACCGGCGTGAAGCCGGGATTTAACGAGATCGAGGAAAACGGCGAGACAGCCTTCGAAACGCTCTGCGAGACGAGCTTTCCAGGCATGTGGAAAATCATCTTCTTCTATCCGAAGGACTTCACTTTCGTTTGTCCGACGGAAATCGCCGCCTTCGCGCGCTTGTCGAAGGATTTCGCCGAGCGCGACGCCGTCGTTCTCGGCGGCTCGACCGACAATGAGTTCGTGAAGCTTGCTTGGCGGCGCGACCACCGCGACCTGAAGAGCTTGCCGATCTGGCAGTTCGCCGACTCGAGGGGCGATCTCATCGATGGGCTCGGCGTGCGCGCCCCTTCAGGCGTCGCCTATCGCGCCACCTTCGTCGTCGATCCCGACAATGTCATTCAACATGTCTATGCGACGAATCTCGACGTCGGCCGCGCGCCGGACGATACGCTGCGCGTGCTCGACGCCTTGCGGACCGGCGCGCTTTGCCCCTGTAGCCGGCCGGTCGGCGGAGAAACGCTTATCCCTGCGGCATGACCGTGGACGCGGCGCCCGGCAACTGCAACGTCAGACATTTCGCGGCGCCGCCCGCCTTCATGAATTCCGAGAGCGGCGTGACGACGGGCGTGAAGCCCGCGTCGATCAGGCGCGATCGAAGATCGTCGGAACAGGCGTTGAGGAAAACGCGCCCGGCGACTTCGACAGCGTTGCAGGCGAAAGAGAGCGCGTCTTTCTCGCCGACTTCGATCCGCTTCTCCACTGGCGCGATGGCACGGATCGCTTCCTGTGACGCAATATCGAAGGCCGCCGGGTAATACATCAGCCAGCCGCCGCTCAGCGGGCAGAAGCAGGTGTCGAGATGATAGAAGCGCGGATCGACGAGCTTCAGCGCGACGGCGCGCAGACCAAAGATCTTTTGAAGATGCTTGGGCGCTTCCTCGTCTGAGCGCCAGCCGTATCCGCACCAGACAATGCCCCGCGCATGATCGAGAAGCGCGTCGCCGGCGCCCTCAAAGGGAATGTTCTCCGGCCAGCGTGCGATCGAATAGCCTTGCGCTTCGAACCATTCACAAAACAGACGCTCTTCGGGCCGCCGCTCCTTGGCGTGGAATCGGCTCACGACGGCCGTGTCGCCGATCGCGAGCCCGGCATTGGCGGTGAAGACCATGTCCGGCAGGCCGGGCGTCGGCGCGACGAAAGCGATATCGCTATGCGCCGCCAGCTTGCCGCGCAAGTTCTCCCATTGCGCCTGCGCGCGCGGCAGCGCTGCTCGCCCGATCTGATTTTCCATCCACGGATTGATGATGTAGTCGACGCCGAAATAGTCCGGCGCGCACATCAGTAGCGCGCGACGAGCAGGCGCAGGCCGTGGCGGCGCAGCCTCGCGCGCGTCGCTTCGCGGCGTATCGTTCCATACAGCGGCTTCAGCGTCGAGGCTCGTCAGCGAATTCTCTGGCATTGAACGTCCGTCGATCATGCGGGCTGTCCCATCCTTACGCGAGTTGCGACGTCTTCCTGCTCCGCGTCGAGCGGATGCAGCAGTGAGAACAGATCCTTCGGGTCTGCGGGCTCAGCGATCAGCTCGATCGTGCGGCCGACGCCGGTCTCCCGCGCAAGGTCGCGCAACAGGCGCAACACCGAAAAATCCTCGATGGCAAAACCGACGCTGTCGAAGATCGTGATCGCGTCTTTGGAGGTGCGCCCTGGTCGATGACCCGCAAGAATCTCCCGCAGTTCCGTCACCGGATGCTCCGGGCCGAGTTGCTGAATTTCGCCCTCGCTGCGCGTCTGCGGCGCATATTCGACGAAGATCTCGGAACGCAGCAGCAGTTCGCGCGCAAGCTCGGTCTTGCCCGGACAATCGCCGCCGACCGCATTGATATGGGTTCCAGGCTGAACCATGTCGTCGGCAAGTATCGTGGCGAATTTCTTATCCGCCGTGATCGTCGTGATGATGTCCGCGCCGGATGCGGCGCTGCGCGCGTTGGCGCACCGAATGATCGTCAGGCCGAAGTCGGCCATGTTGCGCTCGAACTTCTCGACGGCGTAAGGGTCGACATCGAAGACGCGAAGCCGGTCGACGCCAAGAACGACGTGAAAGGCGCAGGCCTGAAACTCCGATTGGGCGCCAAGGCCGATCAGCGCCATTGTCTTGCTGTCGGGCCGCGCGAGATGCGCCGCCGCCAGCGCCGAGGTGGCGCCGGTCCGGAAGGCGGTGGCGAGCGTCATGTCGGCGATGAGCGTCGGATAGCCGGTTTCGACGTCGGCGAGGGCGCCGAAGGCGACGACGGTCTGCAGGTTGAAGTGCGTGTTGCCGGGATGACCGTTGACGAATTTAAAGGCGAAAGCCTCGCCGTCGCTCGTTGGCATCAGTTCGATGACGCCGCGCGGCGAATGGCTCGCGTAACGCGGCGACTTCTCGAACGCGTCCCAGCGCATAAAATCGTGACGCAGATAGTCGACAAGCCGCGACCAAAAGCGTCGCGCGCCCACTTCTCCAACGATGCGGGCGATATCTCGCGCGCTCAGAAACGTTACCATGCCTTCTCCCATCGATCCATGTCGGGGAGACTAGAACGCGGCGCCGCTAATCAAAATCGCCATAAACTATCGAAATGACTGTAATTTTGTAATTTCCGTCATAGATATTGACCGTTTCCACAGAGACATAGGTCATGGACGATCTCGACCACCGATTGATCGCGCTGCTGCGGACCGACGCACGCGCCTCCTTGTCCCACCTCGCAAAGGCGCTCGGCGTCTCGCGCGGGACGGTCCAGAACCGACTCGACAAGCTGATCGCGTCCGATGTGATCCTGGGCTTTACGGTTCGGCTGAAAAATCCCGCCGCCTCCGATCGCATCCGCGCGATCATGATGGTCGAAGTCTCCGGCAAGAATTCCCGTCGCGTCGCTCAGGCGCTGCGCGGACTCCCGCAGATCCACACGCTTTACAGCACCAACGGGCCTTTCGACCTCATCGCGGAAATCGAGTGCGCCAATCTCGAGGAATTCGATCGGGTGCTTTCGGGCGTGAGGATGATCGAGGGCATTGCCAGAAGCGAGACGAGCCTGCTGCTTGCGCCCGCATGAACGCGCTCCGGCTGCAGTTCGCGCGCGCCTGCGCGTGCAAGCGCGGCGGGTCAAGGCGAACCGTTCGATATCGTTCAGAAAAGCGCCGGCGCGGCCTTGGAGTCCGTGGGAAACGGCTTATCGTGCCCTTCCACCGCGCGGGGCAGACAGACACGCGCGATCAGCCCGTTGGGCTCCCGATCGATCAGCGAGACGGATCCGCCATGGTGCTCAACGAGCGAGCGCACAATCGATAGGCCGAGTCCAAATCCGCTGTGCTCGTCAAGCGTTCGTCCCGGCTGACCGCGAACGAAGGGCTCAAATGCGGTGTTCTTGCCTTCCGCTGACATTCCCGGTCCGTCGTCAACGACGTCGACCTCGATGAGCGCTCCCGGGCCTTCCGCGATGTAGATGTCCACAGTCTTCGCGTGATGCGTCGCGTTTTCGACGAGATTGGTGAAAATGCGTTGTACATCGCAAAGCGATCCGAAGACCATTTGATGACCGTCGCCATGGTAGGTCACATGATGCCCGAGGTCGCAGAACTCGTCGGCGACAGTTTGCAGAACGCTATCGAGATCGACCAGGGAACAGTCGGACGTGTCGTCTCCTTCAGCGCGCAAATACTGCAGATTCTTGAACAGCATTGCGTCCATGAGATCGACGTCGCGCATTATCCGCTGCTGAAGGCTTTGATCTGACACAAACTCCGTTTTCAGCTTCAAGCGCGTGATGATCGTTCGCAAGTCATGACTGACCGCCGCGAGCACATGGGCGCGCGCGGCGATCATCTTGCTGATGCGCGCCTGCATGCGATTCAGCGAGCGGGTCAATTCGCGAACTTCCTGAGGACCTCGCTCCGGGAGCTGCGCTTTCGTATCGACATCATTCGGAATCTGCTCAGCATATTTTGCCAGTCGTCGCAGCGGCGCCATGATCGCGTTCAGCGCCCAGAACACGAAGATCGCAGTGAATATGATGAAGGACAGGGCCGTTCGCGCGCCCTGAGTCAGGATGAACGGTTCGTCATCGGCATGCTGCCAAAGCCATCGCCATATCGAACCGGGAGATTTTTGATGCTCGGCGATTGAGACCGTCGCATAGCCGCCCTTATGCAATTCGACGGCGAGCACGCCGTAATCTCCGGGCGTTGAACTTTCGACCTCGAACACGTCTGCGCCGCCCCACAACAGCGAGTCGATGTGACGAATTTCGTTTTCAAAGGCGAGATCGCCGCCGCCGGTCGAAGATGTCGCCGCCGGAGGGCGCGCCTCCTGAATCTCGATACTGGCGTAAGGAACGGCGTGAGACAGCGCTGAAATGACATTGGCTCTCTCTGAGAGCGGAGCGACGTCCAAAGCGAGGATTATGCTCGCGATGAAATCTCCTTGGTCGACGATGTGCCGCCTACCGAACACATGGAACATGCCGATGACGATCGTTTGGAACGCCACGATCGACACGAAAATCAGCAGCGTGATTTGAACGGCCAGTTTGTTGAGCCGGAAACGCCAGGGAAGGCGAGTAGGGTTCATGCGCGCGCCACGTGAGTGGAGAAAATATAGCCCTCGGAGCGAACCGTCTGGATGAACGCGGGCTTTTTTGGATCCGCTTCTATCTTCTGTCGAAGCCGGCTGATCAGAACGTCGATGCTGCGCTCGAAGGGTCCAGTCGTCGGGCCATGCGTCATGTTGATCAGTTGCTCGCGCGTCAACACCCGATGGGGATTTTCGCACAAAGCATGCAACAGATCGAATTCGGCGCCGGTCATGGCCACCTTTATGCCGCACGGCGCGACGACCTCCCGCGCCAGCACATCGACGCGCCAGCCCGAGAAAAGATACGCTTGCCGTACGGCGCGCCCGTCGACGGCGTTCGGGTTTTCAGTTCGTCTCAGTACGGCGCGGATGCGCGCCAGCAGTTCGCGCGAATTGAACGGCTTGACGATGTAATCGTCGGCCCCGAGCTCCAGACCCAATATTTTGTCGATGTCCTCCGACTGCGCCGTCAGTATGATTATAGGGATACGTCTCTCGGATCGCACCCGCCGGCAGATCGACAAGCCGTCTTCGCCGGGAAGATTAAGATCGAGGATCAGCAGGTCATAGGCCCCGGCGCTGAACGCAGCGTCCATTGCCTGGGCGTTTGCGGCCACCTTTGCCTGAATATCGTGCGCCGCGAGATAGAGCGAGATGAATTCGCCGATTTCGGCGTCATCCTCGACGATCAGAATTGAAATGGGAGGGGTCAAAGGAGGCGCAATCGCTTTCGTTGGAGCTCGCCGGAACCTAATAATGCAATGTTTCTAGAGTGTTTCCACCACAAAAGAGCCTCCGCCCCGCGACGCTTCAGTAGCTCTGCTCTGATTTCGTCGGATTTGGGAAATGAATCAGAAACAATCTCTGTGGCCTGAAAAACTGGAGAAACACCACAGCCACTGGCCTGTCCTATGTTGCGGCCGCGCTAACCTGTCGGCGCCAAGGTTTCGACTGAGCGCGATGGCGAGGACACCCTATGAAAAGCAAAGCTCAGGCTGTCACCCACGACCTGGAAGCGGCCGCGGCAGAGGCGAGCGCCTCTCAGCGCCCCAGCTCGTCGTCGCAAGAATGGCTGGGCAAGGCCCTAGGCGAACCCGCCATGGATGAGAATCGCTCAAATTTCACAGGGACGTTTCCAACCCGGTTCACGCCGAAGACCGGCCTCGCCGGATTGGCCGAAAATTGGCGCGCCGACGTTCTGTCCGGCTTTCTGGTCTTTCTTATCGCGCTGCCGCTATGCCTTGGCATTTCGATGGCGTCGGGTTTTCCGCCCCAGGCGGGCATCATCACCGCCGTCGTCGGCGGCCTGCTGGTGTCACGAATCAATGGCTCCTTCGTCACCATCACCGGCCCGGCGGCGGGCCTCATCGTGGTCATTCTGGACTCGGTGCAGGCGCTCGGCGACGGCGACGCCAAAGCCGGCTACCACTACACCTTGGCGGCGATTGTATGCGCCAGCGTCATTCAGATGCTGATGGGCATCATGAAAGCCGGCAAGATGAGCGCCTTTTTTCCGTCCTCGGCCGTGCATGGCATGTTGGCGGCGATCGGCATCATCATTATGGCCAAGCAGATTCACGTCATGCTCGGCGTGAAGCCGGATGCGCAGTCTCTGTTTGAGACGATCGGCGCCATCCCCGCTAGCCTGCGCGACATGAATCCGGAGGTCGCCATTATTGGCGTCATTGGGCTTTTGATCCTGATCGCCTGGTCGTTGGTGAAGAGTCGCCGACTAAAAATGATCCCGGCGCCGCTCGTCGTCGTCATCATCGGCATGGCGCTCGCGCAATATTATGATCTCGACGATGAACATATCTATCTCTTCCTGCCGGACTATCCGTTTCTGCCGCATCACGAATTCACGATCGGTCCGAAATTCCTTGTCTCGATTCCGCAGAACTTCCTGTCCGGCTTCGCCTTCCCGGATTTCTCTCTGATCGGCTCCAGCATGTTCTGGCAGCAAGTCTTCGCCATCTGTCTCGTTGGCAGCCTGGAGAGCCTGCTCAGCTCGGCGGCGGTCGATAAGCTCGATCCCTATAAGCGCACCTCAGATCTCAACCGCGACCTCGCGGCGGTCGGCTTCGGCAATATCATCTGCGGCCTGATCGGCGGTCTGCCGATGATCGCGGAAATCGTCCGCAGCTCCGCCAATGTGAGTAATGGCGCGCGCACGGGGTGGGCGAATTTCTTCCACGGGTTGTTCCTGCTGACCTTCGTCGCGCTTTTCCCGAGGGTCATTCACGAGATCCCGCTTGCCTCGCTCGCGGCGCTGCTGGTGTTCACCGGCTACCGACTTGCGTCGCCGCTCGAGTTCAAGAAGACGCTGGCGATCGGCTGGGACCAGCTCACCGTTTTCGTGATTACGATCATCGGCGTGCTGGGGACCGATCTCTTGATCGGCGTCGCCATCGGCATCGCCGCCGAGTTCCTGTTCCACTTCTGGCGTAGCGTTAACTGGGGACAGGTGTTTAAGCTGCATCGCGACGTCGTGGAGCACGCGCCCGGCGTTTATCAGGTCAAGATCGGCGGCGCGGCCTTTTTCGCCAACTACCTCGCGCTCAAGGGCGATCTCGCCAAGCTCCCAAAGGGCAAGACGGTCATCTTTGATCTCTCAGACTCCTGGTGCGTCGATCATACGGTGATGGAGAACCTTCATCACTTTTGCGAGGACTATGAAGCAAACGGCGGCCACGCGGAGATTTGCGGACTGGATCAACACGTCGCGACGTCAAAGCATCCTCTCGCCCCGCGCAAGCGCAGCGTCTAGCCTGTAAAGTTCACGCAAGGCGCGACCGACCGCCGCGCCGATTCGAAGGTGACCGCATGCCGCTCTACCTCGCGTTGACCTGTGTCAGCGCCCTGCTCGCCGTCAGCGTCTACGCCATCGTCGACAGGCGGAACCACGACGTCAGCCGAAACGTTTACCGCCTTTGCGTCGGCCTCTGCGGCGTCCTCTTCCTCGCGGCGGTCATGCCCAGGGGCGCTCATGTCGTTTCGACGGCTCTGCCGCTCGGACTGCCGTGGATCGGCATGCATTTTCGCATCGACGTCCTGACCGCCTTTTTTCTCGCTGTCGTCAATCTGGGCGGCGCGGCGGCGAGCGCCTATGCGATCGGCTATGGCGCGCATGAGAGAGAGCCGATGCGCGTGCTGCCGTTCTATCCGGCTTTTCTCGCTGGCATGAACCTCGTCGTGCTGGCCGACGACGCCTTCACCTTCCTCGTCGCTTGGGAGTTCATGTCGCTTACTTCATGGGCGCTCGTGCTGACGCATCATCATGAGGAGGAGAACAGGCGCGCTGGCTTCGTCTATTTGTTGATGGCGAGCTTCGGCGGTTTTGCGCTGTTGATGGCGTTTGGCGTTCTCGGTGGCGTCGCCGGCGCCTACGACTTCGCCTCGATTCGCGAGTCGACCAAGGAGGGATGGAAGGCGGGCCTCGTCCTGGCTCTCGCGTTAGTCGGAATGGGGTCGAAAGCCGGACTCGCGCCCTTGCATATCTGGCTCCCGCTCGCCCATCCCGCGGCGCCAAGCCACGTCTCGGCGCTGATGAGCGGCGTTATGACGAAGGTCGCCATCTACGGCTTCATTCGCGTCGTGTTCGATTTGCTCGGCCCGCCGGCCTTCTGGTGGTCGGTCGAGCCGATGACCTTTGGCGCAGCGAGCGCCCTCATCGGCGTTCTCTTCGCGACGATTCAGAGCGATCTGAAGAAGCTGCTCGCCTACAGCACCATCGAAAATATCGGCATCATCTTCATCGCGCTCGGTCTTGCCTTGGCGTTCAAGGCCAATGGCATGGCGCTGCCGGCCGCCCTCGCCTTCACTGCGGCGCTCTTTCACGTTTTCAATCATTCGCTGTTCAAGAGCCTCCTGTTTTTTGGCGCCGGCGCGGTATTGAACGCGAGCGGCGAAAGAAGCATCGAACGCCTCGGCGGTCTTATTCACTCCATGCCGAAAACGGCGTTCCTTTTTCTCGGCGGCTGCGTCGCCATCGCCGCCCTGCCGCCGCTGAACGGCTTCGTCTCGGAATGGCTGGTCTTTCAGGCGATCCTGCTGAGCCCGTCGCTGCCGCAATGGACCGTGAAGCTCCTCGTTCCGGCGGTCGGCGTGGCGCTGGCGCTGAGCGCGGCGCTCGGCGCTGGCTGTTACATCCGCGCCTATGGCGTCGCTTTTCTGGGGCGCCCCCGCAGCGAAGCGGCACGCGCGGCGCACGACCCAGATCGCTGGTCGCTCGCGTCCATGGCGGTATTGCTGACGCTGTGCCTCACGGCCGGTCTGCTGCCGAGCCTCGTCATCGACACGATCTCGCCCGTGGCGAAAGATTTTGTCGGCGGCCGCATGCCGACGCAGGCTGAACTCTCCTGGCTCTCGATCGCGCCCGTGGCCGAAAGCCGCAGCTCCTACAATGGGCTTCTGGTCTTCGTGTTCATTCTTTTCTCCGCCTATTCGGCGAGATGGGTCATCCACAAATTCGGCACGGCGCGGTCGCGGCGCGCGCCGGCCTGGGACTGCGGCTACATCGAAACCAGCCCCATGACGCAATACACAGGCAGCAGCTTCGCGCAGCCGATCCGGCGCACCCTTGGCGTCATCGCCTTTTCGGTGCGGGAGCGCCTCGACATGCCAGCGCCTGGCGATACGCGGGCCGCGCGCTTAAGCATTGAAATCAAGGATCGAATCTTCGACTATCTCTATGCGCCGCTCACGCGGGCGGTTGAGTCCTGCGCCGCCGGGCTGAACATCCTCAGTCTCCTGACGATCCAGGAATATCTCGCGCTGGTTTTCGCGGCGCTCGTCTTCCTCCTGGTCCTGGTGGCGATATGACGCTTCTTTTCAATCTCATGGCGCAGAGCGTCCAAATGCTTTTGGTGCTTGCGCTGGCGCCGCTGCTCATCGGCTTTGTTCGAAAGCTGAAGGCGCGCCTCTTGCGCCGCAAAGGACCGCCGATCATTCAACCCTGGCTCGATCTCATTCGGCTGCTGCGCAAGGAGGTCGTCCTCGCCGAAAACGCGTCGTGGCTGTACCGCTGGGCGCCCTATCTGATCTTTGCCATGATCTGGGTCGCCGCTTCGCTCGTGCCGACATTCGCCACGGGACTGACGTTCAGCTGGTCGGCCGATCTCATCGCCATCATCGCCCTGCTCGGCAGCGCCCGTTTTTTCCTTGCTCTCGCCGGCATGGACATTGGAACAAGTTTTGGCGGCATCGGCTCAAGCCGCGAGGCGATGTTCGGCTCGCTCGCGGAGCCGGCGATGATGATGATCGTCTTCACCGTCTCCTTCGTCGCCGGAACGACGCAGCTGTCTGAAATTGCAGCCTACATGGTCGCGAATATGGAATTGCGCGCCTCGGTCGGGATGGCGCTCGTCGCGCTCCTCATCGTCGCCATCGCAGAGAATGGACGGATTCCCGTCGATAATCCCGCGACCCATCTTGAGTTGACGATGGTGCATGAGGCGATGGTTCTCGAATATTCCGGGCGCTACCTCGCGCTCATTGAACTCGCCGCGGCGCTCAAGCTGCTCCTTTATCTCTCGCTCATCGCCTGCGTCTTTTTCCCCGTCGGGCTCGCCTCGCATGATGCGGGCGCGGAGGCGATGATGATTGGGCTTTGCGCTTACGTCCTGAAGCTGGCGATCGGCGGCGGCGCGCTCGCGCTGTTTGAGACAACCACAGCCAAGATGCGCATCTTCCGCGTTCCCGACTTTCTCGGCGCGGGGCTGATGCTTGGCCTCCTCGCGACGCTGCTCGTTTTCGTGACACGGAGCCTCTGATGGAGCTTTTGACAATCGACATCGCCCATGTGCTCGCGGGCGCGCTCCTGCTGACGAGCTTCATGCTGCTGTATCAGGATCGACTGTCGGGGCTGATCAATATCTACACGCTCCACGCCGTCATTCTGTCGCTGTCGGTCGCCTGGCAGGCCTATTACCAGGACGCACATCATCTCTATCTAACGGCTGCCATCGCGGCGATCTTCAAGGCGCTGATCATTCCCTTCAGCCTTCGCCACATCATCAAGCGCTTGCGCATCCATCGCACCGTGGAGGTTGTTGGCGGCGTCGGCATCACCATGCTCATCGGCATATTTCTCGTGGCGCTGTCCCTCGTCGTCATGCTGCCGGCGACCGCCTCCGCCGATCCGCTGTCGCGCGAGGACATCGCATTCGCCTTGGCGATCGTGCTGCTGGGACTGTTGATGATGGTGACGCGACGCAACGTCGTGAGCCAGATTATCGGCTTCATGTCGCTGGAAAATGGTCTGGTTTTGGCGGCTGCAGGGGCGAACGGCATGCCGCTCGTCGTCGAGATCAGCGTCGCCTTTTCCATTCTCATCGCCTTCATCGTGATCGGCATCTTCCTGTTTCGCATCCGTGAGCGATTCGACAACGTCGACCTTTCTGAACTCGATCGCGTGCGCGGAGGACGTTCATGAGTTCCGATCTCTTCCTGGTCTCGAACGCGCTTGTCGGCATTCCCGCCGTCGCGGCCATTGCCGTTGCGCTTGAACCGGCCTACCGACGCTCGGCGATCATCAACCTCTGCGCCTCCGGCGCGACGTTTCTCTTCGCGCTTGTGCTTCTCGTCGTCGAGCCCGAAAGCGGCGGCTATCTCTTTGTCGACGACCTCAACATCGTCTTTGTTGTGCTCTCGACCTTCATCGGCTTCACCACGAGCGTCTATAGCGCGAGCTATATCGACCATGAGATCGAAACTGGCCGGCTGACCACGAGAAACGTCCGCTTCTATCACGCGATGTATCAGTCGCTGATGTGCGCGATGAATCTGGCGCTGCTCGCCAGCAACATCGGCCTCATGTGGGTCGCGGTCGAAGTCGCGACCCTGACAACCGTGTTGATGGTCGGCATGTACCGCACGCCGCACGCTCTCGAGGCCGCTTGGAAATATTTCATCCTCGGCAGCGTCGGGATCGCGCTGGCGCTCTTCGGCACGATCCTCATTTACATGGCGGCCGAGCCGGTTCTGGGACAGGGCTACGACGCCATGGTCTGGACGACGCTGATGCAGAAAGCGCCGCAGTTCAATCCGCGGATGCTCAACGTCGCCTTCGTGTTCCTGATGCTCGGCTACGGCACGAAGGTTGGGTTGGCGCCGATGCACGCCTGGCTTCCGGATGCGCATGCGGAAGGCCCGACGCCGATCTCGGCGGTCTTGTCCGGCCTCCTTCTGAATGTCGCGCTTTACGCGGTGCTGCGGTTCAAGATGCTGCTGACGGCCAATGCGGCGGCGATTACGCCAGGCCCGTTGATGATCACGCTCGGCCTTGCATCTCTCATCATGGCGGCCTTCATGCTTTACCGCCGTGGCGACATCAAGCGGCTGTTCGCCTACTCCTCCATCGAGCACATGGGCATTATCGCCTTCGCCTTTGGCATGGGCGGGCCGCTCGCCAACTTCGCCGGTCTGCTGCACATGACGATGCACAGCCTGACCAAGTCCGCGATCTTCTTCTCGGTCGGCCACATCGCGCAGGTCAAGGGCACGCAGCGAATCGCCGACATCCGAGGACTGACGCAGAGCCAGCCGGCGCTCGGCTGGTCCCTCGTCGCTGGCGTCGTCGCAATCATCGGCCTGCCGCCGCTGGGCATCTTCATGAGCGAATTTCTCGTCGTAAGCTCGACCTTCGCACGCCAGCCGCTCCTCGCTATCCCGCTGGTTTTCGGCCTCCTGCTGGCTTTTGGCGCCTTGCTGTTGCGGCTCACCGGGATGGCGTTCGGCGAGCCAAGCCGCGACCAAGGCGAGGTGAAGGCTTCGATGTGGCCTGTCTACGCCCATCTAGCCCTTGTGCTGCTGGCCGGAATCTATCTTCCGTCTCACGTCGTGACTTGGTTCCAGAACGTCGCGCGACTGTTAGGCTGAGCTCGAAGGATGAAAAGATGAACTTCGCCAGCAAACAGATAGAGGCCCAGCCGTCGCCGCCGACGTGTCTGCCCTGGCCGCGTGAGATCGTCGACAGAGCTGGTTGGCTAGCTTTCGCCGAAAGTCTTGCGAGAGGCGAGCGCGAGCTCCTCAGCCTCTGGGGCGAACCTTCGAGCGTTCACATGGCGGCGCTCGAAGAGCGGGAGCCGCGCCTGCGCATTGTCACGTTGGACTGCCCCAAGGGCTCCTTTCCATCCGTCGGGCGATTGCATCCGCCGGCGTTGAGGCTCGAGCGCGCGATCCGCGATCTTTATGGCCTGCGAGCCGAAAACGCGCCCGACGAGCGGCCCTGGCTCGATCATGGCCGTTGGGGCGTGCGTCATCCTTGCAACGACCCCGAAAAGATCGACTCCGCCAGTGACAGCTACGCGTTCCTTCCCGCAGAAGGCGAACCGCTCCACCAGATACCGGTCGGACCCGTGCACGCCGGCATTATCGAACCGGGCCATTTCCGCTTCTCAGCCAATGGCGAAACCGTCGTGCGGCTTGAGGAGCGGTTTGGCTTTGTGCACAAGGGCGTCGATCAACTGATGGCCGGCGCCTCGATCGAGCGCGCCGCGCGTCTCGCGGCGCGCGTGTCCGGCGACAGCACGGTCGCCTATAGCCTCGCCTTTTCGCAGGCGATCGAAGCGGCGTTCGACGTCAATGTTCCGCCGCGCGCGACATATCTGCGCGCTCTAATGGCTGAACTCGAACGGCTCGCTAATCATTTCGGCGATATCGGCGCCATCTGTAACGACGCGGCCTTCGCATTGATGCATGCGCAGTGCGGCATCGTCCGCGAACGCATCTTGAGAAAAGCGGCAAATTGCTTCGGACACCGCCTGATGATGGATCGCATCGCGCCGGGAGGCGTTGTCGTCGATTTGGAGCAAGAGAACGTCGCGGCGCTTTTCACGCTGATCGAGTGGATCGAGCTCATGACTCCGCGCCTGATCGCGCTCTTCGGCGACACGACGTCGCTGCAGGATCGGACCGTCGGAACCGGCGTCGTCAGTGAGGCGCTCGCAAAGCAATATGCGTGCGGGGGCTATGTCGGACGCGCCTCCGGCCGGACATTCGACGCGCGCAAGGCGATCGGTTACGCCCCCTACCCGCAGCTGACCTTCGAGATCGGCGGCTCGAAGGAAGGCGACGTCGACGCGCGCGTCTGGGTCCGGTTCGATGAAATCAGAGCCTCGCTGCGAATCGTCAGACAGATTCTCGACGAAGCGCCGCAGGGTCCGATCATCGCCGCATGGGCGCTGCCGGAAGACTGGACGCGCGAAGGCGCCGCGCTCGTCGAAGGATTCCGCGGCGATATATTTGTCTGGCTGCGCATCCGCGCGGACGGCGTGGTGCAGCGCTGTCATTTGCGCGATCCGTCCTGGTTCCAGTGGCCGCTGCTCGAAGCGGCGATCAAGGACAACATCGTCGCCGACTTCCCCCTCTGCAACAAATCCTTCAACTGTTCCTACTCGGGGCATGATCTCTAGGACACGCGCGCGATGCAGAAATTCTTGCTTCAGGGCCTGCTCCGCCGCGCTCTGACCGAACAGGCCCCCATTCCGGATCCGACGTCGATCGCGGAACTTGGCTACACGCTGGGGCGCACCGCGCGCCAAAAACTGGGCCGCAGCCTGTCGATCCGCGAAGTCGACGCGGGCTCCTGCAATGGCTGCGAGCTGGAAATACACGCGCTCAGCAACGCCTATTACGATCTCGAGAGATTCGGCCTGCGCTTCGTGGCGTCGCCGCGTCACGCCGACGTCTTGCTCGTCACCGGACCGGTGACGAAAAACATGCGCGAAGCGCTTGAGCGAACCTATGCGGCGACGCCGGATCCAAAATGGGTGATCGCCGTCGGCGACTGCGCCTTTGACGGCGGCGTTTATTGCGAGAGCTACGCATGCGTGGGGGCCGTCGCGAAAGTCGTCCCCGTCGATCTTCATATTCGCGGCTGTCCGCCTGATCCGACGACGCTGCTCAAGGGGCTGATCGCCTTCGTTGAAACGATGAGCTGAACGACTCCGCCGAGACCCGCTTCGGCCGCGAATGTGGCGATGCGCTGTCACCCGGCCGATTCTCGAAATGCGCGAGCAATATTTCCTCGCACGAGAAAAACTCGAGAAAAACCTACGTACGAAAACTTGGCTAGAACGAGAGCGCGCTTCGCGCTTCGCATATGCGAGTCGCGGCGTTCAACGCGATGAACTTGCTGTCTTGATGCGCGGCAAAGCGCTCGCCGCTCACGCGAATAAAGACGCAAGCGGGGCTAGTCATGAATCTCCCAGGCTGGAAGCATGTCGCGGCAAGCGGGCTTGTCGCGGTTTTCTCGACAACGGCGGCGCATGCCGCCTCAAGCGACGCGATTGAGGCGAGGCTGCGAGTGCTGGAGGCGGAGATCGCAAAACTGCGGCGAGAGGCTCGCCAGGCCAAAGCGGAAGCCCAGCAGGCGACTCAGTCCGCTCAACGAAGCGCGGCGAAGGCCGAGGCGGCGCAAACCGCGACGTCGCTCATGCCGCCGGTTTTCGTCGCATTCAAGAACGGCCTGTTCGTCGAAAGCGCAGACAAAGCCTACAGCTTCAAGATTGGCGGGCGCATGCAGTTCGATGGCGGCGGCGCGGCGCAGCCGCTCAATGGCTGGTCAGGCCAGGCCGGCGTGCGCCAGGTGCGTCTCGAAGTGGAGGGCAAGGCTGCAAAATACTGGTTCTACAAACTGCAATATGATTTCGCCGGCTCGCAATATGGCACGCCCTTCAATGCGCCAGTTCAGGGAGGCATTCGCGACTTCTATCTTGGCGTACAACATCCCATTTTCGCGCTGCCATTCACGAAGGAGCCAGCCTTCATCCATATCGGCAGCTATTTCGAACCCTTCAGCCTCGAATTCACCGCGTCCTCGCGATTCCGCGACTTCATCGAACGCGCTATGGCGGTCGAAGCCATCGCGCCCAGCCGCCACCTTGGCGCGGCGATCGGCGCTTATGGCGACAATTGGACCGCCAAGGGCGGCATCTTCACCACGAGCTTCGAAGATTTGAACACAAACCCAGCGGTCGGCGCGCCGCCGTTAATCGGCATTCCGGCGCGCGCCGGTTGGGTCCCCACAGGCGGCGGCCAATATTTCGATCTGACAGGCCGATTGACCTACGCGCCGATCATGACCGAACACGATCTGCTGCATGTCGGCGTCTCCGGCCGCTATCACCAGCCAAACAGCGCCACGGGATTATCCGACGATCGCGTGCTGCGCATCGGCAACCGCATTCGCTCGGAAGCCTATATTCTTAACCAGGGGCTGCTTGGAACGCCGGATCTTTCCTGCGGAACCGTCGCTCTGCCGGGATGGACGTCGGCGGCCGCGGCGCATTGCGTCAACAACGTGCAGTCCTTTGGCGTGGAGCTGTCCGCGGCGCATGGGCCGTTCTCGCTGCAGGCCGAATATCTGGGGCAGCAAGTCAATCGCAACACCACCAATATCGCGCTCGCGCGCCTCGCGGGCGCTTTCGCGCCGGGCGGCGCCTCGCATTATTTCAGCGGCTTTTATCTCTATGGACAATGGTACCTGACCGGCGAGGAGCGCGCCGCCGCATATGACGTGACGAACAAACTCGGCGCAAACTTCAATCAGATCACGATCAAGCATCCGATGAGCGCGGGCGGCTTCGGCGCGGTTGGGGTCGCCGCGCGCTACAGCGCGCTCAATCTCAACAGCGGACCCTATAGCGGCTCAAGCCTCTACAACATGCTCGCCTATACGACGCTCATCGCGCCCAATCCCGTCGCCGCGTCTTATATCGGCAACGCTGGCGTGGTCGGCGGCCACCAGCAAAACGTCACTCTGGGACTCAATTGGTATCCCGACAATGGAATCCACTTTCAGTTCAACTGGGTCCATGTGCTGCAGGCCTCTGCGCCGCTCAATGATTACGCCTTGTTCACGACCGGCGTTCCGACGCGGCAAGGTCCCTATTTCAACGGCGCCCATCCCGATCTCTTCGAGGCGCGCGCGCAGGTCTATTGGTAGACGATCCGCCGACGCGCGCACGGCTCTTCAGTCCGTAGAAGGAACGGGCGCTCAAGACGCGCGGCGTATCGCTGCTTTGGAACGCGCTTCTTCCATGTGCTTCATTGTTCGAAAGCCCATATCCGGCTCCAATCGCTTTTCATGCTGATAACGAACCAACCCTGCCGCTTCGCCTCATCATGCAAAGACTGAGGAAAAGCCCCAATTCTGGTGTCGGGCAATCCGAGCGCTGGGCCATAGGCGTATTCGCGCCGGACGTCGTCGTGTAAAACCAACATGCCAAGCCGCGCGCCGTCCCCCGACGTCGTGTATTCGAGCATCTGCCGGTCGCCCGTTGAGTTGCCGAAGGCGGCGCGCGGCCGACGACCGATCATCAAATGGATGGCCTCGGGCTTGCCGGCGCCGACGTCGCTGAGCAGCGTTTCGGCGCTCTCGATCAGAACGGGACGCCCGCGACTGTCATAACGATAACTCACGCTCTCCAGAGTCCCGACAACCTCCTCGGGCGGAACGCCATAGGTCTTCTCTGCGTAGACTCGCACGAAATCCTGCCCGCCTCCGGTGACGATGTAGGTCTTGTAGCCGTTGGCGCGCAGATGCTTCATCAGTTCGAGCATTGGCAGATACGTCAGCTCGGTGTAGCGGCGACCCCAGCGCGGGTGTCTCGCTGTCTCAAGCCATTTCTCCGCATCGGCTCTGAACCGCTCTACACTCATGCCGCTGAGCGGCGTGGCCATGATCTTGATGAGGTCCTTCGTGGAAAGCTTCGATATCGCCTCCATGTTGCGAGAGAGCGCGGTCTTGAAGGGCTCGATCTTCGCAAGCGCCGGTCTCGCCTGTACGACGGCAGGCAGGCGATCCAGACAATACATCAACTGCGGATATATCGGATGTGACGCCCAGAGCGTGCCATCCTGATCGAAGACCGCGATACGCTCTTCGGGCGGGGCGAATTTCGTACTGGATGGATCGGTCGTCGCTCGAATGAATTCGACGATTGCATGTTTAGCCGGACCTTCGTTCCATGACGGAAGCGGATCGCTTCCCGCTCTGACAGATGATCCCGCCAACAGGAATGTTGTGGCCATCACAGCGATCAGGAAGCTCAATCGAACCAGCGCTTTCATCATTCCTCCCTGATAGGCTGACAGGTTGTCTAACGAGCGCCTCCGAGGTCCCATGCCGGCACGAACGGATGGTCGACGGCAGACGATGGGCGCGGTTATTTATAAGCGATTTGCGTGATCGATTGTGGTTGCCATCCCCGGCGCGAACATGAGTCGTCTTCGAGCGCGGCGCCTCGACTTTTGGAGCAGCTGCTTCGCGCCGAAGATCTGTTGAGAACCACAAGCGCCGCGACAAATTTGCAACGCTTGGCGCAATTCGTCGATGAAAGACGCGAGAAGATCGGAACAGAGCTTGATTTCATTCGTTGTTAGGATGACGCTCTTAAATCGGTTGTTCAGTGGTCCGTCTCTAAAGAAGGAGATTTCCAATGACCACCAGGAAGCTTCAGCGAAGGCGAAGCGCGATCAGATCGCTTCTCCAGAACCTCGAAACTCGTCCGTTCTGCGGGGATCAATTGCCGCACTCCGGCGGATGGCTGAGTCAGCCTCGGCCGAAGCTGTCGCGCGGCTCGGCCAGCGCCGGCGGTCAAGGCGATCGCCGATAGAGATTTGCGGCTGAGGGGCCTGTGAGCGCCACAGCCGCGCCAGCATTGGACGCGGACAGCATTCCGCAAACGAACGCCCCGACCGTGGATGTAACGGCGGGGCGTTCTGCATAGAGCGGCAAAGGTCGCATGCAGCGTCGATAAAGGGTCCTTGGAGGTAGTAGTCGCTCTTGCTGCGGCGCTACTTTTCGGCTCAGGGGGATTCCGGCGCCTCCAGCACATTCTCAATCGGGCAGTCGAAGTCCCAGACGACGCCTGCGCTGTCGTATTGGAGCCTTGCATCCCCTCTGAGGTTCAGTCTGATCATGTCACGAATGACTGTGGACCCGAAGCCGTTACGCGCAGGCGGAACGACCGTGGGACCCTCCGTCTCACGCCAGCGCATCGTGAAACGCCGGCCTTCGCCATCTTGCTCGCGGACGCCCCATTCGATGTCAACGCGGCCATCCGAGTTGGACAGAGCGCCATATTTGACGGCGTTGGTCGCCAGCTCATGCAGCGCCATGCTGAAAGATTGCGACGCCGCGGCCGAGATGATCAGCGGCGGGCCGTTTAGCCCGATGCGATCGCCGATCAAATCCTCCAGATGAGCGAGCTGCGAGCGCACGAGATCGCTTAGCGGGACGCCTTGCCAATCGCTGGCGACCAGCAGGTCCTGGTTGGCGGCGAGAGACAAAATGCGCTCTTGAAACGTTTCCTCGAAGTCGCGTCCTGGATTGCCCGCGGTCGCTCGTGCGATGGCCAGCACGATGCTCAACATGTTTTTCGAGCGATGATTGAGCTCGCGCATGAGAAGAGCGCGCTGTTCCTCCGCGCGCACGCGCTCAGTCACATCCCTCGACAGCACGGCGACTCGTGGGCTGTCCGCTTCCTCGATGCGGAAGACAAACGCGTCGTAGATCTTGCCGAGCGCTCGCGCTCTGCGGACGACGCGTTCGGCGTTCCCGGAAACCCCGACTCTGCCGATCGTATCGATCCAGTCCTTTTCTAGGCTGGGCGCAAGCTCGCGACCGCTCCGCCCTTCAACGTTCTTCAGCCCGGTAATAGCCACAAATGCTGGATTGACTTCAAGGAAGCGGTAGTCGACCGCATGACCTTCCTCGTCATAGAGCGGCTCGACCACCGTGAAGCTTTCGTCAATGGATTCGAACAGCAGGCGATAGCGCGACTCGCTGTCGCGCAGCGCCTCCTCCGCGCGCGCCCGTTCAATCGCCGACCACGTTCGCTCGGCGACATCTTCGGCGACCGCCGCCTGAGCGGCGCTCCACGTCCGCGGTCGCCGCGAGTGAACGGTAACCACCGCGACCAGCCGGTCGTCCTTGACCAGCGGCGCGGCCAGAAAAGCGGAAATCGAACGGCTTTCGAATGACCTTAGGGTCTCAGGCGCCGCCGTGCGCGGGTCGTTGCGAACGTCGCTGACGACGATTGTTCTGCCACGCTTGAGGTCTGCGATCAGGGCCTCTCCCCAACTCTCGAGACGATGGCGCCCGGCGTTGCTTGGCGCCGCGCCGTCGTTCCAGTCGTGCTGAACAGTTGCGTAGTCGCCGGTCTCGTCGATCTCCGCATAGGCCGCTTGGGTGGCCTTGAGATGTCGGCCCAGGACCTCGCTGGCCGCAGCCTGAATCGCCACGGGATCCGCCAACGGGCGCAATCGGTCATTCAGATCGATGAGGAGATTTTGCCGAACCTCGCGGTCCCGACGGTTCACCTCGCACGTCAGTTGCTCCATCGTGTCACTTATGGCGAGAACGATCAGGTTAAGCTGGTCGAGCCGACGGCCGTTCACCAGCATCACCCGAGGACCGAGGTCTTGGAACACGTGTTCGATCTGGTAGTCGTCGAAACTCTGGCGGCGAGGGAGGATATCCTCAAGCAGCCGTCGCAGCTCCGGGGTGTCCCACTGGCCATTGTCCAGCTCGTAAACGAGACGTCCTTCCGTCTCCTTGGGGTCTCCCCCGAAGAGTCGATAGAAGGGCCGATTCGCCGAGTGAACCGTGAGGTCCGCGTGGAGAACCAGCAGCGCTTCACGGACGCTGTCGATCAGTTTCTCCGAAAATTCGATCCGGCCTTCGAGTTCATGACGAAGCCGCTCACACTCGCTCTCGTCGAATATCGCAAGCAGGATGCAATCTTTTTCATCCGGCCTGCGGATGCGCTTGGCGTTGAGCCGCATGATGCGACGGCCGACACGTTCGAAGTCATGTTCGACGCGGCAATCCTCGATCATACTGTTTCGCTCAACAATTTGCTCTAGCAGCCGGCGCAGCTCCGGGATGTCCCACTGCCCGTCGCAAAGCTCATAAACCGGCCGGCCGACTGTCTCCTCGCGCGTCACCTGAAACTGGCTGAGGAACGCGTCATTGGCGAACTCGACCGTGAGTTGTGAATCCAGCGCCAGCAGCGGCAAGCCCACGGTCTCCAGGATCGAGCTCGCATAGGCGGAAATGTCCGTCTCGGTTGACATGCCTACCGAACTCAGATCGACGATCGCCCTCGCGAAAGGTAAGGCGTTTTGGCGCGAGAGGAACCCCGTAATGCGAAAGGCAGGCGGGCAAGTGGATGCGATCGTCTGGCGAATCTCGATTATGATGTCCTTCAATCGTCATTAATTGTCGATTCGAGGGGAAACGTGCTTTTAAAATTCTGGATGTCGCAGACGACGCTCGTCATGGCGCTCATGCTCACATTCGCCATGGCCGCAGTCGCGCTTTTCCTGTGCTGGCTTAGCTTCGCCTCGCGCTTTGCCGCCTATGCGCAGAACTGGAAAGGCGTCGTGCCGCCCTTCGTCGCCGTTCCGGCGACCCTGTTTGGCCTGCTGATGACGTTCCTCTCGCAGGACGTCTGGGACGCAAATCGCAGCGCCTATCGCGCCATCGCCATGGAGCGCGAGCAATTGGCGACGCTCGCGGCGCTTTCGGGCAATCATGGACTCAACGCGGATGATATTCCGCGCGCCGTGCGAGACTATGTGGAAACCGCCGTTGGCCTCGAATGGAAGACCATGGAAGACGGCAAAGAATCGCCGGAAACCGAGGCCGCGCTGAACAGACTCACGCACGCGGTCGCCAGCGCGAGAATCGAGGCGGCCTTCCAGCGCGCGCTCGTCGATACGGTGATGCGTTTGCGATCGGCGCGGGAACAACGACTCGCGATTGCGGGGGCCTTTCCCGACGATCGCAAATGGGCGGCGGTGATCATCATCGCCTTCATCACGCAAATCGCCCTTGCCATCGTGCATCTCGACCGCCCAAGGCCTCAGCTTCTCGCGCAGGCGGTTTTCGCTTTGGCGGCGATCGTCCCGATATCGCTGGTCGCATCCGTGGACGAGCCCTATTCGCCGCCCAATGCGGTGAGTTCCGAGCCGCTTGCGCAACTGCTGGAGCGCTATCCGCAAAAGTGACCGGGCCGCCCTCTGTGAGAGCGCCCTGTAGACGCAGCTAAGAGTTCCAAAAAATTGCATTAACCTTCAACGAGGGCGGGGCGCGTTGCTGCGCCGAACCCGGGTCCGATCGAGACAGCCAATGGTCGAAATTCAAAAGGTGGTGGGAACCGCTTTTGTCGTGGCGGAATTCCGCAATGACGAAAACAAGCAAGCTCATCCGCTCTACCGCGATCCCTTCGTCCACCTGTTCCTCAATCGGGAATCGAAAGAGGCGGCGGATCGCATTTCCCATTCGTTCCCGCCGATAAGGAACAATGTGCGACTGAGAACGCGCTACTTCGACGACCGGCTCCGTCTTCAGATCGACAAAGGATGCCGACAAATACTCATACTGGGCGCCGGACTCGACACAAGGCCGCAGCGGATCGCGGCCGAAGGCGTCGCCTATTTTGAAATCGACGCTCCTGAAACCCAGGCGTTCAAAAAGGCGAAGCTCGAAGCAAGTGATGTTGATCCCAATACGAAATATATTGGGGCGGATTATGTGACGGATGGAATGATCGGTCTCCTTCGTCGAAACGGATTTGACTTCAAACTTCCCACGCATGTCATATGGGAAGGGAACACAATGTATTTGGATGAAGCGGCGGTCTGTCAGATCTTGACGGACCTCATGCGCCATATCGAGAGCTGCTCGGTGTCCTTCGACTATTTCGCCGAGGATGTGATCCAGAACGCCACCGGCGATCCTGAAATCACCAGCGTCGTTGAAAGATTCGCCGCAATGGGCGCTCCTTGGACGTACGGGATCGAGAATCTTGCGGAGCAAGCCGCGCGGTGCGGAGCGAGCGTGCTCGATCGTTGCACAGTCGCCGACCTTCATCGGACCTACTGGCCGGATCAGCCGTTAGCGTCGCCCCTTTACGGGCGATATTCGCTTTGCACGCTGCAGAACGCGGTGGCGTCGTAATACGCGCGTCGCGGCCCGCGCCGGGGGAACCGAACGTAAACGCCGTAAAGATCGTCAGGGAGACGGCCCAGCGCTACATGAATATCAAAGTCGTAAGACAGGAGACCGCCATGCCAAAAGGCATTCTGTTCACCGGCGATTTTGAGGTATCTGCGATGCCCGCGCTCATTCCTGGCAGCTGGTATATTGGATTTGCGTGCAAACAGTGCCGACAACGCTTTGCTTTTCTGAGCGAGCTGACAGGCACGGGCGCTCTGGAGATATCCGGGCCCGCCACATTTAAGGTGACGTGTCCGAACTGCGGAGCGCGCGGAGAATATTCGGCCACCGAGGTCCTACAGTTTCAGGCCGCTCAGGGCGGCCCATCGTCGACCGCTTAGATCGCTTCCCGATCACATGGAATCATGTGATCGATAAGGACCGCCTCTAAGGCGAGTTACGCCGCCCTCACGTAACCTCACTTGCCGCCGCAGCGCTCGCGGTTCAACCGGCCCGTTCGTAATGGGCGGTGAAGTGCCGCAGAAATGGCGCCTGTTGAGTAATCCGGTAGGCTTCGATTGACTCGCGCTGGCGACCGATGGCGTCCAGCACCTCAATCAGATAGTCGAAATGGCTCTGCGTATAGACCCGGCGAGGGAACGCCAACCGCACCAATTCGTGCGACGCCGCGATCTCCTCTCCCCCTCCCGGCGCAGGCTTTCCGAACATGACGCTGCCGAGTTCGACGGCGCGAACGCCGCCTTCAAGATAAAGCGCATTGACGAGCCCGATGCCGGGATAGTCGCTGGCCCTCAGATGCGGGCAAAACGCGGCGGCGTCGATGAATATGGCGTGACCGCCGGCGGGGCGAACGATCGGTATGTCGCGCGAGATCAGCGCCGACGCCACATATTCGACGGTCGCATGCCGATAGCGCTGATAGTCATATTCCAACGCCTCCAACAGGCCGACGGAGATTGCCTCCAGATCACGGCCGGCGAGACCGCCGTATGTCGGAAATCCTTCCGTCAGGATGAGCAGGTTGCGAAAGTCATCGGCCCAAGAATCATTGTTGCAGGCGAGAAATCCTCCGATATTTGCGAGCCCGTCCTTCTTTGCGCTCATCGTCGCCCCATCGGCGAATGAAAACATTTCCCGCGCAATTTCCAGCAGGCTCCGATCGGCGAAGCCCTGCTCGTGTTCTTTGATGAAGAATGCGTTTTCCGCAAAGCGGCAAGCGTCGATCATCAGCGGGATGTTCTGCTTTTCCAAGATTTGCTTGACGCTCCGGACGTTCTCCATTGACACCGGTTGGCCTCCGCCGGTGTTGTTGGTCACTGTCAGCATGCAGAAAGGAATGTTTCCGGCACCTTCCGCCTCGATCAACTGTTCGAGTCGCGCGAGGTCCATATTTCCTTTGAACCGTTTTTCAGAATGCAGATCGCGCGCTTCGATCGACGGTAAGTCCGTCGCGACGGCGCCGACATATTCGATGTTCGCGCGCGTCGTATCGAAGTGACCGTTGTTAGGAACGACGTTCCCCTTTTTCAAACGCGTCGCAGCCAGAATGCGCTCAGCGGCGCGTCCCTGATGCGTCGGGAAAATGTGTTTGAAACCGGTAATCTCGCGCACGGTTCGCTCGAATCGTCGCCAGGAGCGACTGCCGGCATAGCTTTCGTCGCCGAGCATGAGAGCCGCCCATTGGCGATCGGACATGGCCCCCGTGCCGCTGTCGGTCAGCAGGTCGATGGTGACGTGGTCGGCGTCCAAGAGGAAGACGTTGTTGAACGCCCTGGCGAGAAGGACTTCACGCTCGCTGCGCGTGGTGATGGGCAGCGCCTCGGTCATCTTGATGCGAAACGGCTCGATGATCGTTCTCACGGGAATGCTCACGATTGAATGCCGAAACCGACCGGGCTGTCGGCCCACGTGCTCTTCAAATGGGCCTCATCGCACGGCTGGTCCACTTCCAGGCGCGAACGGCAGGCATCGCCGCCTCCTTCAGAGCGGCGCGCGAGCTTCTGCTCCCTGGTAGATTATTCAGCGGGGATCATCG
Source organism: Methylocystis sp. H4A (assembly GCF_015709545.1). Taxonomy (NCBI): domain Bacteria; kingdom Pseudomonadati; phylum Pseudomonadota; class Alphaproteobacteria; order Hyphomicrobiales; family Methylocystaceae; genus Methylocystis; species Methylocystis sp. H4A. The sequence goes on along the minus strand of NZ_JADNQY010000028.1, from coordinate 41,246 downwards.
GGCAGTTCGTGCGCCTTCAAGCGTTCGCGCGTTTGACGCGGCAAGTGCATCGCGCCGGCGGCGACGATCGATTGTGGGCGACTGCGTCGATCAACGGCGATCGTTACTGCTTCTCCCCGAGCCGTCCGAAAAACTTGCGAACCGAATTCGCGGTGCGCTTCAGGAAGGTGGAGAAGCCGTCGGGCTTCCTAGAGGTTTGATGGCTGGCGTTCCTGTCCTTGGCTTGATGCTTGGGTTTGGCGTCCGCGCCGGTATTGACTGCTCCGCGTTTGGACTCAGAGGCGTTTTGCTCCTGGTCGGGCCTGATCTGCTCACGCGATCGTTCCGGCGCCACGGCCGCCGGCTCCGCATTTGAATTCTTGTCCGGCTTTGCAGGCGAGGCGGCTTCCGTGGCGGCGCGCGGAACCGGCGCCGGCAGAGTCGCCGCTGGCGCAGCCTCATTGCCATGGAGAGCCTTGTCTCCCTGCTCACGCTCTTGGGATGGAGACGGCGCTTTGCTTCCCTGCCCGGCGCCCGGCGCAACCGGATTCGGTTTCGAGTTTTCCGGCGTTTCGGCTGGAGGCGCAGCAATGATTGCGGCGTCGCTCGGCCTTGCCGGCGCGGCGCCGCTCGGATGTGTCGCCGCGTCGTTTTTCGGCGCGCTTCCATTCTCCATGAGCTTTGGCGCCGGGGCGTCGGACGTCTCCGCCTTGGGCAATGCGCTCCGGCTGCGATTAGTCTTTTCCGTTTTTTTCTGCGGCGCGCCGGGCGCATTGGCGTCATTGGTCGAGCCGAAAGGGCCCCACAGCGCTGTTGTGACGCCAATGACGGAAACCAAACCGCCAACAACGATGAGGCCGGCGATCATGATGGTTCGGCCGGCGCGGCGCGGCGGCTTGTCGAGAACCGTTCCGTCGTGGCGGCTTACAAGAGGCACAAGGGCTGTTGCTGAAGCTTCATCATTGGCGCCTGTCGCCGCGTCTTGGTTCGCAGATCCGCGATCCTCGGACAGGCTGATGCGCTCCACCGCGACGCCGTCATCCGACGGCGACGAGTCCAGATCTGAAATGGAATGGTCGTCGCTAACGCCCGCCGCTTCCGCTTCATCCGGTCCAGCGATCGTTTCGCGTCGCCGTTCTTCTTGCTGGTGACGCTTGAAGCCCTCGATGAGCCAGTTATCGACGGGAACTTCCTTGCTTGCCGCATGCGTATGCGCGCTACGGGATTGATGCCTCGCCGCTTTTTCGCGCTCGTCCTCTTGCCGGCGCCTGAAGGCTTCAGCGATCCAATTATTGCCGGATCCGTCGTGAGCGCGGCGCGTTTCGCGGGTGTCGGCGCCGCCTGGGGAAGAGCTGCGCTCGCTGCTTCGCCGCGTGTCTTCGCGGCGTTTAAAGGCGCCGAGCGTCCAATCGCTTTCGAGAATTTCCTGCAAAATCTTATCCCCACTCACCGGCTCCGCTCCTGCGCTCAAGGCTGCAGCGACGATCATCCGGGAACGCATGAGGTCTACACGAATGATCGATGCTAGCTGACTGAGGGCGTGCGTCAATGATCCTGGGCTAGACTCCGACTTGGTCAAGTTGGAGGCGCGCCAAATGTGGGCTCGAACACCCCCCTAACGCAAGCGTCACTTGAACGAGAACAGCCGCGGTCGGACGTTCAATGCCGAGCTTACGACGCGCCATGTGGAGCCGCCATGTGACGGTGGCGCAGAAACGGCCATTCGAGGTAAGCTCTCGCTGAAGCGGGAAGCGATGTGAGAGAGCTGGAACGCCGCGGCGGCCGCGCCTGACGGCCACGACGGAAGCGAGTTCAGAAATTTAAACAAAAGGAAACAGACTATGCGGACTGTCCTCAAAATTTCGATTACGCTCGCGTTTGTTGGAATTTCGCATCCCGCACTGGCGGCCCAGTGTGGACGCTCGGCGGCGGGCTTCGACAATTGGAAGCAGGAATTTGCCCAGGAAGCGCGCGGCCACGGCATAGGTCAGGCTGGCATCAGCGCGCTGATGGGCACCCATTACAACGCGGCGACGATTTCCGCCGATCGCGGCCAGAAGAGCTTCCGCCTTTCGCTCGACCAGTTCCTCGCCAAGCGCGGCGGCTCGGCCATCGTGTCGCGCGGCCGCGCGCTCAAGCGGTCCTACGGCGGACTCTTCGCCCAGATCGAGCAGCGCTACGGCGTGCCGCCGGGACCACTTCTCGCGATCTGGGGAATGGAGACCGGCTTTGGCGCGGTGCATGGCAACCAGCACGCGCTGTCGGCCGTGGCGACGCTGGCTTATGACTGCCGCCGTTCCGACTATTTCACCGATCAGCTCTATGCCGCGCTGACATTGGTCGATCGGGGCGCGCTGTCGCCGAACGCCCGCGGCTCCATGCATGGCGAGATCGGCCAGACTCAGTTCCTGCCGAAAAACATCCTGAATTACGGCGGAGGCGGCAACCTCGACAGCGCGGCGCCCGCGCTCAACGCCACGGCGAATTTCCTTCACGCCCATGGCTGGCGCGCCGGCGGCGGCTATCAGCCCGGCGAAAGCAATTTCGGGGCGATCCAGGCGTGGAACGCGGCTTCGGTCTATCAACAGGCGATTGCGCAAATTGGCCGACAGATCGACGGCGGCGGCGCCTACCAGTGACGCGCCAAGCAAAAAAAACGCCGGCGCGAATGGCGCCGGCGCATAGCTAAGGCGACGCTCCAACGCGAGGCGCTCTCACTCAGCCGGAGTCGCCTCGGGTCCGTGATCCTCGTCTGGCGCAGTCGGTGGAGGCGGCGGCGGGGGTTTGTGAGCCTTGGCCGTAGCCGTCGTCTCACGACGGCGATGGACGAGATAGATCGCGAAGGCGGCGATCGTGCCGAGGCCGAGCGTAAGATAGATCGGCAGGTCGCGCATGAAGCTCTTTCCCACCGAGAAGGGGAAGCGCGACACCCAACGCTCTCCGTGATCGCCTGTGACGGTGACGATGCCGACGAAATACCCGGGTTCATTGAACGTATGTTCGAAATTGATGGTGCCCGTCGGATAGCTCTTGGGTTCCCGGTAGGCGACAGTGACGGCCTGGAGATCCTCGTTTTCCTTCTCCTCCCCGCCGACATCCTTGACGATGCGCAGCTCGACCTTCATGTCGCGCAGCTCTTCCTGCTCCGCGTCGAAAACCATGATAATCGGCCCGGTGGCCGGAATGTCCTCGCAGAATTCGTTCTTGGACGCTTCCGGCAGATAGCCGGTGAAATTCATGATATCCGGGCCAATGAAGAGCCGGCACCGGCCTTCGGCCGCCCCCAAGCGCCCATGCGCTTCGGCCGGAGCGGGCGCGCCGGCGACCATCGCCACGGCGACGGCAGCGGCCAAAAAAATCGCGAGGCGAAAGCCTCTCGCGAAACGGCAAGCGTCCCGCGGCGTGAGGCGATCTTCACCCACATCCGGCGCGGGATGCGCTTCCGGATTTCCACCATCACGCATGATGACCTCCTGGGTCTTCGTGTGACAAGAACACGCGACTCTCAGAAATGTTGCCTTTGCGCCGCACAGCCGCTCCCCCGTGACGCTTACGCTCCAGGGAGCCGCTCTAACAACGCCTGAGGCTTGATGTTAGCGGATTTCGTCGCTTCAGCAAGGGTGCGACGATCAGTCGCTGTTTCCGCGCTGCGCAACGTGGGGGGCTCTTTCCGCGCGCGGCTCCGTCGGGATCGCCGGCGCTCAAACGAACGCCGCGCCGAGGAATCGATTTTGCAGCGCGAAATAAAAATTGACGGAAATCAGAAAAAATATCGTAAGTCTGCGCTCGGTCGTGGAACGACCTTAAAAACCACCTTAACAAGAGTTCATTCGTGGAAAGCTTGCCACCCAATTAAGGCGGAGCCATATTCAGCGCGAGGCTGGGGTGCGCTTCCCATATCGGAAGCGCGGAACAGCCAACCAGACCAAGAGGATCACATGTCCAACTTCGACCGCAACACCAGCTTCGGCTACGGGCGCGGGGTCGCGCGGCCGACAACGGCTGAGATCGACCAGGGCCTGCGCGCCTATATGCTTGGCGTCTATAATTATATGACGCTCGGCCTCGGCGTGACCGGGCTCGTCGCGCTCGGCGTTTATATGCTCGCTGTCGCCAAGGTGGCGCCCGGCGCGATCGAACTGACGTCCTTCGGCCACATGCTCTACGCGACGCCGCTGCGATGGGTGGTGATTCTGTCGCCGCTGGCGTTCATCTTCTTCATCGGCGCGCGCGCGAACACCATTTCCGCGGCGACGGCCCGCAATCTCTTCATCGCCTTCGCGGCGGTGATGGGATTGTCGATGTCCTCGCTTCTGCTCGTCTTCACGGGCGTATCGGTCGCGCGGGTATTCTTCATTACCGCCGCGGCGTTCGGCGGGCTGAGCCTTTACGGCTACATGACGCAGCGGGATCTGTCGGCCTTCGGCTCCTTCCTGGTGATGGGCGTCTGGGGGCTCGTGATCGCCGGCCTCGTCAATCTGTTCCTGCAGTCGACCGGCCTGCAGTTCGCGCTGTCGATCATCGCGGTTCTGGTGTTCGCCGGCCTGACGGCCTGGGACACGCAGAACATCAAGGACATGTATTACAGCAGCGACAGCTATGAAGTCGCGCAGAAGAAGAGCGTTTTTGGCGCGCTCTCGCTCTATCTGGACTTCATCAACATGTTCCAGTCGCTGCTGTTCCTGTTCGGCCAGCGCAACAACTAAACGGTCGACCGGACCGATTAAGAGCCCCGCTTCGGCGGGGCTTCTTCTTGCGTACGCCTTTGCGGGACGGCCCGCCTGTGGCAGAAGCGCCGAGCGACCTAACGAGGACCCTTAATGGCGGACGTCACATTCCCGGCTGCTGCGGCGGCGGGATTACTGTCCTTCCTCTCCCCCTGCGTCCTGCCTCTGGTGCCGCCCTACCTGACCTATCTCGCCGGCGTCAGCATGGAGGATCTCGAACTCGAGACCCGCTCCCGCGCGCGGCGCGACATTCTGCTGTCGTCGATTCTGTTCGTTCTTGGCTTTACGACGGTCTTCGTCGCGCTTGGCGCAACGGCCAGCGCCTTCGGCGGCGTGCTGCGCGCCAATCTGCATATCCTGTCCTGGGTCGCGGGCGGGATTATCATCCTGATGGGCTTGCACTTTATCGGCCTGCTGAAGGTCAGCCTTTTGTATCGCGAGAAGCGCGCCGAGTTCACGAAGCCGATAGGGCTTTTCGGCTCCTATGTCATGGGCCTCGCTTTCGCCTTCGGCTGGACGCCCTGCATCGGGCCGATCCTCGCCGCGATCCTCGCCGTCGCCGGGACGCAGGAGACGGTGCCGCTCGGCGCCGCTCTGCTCGCAACCTATTCGCTCGGCCTCGGTCTGCCTTTCATCCTGGCCGCCTTGGCGCTCGGCCGCTTCCTCGCCTTCGTCGCGCGTTTCCGCCGGCATTTCGGCAAAGTCGAAAAGATCGTCGGCGTGCTGCTCGTCTTTACCGGCGTCGCATTTCTCACAGGCGGCGTGCAGGAGATGTCCTATTGGCTACTGGAGCTGTTTCCCGGCCTCGCCAAGCTCGGATAGGCGGAACGCAAAACCCGCTCTATGACGAGCACCGGCTGCCGGAGATCGACCGGCTGCGCGGCCTCGTCATGGTCCTCATGGCGCTCGACCATATGCGCGACTTCTTCGACGCGGACGTCATGCGCTTCTCGCCGACGGATCTCGATCACACCTATCCTTTTCTGTTCTTCACGCGCTTCATCACGCATTTCTGCGCGCCGACCTTCACCGTTCTCGCCGGAGTGAGCGCCTATCTCTACGGCGTGAAGGTGAAAGACCCTGCGGCGCTTTCGAAATTTCTGGCCGCGCGCGGCCTGTGGCTCATCCTGCTCGATGTCGCCATCATAAGCCCGATCTGGAGCATGGGCTGGGGCCGGGTCGAACTGTCGACGCTTTGGGCGATCGGCTGCAGCCTCGTGGCGCTTGCCGCCCTCTCGCGCCTATCGCCGCGAATTGTGCTGCTCGTCGGCGTCGCGATCATCTTCGGCCATAATCTTCTCGATGGGATTCACGCCGCCGACCTCGGCGCGTTCGGACCGTGGTGGTCTCTGCTGCACGAACCCGGCAAACTGCCCTTCGGCGTGCCGGGCGGCGTCCTCTATCCGGCGCTTCCCTGGATCGGCGTCGGCGCGCTGGGTTACGGAATCGGGCCGCTGTTCCTCAAGCCGGCGATCCTGCGCGACCGCACGCTTTATCTTGCTGGCGGCGCGGCGCTGGCGCTTTTCGTCGTGCTGCGCTTCTCCAATCTCTATGGCGATCCGCGTCCCTGGAGCGTGCAGCGCGACTCCGTCTTCACCCTGCTCTCCTTTCTCAACGTCACGAAATACCCGCCCTCGCTTCTCTATCTTCTGGTGACGCTTGGCGGCGCGGCGTTGACGCTGCCCGCGTTGGCGCGCGCCGGAAAAAGAATCGGCGAGGCGCTGACGGTCTTCGGCCGCACGCCGTTGTTCTTTTATGTCCTGCATCTTTACGTCGGCGCCCTCGCGGCGCTGGCGCTCACCTTGGCGCGCGGCTATTCCCTGGAAGACGTCGCGGCCTGGGCAAAAGGCGGGGGCCCGCCGCCGGAATTCGGCGCGGGGCTCGCGGGCGCTTACGTCGCGTGGATATTGATTGTATTGGCGCTGTACCCGCTGTGCCGCTGGTTTGCGGAGGTGAAGCGCCGACGCCGCGATCTCTGGTGGCTGACGTATTTGTGACGAGGCGGCGTTAAATTGGCGCACGGCGTCGCCATTAAGGTTTCGGCGTAAGCCGCCTTGGTGGTCGCGCAGCGCGCTTGTATAGAGGAACCCGACCCAGGAGCGCCGGTTCCCGCTCATATGAGGTCTTACGCCAGAAGGCGGGAAAAACGGAATGCTTGAAAAGCTGGTCGCCTTTTGCCTCCGCTGGCCTTGGACAGTGGTTTTGCTCACTCTCTGTCTGACGGCGGGGGGCGTATATGTCACCGCTGAGCGGTTCGCCATCGATACGGAGACCGGAAATCTTTTCTCGCCAGATATCCCCTGGCGCAAGAATGAAGCGGCGCTCTACAAAGCCTTCCCGGACCTCCTCGACGTCATTGTCGTCGTCCTCGACGGCAAGACCAGCGAAGAGGCCGACGACGCCGCGAAACGTCTCAACGCGGCCCTACAGGACAAGCCCCTCCTGTCGCGCGTATGGCGCCCGGACGAGCACGAATATTTCCGCAAGAACGGCCTGTTGTTCCTGCCGGTCCCCGACATCGAAAAACATGTCGGCGTGATGATCGGCCAGCGCGACGTTCTCGAACCGCTCGCCGAAGATCCAAGTTTGCGCGGCCTGTCGAGCGTGCTCGTGGACAACTTCAAGTCCGCCTCGGGCAGCGAACGCGCCATGAAACTGTACATCAACGGCGTCGAGGAGTTTTCCGCCGGGATCGAACAAGCGCTCGCTGGAAAGCAGGCGGAGGTCGACTGGGGCAAGCTGCTGGCGTCGGACGGAAGCGCGCCCGCTGCGCCTGAAATGGACAAGCGACGCATCGTGATCGCCAAGCCGGTCGTCGACTATTCCGACCTTGAGCCGGGCGCCGACGCGATCCGGCTGGTACGAAAGACGGCGGCCGACCTGCATCTCGACGAAGAACACGGAGTCAAGCTGCGCTTGACGGGTCAGGTGCCGCTCGCGGACGACGAATTCGCCACCATCTCGGAAAACATGACTCTCAACACCACTGGCACGCTCGCCGTGGTGACGCTCATTCTGTTCGCCGCGCTGCGTTCGCCAAAGCTCATTCTCGCGGTCCTCGCCACCCTGCTCGCAGGTCTCGCGATCACGTCGGGGCTCGGGATCTTGATGATCGGCCGCTTCAACCTGATCTCGGTCGCCTTCGCCGCGCTGTTCATCGGGCTTGGGGTCGACTTCGGCATCCAGTTCGCGACCCGCTATCGCGAAGAACGGCACAGCGACGACAATCTCGAACGCTCTCTGCTTTCGGCGACCCGGGGCATCGGCAGCTCGCTGACGCTCGCCGCGGTGTCGCTGCTCGCGGGCTTCTTCTGCTTTTTGCCGACCTCGTTCAGCGGCGTGTCCGAACTTGGACTCATCGCGGGCGTCGGCATGATCGTCGCCTACGTCGCGACCCTCACGTTCTTGCCTGCGGCGATCAAATTGCTGCGCCCGCGCGCGGAGCATGTGCCGATCGCGACGACGTCGCTCGCCGCCGTGGATCACTGGATCGCGCATCACCGGGTCTTCGTGCTGATCGCCACGGCGATCGTCGTGCTCGCCGGCATGCCGGCGCTGATGCATCTGACTTTCGACTCCAATCCGATGAACCTGCGCGATCAGAGGGTGGAATCGGTCGCGACTTTTCTCGATCTCTCCAAGGACCCCAAGACGGCCCCAAACAAGATCGAGGTGCTCGCGCCGTCGATCGAAGCCGCGCGCGAACTGGAAAAGAAGATCGAGGCGCTGCCTGAAGTCGACCACGTCGACTCGATCGACTCCTTGGTCCCCAAGGATCAGGACGACAAGCTCGCCCTCGTCGACATGGCGGTTTCGCAATTGCGCGGCGTGCTGAATCCCAAGATGAAATCGCCGCCAAGCGACGCCCAGACCGTCAAGGCGCTGACGAACGCCGCCAAGGCGCTGCGCCGCGCGACGGCGAAGAAGCCCATCCCGGCCGTGACGCGCTTCGCCGACGACCTCGACGCTCTCGCCAAGGCGAGCCCGGAGACGCGTGCGGCGGCGCGCCAGGCGGTGTTCGGCGGCTTCGACAAGATGCTCGGCGAAATCCGTCAGGCGCTGCAAGCGCAGCGCGTGACGATCGACACGCTGCCCGAGGATTTGCGTCGCGACTGGATTTCCAACACCGGCCTGGTGCGCGTCGAGGTGACGCCCAAAGGCGACAGCAACGACCGTGTCGTCATGACCGAATTCGCACAAGCGATGCAAGCAATCGCGCCGGACGCGAGCGGTCCGCCGGTGATTGTGTCGGAAGCGCAAAAAACCATTACGCGCGCATTTCTCGAAGCTGGCCTCTACGCCTTTATCGCGATCTTCATCATCCTGGCGGTGGCGCTGCGCAATCCGCTCGACGTCGCCTTGACGCTGGGCCCGCTGGTGCTCGCCGGCATCATGAGCCTTCAGGCCGCAGACTTGCTCGGCATGTCGCTTAATTTCGCCAACATCATTGCGCTGCCGCTGATGTTTGGCGTCGGCGTCGCCTTCCACATCTATTATGTGATCGCTTGGCGAAAGGGCGTCGTCGACATGTTGGCGTCGAGCCTAACCCGCGCCATCTTTTTCAGTTCTCTGACGACGGGAACCGCTTTTGGCAGCTTGATCCTGTCGAGCCATCCCGGAACGGCGAGCATGGGCCAACTTCTCGCCATTGCGCTGTTCTTCACATTGCTCGCCGCCTTCATTATCGTGCCGGCGTTTCTTGGGCCGCCACGCGCGCCAGCAAAGGATGCGGGGGACGTGGCTTGACGGAGTCGGCGTTCCGCCGTTCGCTACTTTGAGCGAATCATATTCATCGCAACCGAACAGAGGTCCGGCGTCATGAGAAAAGCACTTCTACGCATCGCGATGGCGACCGCCCTCTGCGCCCCCACGGCGGCGTACGCCGTCGACGCCGTTTACGGCGTCTGGGTTCGCGAAGGACATCCGGACGACAAGCTGGAATTCTACGACTGCTCGGGCAAGCTTTGCGCCAAGGGGATCGAAGCGATGCCAGATGGCTCACCGGCCCCGCAGGTCTTGCGCAACGCCGCCAAAACAACGCCCAACCACTGGGAGGGCGAGATCAATGATCCCGAAAGCGGCAAGACCTACATCGGCAAGATCGCGCTTGATTCGCCGACGACGCTGACGATGACCGGCTGCCTCGTCGCCTTCCTCTGCCAAAGCGAGACCTGGACCAAGGTTTCCGGACCGACCAAGCCGGCGGCCGACGCCAAGCCCGCCGGACAGCCTGCCGGGAAAACGGCCGCGCCCGCGCCGGACGCGAAGGAGCCTGCTGCGGCGAAACCCGCAGCCCACGAACCAGCGGCCAAGGAGACGGCGAAGCCTGCAGCCAAGGCGACAAAGCCGGGAAAGGGCAAGACGACAGCCCCTCCAGCCGCAACGGAATAGCGGCCCGATGGGGCGCGCGGCGGGGACGGTCCTTACCGATAGGTAACTTGACCGTCGCGGCGCGCCGCGCGAGCTTAGAATTCACAGCTTTTCGCGCGTTGACGGCCATCGCGCGCCTCCCCGCCGCCGCTTAGAGGCCCGCAACTCGTCGCTCGTCAGGTCTTCGGACCAGCGGCAGCGCGTTCGCGAATTGCAGAGACGAGCGACGGGCCTTCCCCACGCCTCCACTGGCGCTTAAGGAAGGGGACGCTCTGGCCGTTCCCGCGGTTCCTCTGGAGACGTCTGCTACTTGACCGCGCCCGCTCTGTCTCGCTCTTTTCGACCAGCGCTGGCGGCCGCCGCGACGCTCGCGGCGGCGCTCGCCGGCTGCGATCTTGAGTGGGACAAGCCCGATCTGTCGGCGCCGCCGCCGGCGCGGTTCATAGAGGCGAAGCCGCATCCGCAGCCGCCGATTTCCGGAGGACGGGATTTCGCTGTCAAATTCGGCTCGAAGGAGCTGACCGGGCTCGTCGAGCGCGCGCTCGACGACAACCTCGACCTCGCGGCGGCGATCGCCCGCATCACCCAAGCCGACGCTCAGGCGCGCATTTCAAGCGCCGCGCAATGGCCGTCGGTCTCCATGACGAATATCGCCCGCACGACGCGGACTCCCGGCACGACGATCAACGTCGGCTCCGCAAGCGGCGGATTTAATCCGGCCACCACGTCGAGTTCGAGTTCGACCTCTACCTCGAGCTCCGGCTTCCGCGCGCGCAACTTCGGCTTTTTCCAGCTTGGCCTGACCGCGAGCTATGAAGTGGACTTCTGGGGCAAAAACGAGGACGCCTCCATGGCCGGGCGCATCCTCGCCAACGCCTCGCGCTTCGATCGCGACGTCGTCGAAATCTCGACCGTCGCCGCCGTGCTGAACGCCTATTTCCAGGTGCTCACGGCTCAGGATCGTCTGCGCATCGCCCGCCAGAACGTCACGATCGCCCAGCAGGTCATGGACGCCATCAACGCAAGGCTCGAAGTGGGCGTGGCGACCGTGCTCGACACGTCGCAACAGCTAACCATCCTTGCCCAGCAACAGGCGACGATTCCGCCGCTCGAACAGACCCTGCGCCAGACCCGCAACAATCTTGCAGTGCTGCTCGGACAGACGCCCGAAAGCATGACCATCAGCGGCGGTTCGCTGACTCGGTTGAGCTTCCCTCGGATTGCGCCGGGTCTGCCGTCGGAAGTGCTGCTACGCCGCCCCGACGTGGCCGAGGCGGAAGCGCGACTCGCGTCGCAGGAATTTTCAGTGTTGCAGGCGCGGGCCGCCTTTTTCCCGTCTCTAACCTTGACCAGCCTCTATGGCTTCCAGAGCGCGCTGCTCTCGACGCTGCTTTTGCGGCCGGACGCCATCGCCATACAGCTCGCCGGGACGATCACGCAGCCGGTGTTCGACGGATGGAATCTGCAGGGGCAATATGACCTGCAGAAAGGCCGCTACTCGGAACTCGCGGCGCTTTACCGCAAGCAAATTCTGACGGCGTTGTCCGAAACCGAGAACGCGCTGATTGCAATACGCGAGACGGACCGCCAGATGAAGTTCCTGAGCGTCGCGGTGACCGCCGCCCGCCGCGCGTTGGAGGCGGCGGAAATGACTCTGCGGGAAGGGACAATCGACATCGTGACGCTGGCGCAGACGCAAACGAGTTATTTCCAGACGCAGGAACAGCTCGCCATCGCGCGGCTCTCTCATTTTCAGGCGGCGACGAGCCTCTATCAAGCGCTCGGCGGCGGCTGGGGGCCGACGACCCGCGAAATCGAGATCGCCCGCTCCAACGCGGCCTATGAAGCCGACAGGGGACCATGGCCATGACCCGCGTCAGCCGAAGGACGCTGCTCGCGATCGGCGCGCTCGCGCTCGCCGTCGCCCTGGGCTGGGCGTATCAGGCCGGAAAGATTCCCGGATTCGGCGCCAGGGACCAGGGTCCCGGCGCGGCGCGTTCCGGCGGTCCGCGCGGCGACCGCATCGTTACGGTGACGGCGGCGAAGACGCGTCTCGACGACGTTCCCGTGACCATTGACGCCGTCGGCACCGTGCAGGCGCTCAACACGGTGACGATCCGCACGCAGGTCGACGGGCGGCTGCTGCGCCTCACCTTCACCGAGGGACAGGACGTCCGCAAGGGCGACATATTGGCCGAAATCGATCCGGCGCTCTATCAGGCGCAATATGATCAGGCGCTCGCCAAGAAGGCGCAGGACGAGGCCAATCTCGCCAACGCCCGCGTCGATCTCGCGCGCTATGAAAGGCTCGTCGTCGGCAATTTTGCGTCCAAGCAGCAGCACGCGACCCAGAAGGCGACCGTCGCTCAGCTCGAAGCGCAGGTGCGGGCCGACAAGGCGGCGATCGACAACGCCAAGACGACGCTCGATTTTGCCACCATCCGCTCGCCGATCGACGGTCGCGCCGGCATCCGCCTCGTCGACGTCGGCAATATTCTGCATGCCTCGGACCAGACCGGCATTGTCGTCATCACGCAACTCAAGCCGATCTATGTCGTATTCACCTTGCCTCAGCAGGCGCTGCCCGCGGTGCAGAAGGCGCAGGCTCAGGGAAGGGCCAAGGTCTCGGCGCTCGGTCCAGACAATGCGACGCCGATCGAAATCGGAGAGCTAAGCGTCATCGACAACCAGATCGACCAGCAGACGGGAACGGTGCGTATCAAAGCGACCTTCGCGAATCAAACGCTGTCGCTCTGGCCCGGCCAGTTCGTCAATGTGCGTCTGATGCTCGACACGCTGAAGAATGTTATCGTGACCCCGAGTCCAGCGGTGCAGCGTGGGCCGAACGGGGCTTTCGTTTATGTGGCGGGCCCTGACGATATCGCGACAATGCGCGAGGTGACGACGGGTCGCCAGGACGAGAAAATCGCAGTCATCGCTTCGGGGCTTCAGCCCGGCGAGGTCGTCATCACCAGCGGCTTCTCTCGGCTGACGGACGGCGCAAAAATTCAGATCATGAATGCGCCTTCGGCTGCAAGCGCCGAAGATGTCGGCGCCGGCGGCGAAGACCAGCGCTCAAACGCGGCGCGCGGCGCGCCGCCCCGACGCACGCGAGGCAATCGAACGCAAAGATGAACGTATCTGCACCCTTCATCCGCCGGCCGGTGGCGACGTCGCTCTTGGCGTTCGCCGTGCTGCTGTTCGGTATGATGGGGTATTTGCGACTTCCCATCTCGCCGCTTCCGCAGGTCGATTTTCCGACCATTCAGGTGACGACGCAGCTCCCCGGCGGCAATCCCGATACGATCTCATCGCTGGTGACGGCGTCGCTCGAACGGCAGTTCGGCCAGATCCCGTCGCTGACCAGCATGTCGTCGCAGAGCTCTTTCGGGCTTTCGCAGATCACGCTGCAATTCGATCTCGACCGCAACATCGACGCGGCCGCGCAGGACGTTCAGGCGGCGATCAACGCCGCCGCCTCGACGCTGCCGCGCAATCTCCCCTATCCGCCGGTTTACGCCAAGGTTAATCCCGCCGACACGCCAATTCTGACGCTGACGCTGCGTTCAAAGACCGCCACGCTGCGCGATTTGAGCGATCGCGCCGACACGCTGATCGCGCCGCAACTCTCGCAGGTCACGGGCGTCGGCCGCGTGTCGGTGCAGGGCGGCGTCCGGCCGGCCGTGCGCATTCAGGCCGATCTTGCGCGCCTGGCGGCCAATCGCATCGGCATGGAGGACTTGCGCCTCGCCATCGCCGCGGCAAACATCGCCGGCGCCAAGGGCTCGCTTGACGGCAGGCGACAGTCTTACATGCTGGACGCCAACGACCAGATTCTGCACGCGAGTCAGTACAACGACATCATCGTCGCCTGGCGCAACGGCGCGCCGGTGATGCTTCGCGACGTGGCTCAGGTCATCGACGGACTGGAGAACGCCCGCGTCGGCGGCTGGCACAATGGCGAGCAGACGGTCGTTCTCGACGTGTTGCGCCAGCCCGGCGCCAACATCATCAACACCGTCGAGCTGGTCAAGAGCGAACTGCCGCAGATTCAGCGGGCGCTTCCCGCCGGCATGTCTCTGGAGATCGTCAACGACCGCACCGTAACGATCCGCGCCTCGATTTTCGAGGTGCAGCTGACGCTTGTGATCGCCTCGGCGCTCGTCGTGCTCGTCGTGCTGATGTTCCTGCGGAGCTGGCGGGCGACGGTCATCGCCGGCGTCAGCCTGCCGCTCTCGATCATCGCCACATTCGCGATCATGTGGGCCGCGGGCTTCTCGCTCGACAATCTGTCGCTGATGGCGCTGACCATCGGCACGGGCTTCATCGTCGACGACGCGATCGTGATGATCGAGAACATCGTGCGCAACATCGAGGAAGGCAAAGCGCCGCGCCAGGCCGCGCTCGACGGCGCGCGCCAAATCGCATTCACGGTCGTATCGCTCACCGTCTCGCTTATCGCCGTCTTTATCCCGCTGCTGTTCATGACCGGCATCGTCGGACGGATGTTCCGCGAATTCGCGCTGACGTTGACGATCGCCGTCGTCGTGTCGGCAGTGATCTCGCTAACGCTGACGCCAATGCTTTGTGCGGCGCTGCTGCGGATGGCGCCGCCGCGGGGACAATCGCGATGGGAGACGCTTTCGCTGGCGCTCGATCGCGCTTATCACGTCTCGCTCGATTGGGCGCTCAAGCGCGAGAGGTTCATGCTTGCGCTCACCGTCGCGACTCTGGCGCTCACCGTCGCGCTCTATGCCGTCATTCCCAAAGGTTTCCTGCCGCGGCAGGACACCGGCGTGCTGTCGGTGGTTTTAGAGGCCTCGTCGGACGCGTCTTTCGACAAGATGACGGCGCTACAGGCGAAGATCGCCGAAGAGTTTCGCCGCGACCCGGACGTGAGCGGCGTGACATCGGTGCTCGGCGTCGGCCCGCTCAATGCGACGACCAATGTCGCGCGGCTCACCGTGATGCTGCGTCCGCATGACGAGCGCCGGGAGAACGCCGAAAAGATCGCCGACCGTCTGAAGGCGGCGGGCGAACAAACGCCGGGCGTCACGCTTTACGTCCAGCCGGTTCAAGACATCCAGATTACGACGCGGCCAAGCCGATCCCAGTTTCAATATACGCTGACCGCCGCTGACGGCGGCGAATTGCTGACATGGTCCGGCCGATTGCTCGATCAACTGCGCATGACCCCAGGCTTGCGTAACGTCGCCGCCGAAACGCAGGAGGGCGGTTTGCGCACGCTCATGCGAATCGACCGCGATAAAATGGGGCGGCTCGGCATTACGGCGCAAAATGTCGACGACGCGCTGAACGACGCCTTTGGGCAGCGGCAGATTTCGATGATTTACACGCAGTCGAATCAATATCGCGTCATTCTTGAAGCTGCGCCTCAATATCTGCGCGACCCGTCGGCTTTGGAGAAGCTTTATGTCGCGCCGCCTGGCGGCGGACCGCAGACGCCGCTAGCGACTTTTGCGCGCCTGGAAAATCTCTCCGCGCCGCTTTCCGTCGCGCATCAGGATCAGTTTCCAGCCTCGACAATCAGTTTCGATCTTGCCGAGGGCTATTCGCTTGGCGACGCGGTGAAAATGATCGCCAACGCGGAAGCCGCAATCGGCATGCCGTCGTCAATCGTCGGCGTATTCAGCGCCGACGCCGCCGAATTCAACAAGTCGCTGGCGAGCCAACCCTGGCTCATTCTCGCGGCGATCGTGTCGATCTATATCGTGCTCGGCGTTCTTTACGAAAGCTTCGCCCATCCCTTCACCGTCCTGACGACTCTGCCGTCGGCGGGCGTTGGCGCGCTGCTCGCGCTGCTCGCCTTCCACATCGAAATGTCCATTGTCGCGCTGATCGGCGTCGTTCTGCTGATGGGCATCGTCAAGAAGAACGCGATCATGATGATCGACTTCGCGCTGGACGCCGAGCGCGATGAGGGACTCTCGGCGCGTGACGCGATCGTGCGCGCCTGCCATCTGCGCTTCCGTCCCATCATGATGACGACGCTTGCCGCGCTCTTCGGCGCGCTGCCGCTCGCGCTCTCGCATGGGCCGGGCAGCGAACTGCGTATTCCGCTGGGCGTCGCGATCATCGGCGGCCTGCTGCTCTCGCAGGCGCTGACGCTTTACACGACGCCGGTCATCTATCTCGCCGTGGAGCGGCTGCGCGTCCGGCTCTCGCCGCCGGCCGAGCCGCCCGCCGCCGAGGCGTTTGAACCGATCGGCGCACTGCCGAAGCCGCCAACCCGCGAGGCCGCCGAGTGAACGTCTCCGCGCCCTTCATCAAGCGGCCGGTCGCGACGACGCTGCTTGCCGGCGCGTTGTTTCTGCTGGGAGCCGTCGCCTATTTTTTCCTGCCCGTCGCGAGCCTGCCGGAGGTGGATTTTCCGATCATCGGCATCTCCGCCCAGCGCCCGGGCGCTGATCCGCGGACGATGGCGGCGTCGGTCGCGGCGCCGCTCGAACGTCGCCTGTCCACCATCTCCGGCCTGAATGAATTGACTTCAACCAATTCGCTCGGTTCGACTCAGATCATCGCCCAGTTCGACATCTCGCGGCCGATCGACGCCGCGGCGCGCGACGTACAGGCGGCGCTTAACGCCGCGCTCACCGACCTGCCGACCGATCTGCCAACGATGCCGACCTATCGAAAGGCAAGCCAATCCAGCATGCCCGTGCTCGTGCTGGCGATGACCTCCGACACATTGCCGACGAGCGCCATTTTCGATGCCGTCGACTCGGTGATGCTGCAGCGCGTTTCGCAGGTTCCGGGCGTCGGCGAGGCGCGCCTCGCCGGCGCCGAGCAGCCAGCGATCCGCGTCCAGGTCGACAGCGCGCGGCTCGCGGCCATGGGGCTCGGCGTCGACGCCGTCGCCAACGCGCTCAACGCCGCCAACGCCCACTCCTCCGTAGGGGCGCTCGGCGGCGATACGAGGGAGATCACGCTCGCCACGACCGATCAGCTGTCGACGCCTGACGATTATCGCAACATCGTCATCGCATCGCGCAACGGCGCGGTGGTCAAGCTCGGCGACGTCGCCACGGTCGAGCGCGGCGCAAAAAACCGCAACGCCGCCGGCTGGTTCAACGGCAAGCCCGCCGTGCTGCTTATCGTCACCAAGCAGCCCAACGCCAATGTTATCGAAACGGTCGATCAGATTAAGGCGCTGTTGCCGCGGCTTCAGGAATGGATACCGAGCGGCATCAAGATCAACGTGCTCGCCGACCGCACGCAAACGATTCGCGCCAGCATTCACGACATTCAGCGCACCCTGGCGATCTCCGTCCTGCTGGTGATGATGGTCGTCTACGTATTTCTGCGCCGTTCGACGCCGGTCATAGCCGCCGGCGTCACCGTGCCCCTTTCTCTGGTCGGCACTTGCGCGGCGATGTGGGTCGCCGGTTTCTCGCTCGATAATCTATCGCTGATGGCCCTGACGGTCTCGGTCGGCTTCGTCGTCGACGACGCTATCGTCATGATCGAAAACATCCAAAGCAACGCCGAGCGCGGTCTGAACCGCCTGGAAGCGGCGCTGGTGGGCGCGAAGCAGATCGGCTTCACCGTCCTTTCGATCAGCCTGTCGCTCGTCGCCGTTTTTATACCGCTGCTCTTCATGGAAGGCGTGATGGGCCGGCTGCTGCGCGAATTCTCCTGGACGCTGACGTTCGCGATTGGGATTTCAACGGTCATCTCCCTGACAGTGACGCCGATGATCTGCGCGCGCTTGCCCGCGCATCGCAAGAAGCCGCCGTCGCGCTTCGATCGGATCGTCGAAGGCGCTCTCGACACGGTCGTCGATTTGTATGCGCGCAGCCTGCGGCCGGTGATCGATCATCCGTGGGCCACCCTTATTGTCGTGGTCGTCTCGATCGGCTGGACGGTGCGTCTCTACCAGACGATTCCTAAGGGCACGCTGCCCCAAGACGATATCGGCCTGATCAATGGAACCACCGAGGCGTCGGGCGACGTGTCTTTCGCCGAGATGGAGCGGCTGCAAAGGCTCGCGTCTGATACGCTGCTCGCTGATCCGGATGTGGCCAATGTCGGCTCGTTCATCGGCGCGAAAAGCTTGACCGCCTCGATGAATCAGGGCCGGCTGTTCGTCGCCTTGAAGCCGGCGGACGAACGGCGTGCGTCGAGCAAGGAGGTGATCGCGCGCCTGCGCGGCCAATTCGCGAAGATTCCCGGCCTGGCCGTGTATATGGTGCCTTCCCAGGATTTGAGGGCGGGCGGGCGGCTCAGCAAGGCGCAATATCAGTTCACGCTGTCGAGCCCGTCGGTGGAAATCCTCGAGGAGTGGCGCGACAAGGTGCTGGCGCGCTTAAAGCAGGCGCCCGAGCTTGTCGACGTGACCACCGATCAGGAGCGCGGCGGCCTTCGCGCCAAAATCGTCATCGATCGCAACGCCGCCTCCCGTATGAATGTGCAGATCGCCGCCATCGACGCGGCGCTGAATAGCGCGTTCGGCCAGCGGCAGGACGCGATCATCTATACTCAGCGCAACCAATATCGCGTGATCTACGAAACGCCGCCCGAACGGCAGCGAGACATTCGCGACCTCGCCGGAGTCTACGTGACATCGACGACCGGCGCCCAGATTCCGCTGACCGCGCTCGCCCATATAGAGCGCAGCTCGACGCCGCTCGTCGTCAATCATCAGGGCGTGGTGCCGGCGACGACCATTTCCTACAATGTCGCGCCCGGCTACAGTCTCGACGCGACCGTCGCGGCGATCGAAATGGCGATTGCGGAACTCAATCCGCCGGGCGGCCTGCGGGCCGAATTCGCAGGCGACGTCGCCGATTTCCGCAAGGTGGCGGCGGGAATGGCGGCGCTGATCATTGCCGCTCTGCTTTCGGTCTACATCATTCTCGGCATTCTCTACGAAAGCCTCATCCATCCGATTACGATCATCTCGACGCTGCCGTCCGCCGGTCTCGGCGCGCTACTGTCGCTTGAACTCTTCGGCGTCGAATTCACCATCATCGCCTTCATCGGCATTTTGCTGCTGATCGGCATCGTCAAGAAGAACGGCATCATGCTCGTCGACTTTGCCTTGCAGGCGGAGCGCGACGGCGGCATGTCCGTGCATGACGCGGCGCTCGCGGCGGCGCGCGAACGCTTCCGTCCCATTTTGATGACGACGCTCGCCGCGATTTTCGGCGCCCTGCCGCTCGCCTTCGCGACCGGGATCGGCGCCGAACTCCGGCGTCCGCTCGGCATCACCATCGTCGGCGGATTGCTGCTCAGCCAGGCGCTGACGCTCTACACGACGCCGGTGATCTATCTGCTGATGAGCAGGCTTAGGCGCAAAAAACCGGCGACGCCTGCGCACCAGCGCATCACGCCGCTAAAAGCCCACGGCGCTTGACGTCAGAGCGCGCCGCGAAAAAGTGGACGCCGGTTTTTCGCGTATAGCGCGCTCTAGTCTAAGTTTTTGGACTCGATCACGTCATCTGCGTTTAGGCGATTCCGCCTAAACGCAGCGTGATCTAGTGCGCCGGCGCTTGCGGCGTTTCGAAGAAGAAGCGCAACACCTGGGCCGCGCCGCAATCCTCGATCGGAATGTGCCAGAACTTCGAATCGAGATCCGGAAACCGCTCCATCGGCAGCTGGATCTGCGTCAGTGGCGCGTGATTGTCGAAGCCGCGCAGCATGGCGCGTTCGAACAGTTTCAGCAGCTGCTCTTCGCAGTCTGGCACTTCCGTGACGGTGAGAATGATGTTGTTGGCGAGGGGGAAGTCTTTCTCGAACAGCTGTTCCAAATTAACCAGCGCCATGTTCGCGTCTCCGACGCCCCCTAAGTGGAGCTTCGACAATCCGGGGATCCCTAACGCCCAACCCTTAACATCACGCCAAAAGATGAGTGACGCTAACAGGTTGTCGATCGGTGTCCACAGGAAAGCCGGGCTCAGCCTTTCAGTTATTTAAGGCGGGTTTGTGGAAGCGGCCAGTTCTCCCCAGCTGTCCTCGAAGATCAGATTCTCCAACGGCAGACGCGAGGCCCAGCGTTTCGCTTCGAGCTCCGGCAGCTTATAGGCCTGCGCGACATAGCCGACGCAGAGATAGGCGACGATGGCTATCTCTTTGGGAATTCTAAAGATATCGCGCAGATCTGCATCCCGGACGATGCTCACCCAGCCGACGCCGACGCCTTCGGCTCGCGCCGCCAGCCAGAGATTTTGAACAGCGCAGGCGGTGCTAAGGATATCGGTGTCCGGCTGCTGCGTGCGCCCGAGCCCTGTCGCGCCGAACCGCGCGCGATCGCAGGTGACGCAGATATTCAGCGGCGCCTTGATGATCCCTTGCAGCTTGAGGCTGCGATAGAGCGAGCGACGCTCCGGCTCCAGCGCCTGTTCCTCGGCTTCACAGGCGCGTTGAAAGGCCGCGTAGGCTGCGCGCCGCTTCTCGACGTCCTTGATAATGATGAAGTTCCATGGCTGCATGAAACCGACGGAGGGCGCATGATGCGCTGCGTCAAGGATGCGCAGCAAAACTTCGCGCGGCACGTCGTCAGGCAGGAACTCGTCACGCACGTCACGGCGCGTGTGAATGACGCGGTAGATCGCGGCGCGCTCGGCCTCGCTGAAGGCTGCGGCGGGCGCCAGATCCGCTGGCTTCTCGTCCGGCTTGTTCGGCGCTTCAGTCGCCATCGACGCTCTCCAGCGCCGCGGCGAGCCGCGCCCAGGCGGCCTCGTTTGGCGGCAGACCGAACCGCAGCCAGTCTGGCCTGTCGGCGAAGCCTCGGGTCAATATGCCGCGCGCGGCGAGATGCGCAAACCAGCGGGGGGCTTGCGGATTCGCCGCCAGCCGAAACAGCGTCGTTCCGCCCATGATGTGAAAACCGGCTTGCGTCAGCAGCGCGTCGAGGCGCGCAGCGTGGCCCGCGCAGGCTCGCGCCGCGCCTATGCGCCATGCTTGATCCGCAAGCGCCCGGGCGCCGATGGCGAGCGCCGGTCCCGAAACCGCCCAGGGTCCGAGCGCCGCGCGCAGCTTCGCCCCGCGCGCACGCGAACAGAGCGCAAAGCCCAGCCGCAATCCGGGAAGCCCATAGGCCTTGCCGAAGGAGCGCAGCACGACGAGGCTCTCATTTTGCGCGAAACCAGCGACGCTCGCTTCCGGCGTGAAATCCATGAAGGATTCATCGACGATCAGCAGACCGCGTTGCGACATTTGCGTGGCGGCGGACAAAATGTCCTGCGGCCCGACCACGCGTCCGTCCGGATTATTGGGAGCGACGATCACGCCAACGTCGGCGTTCGCAAGCGCGTCTATTGTTTCCACCATTTCGACCTGCGCGCCCATTGCCGCCCAACAGGCGGCGTGCTCGGCATAGGTGAAGCCGAGGATCGCGACGCGTTTGGCCGGGAAAACGCGCGGAAGCATCTGAATGAAGGCTTGCGCGCCGCCGCCTGGAACGACGTCGGCTCCGGCGGGCGCGCCATAGGCCTTGCGCGCGGCGCCGTCGAGGGCGGCGAACGCATCATCGTCCGGAAGGCGCGTGAAAACCTCATCGTCAAGCGGCGGCAGTGGATAAGCGCGGGGATTGACGCCCGTCGACAGATCGATCCAGGGTTGCGGCGCGTCGGGAAAAAGCCGCCGCGCGGCGTCGAGTCGCCCGCCATGCGCGACGAGCGGCGGCGCGCCGATTGCCGAATGCGCCGTCATCGCGCCATCTCCCACAGCGCGTCGAGATCGATATGGCGCGCGCAATGCGCCGCAAGCGCGTCGAGCGTCTCTTCGATCGACTCCTCGTAACGCAGCGACGATTGCGGCGCGCCGAGCGTTCGCAGCAGCGACGCGCGCAAGCAATCATCCGCGAAGATTCCATGCGCATAGGCGCCCGCCACACGCCCGTCGCGCGAGCTCGCGCCATCCGCGCGCCCGTCCGCCAGTTGCAGCGCCGGCCGCGCGCAGTCGGAACCGGCGGTTGCGCCGACATGCATTTCGTAGCCGCGGAACGGCGCGTCGAACATCGGCGCATGGCCGCTGACCGGAGCCAGCGCTTTTTCTCCCGTCAGCGTCGTTTCAATATCGAGGAGACCCAATCCCTGCGCTTCGCCGGCGGCGCCTTCGACGCCGAGCGGATCGCGGATGACGCGGCCCAGCATCTGATAGCCGCCGCAAATGCCGAAAACGCGGCCTCCGCGACGGACATGCGCGAGAATGTCGATATCCCAGCCATTGTCGCGCAGCGCCGTCAGATCGGCGATCGTCGCTTTCGATCCCGGCAGGACGACGAGTTGCGTTTCCGGCGGCAGCGGCTCTCCATCCTTGAGGAAGACCAGGCGCACGCCGGGCTCGGCTTTCAGCGGATCGAGGTCGTCGAAATTAGCGATATGCGGCAGCAGCGGCGCGGCGATCGTCACGCCATCGCGCTGATCGCGGCTGCTCCTGCGCAGTCCGAAGGCGTCCTCCGCCGGAAGCCGCGCGGCGGCCTCGAAATAAGGCACGAGGCCGAGCGAACGCCAGCCGGTCCGCGCTTCAACGAAACGCAGGCCATCGTCGAACAGCGAGGCGTCGCCGCGAAACTTGTTGACGATGAACCCTTCGATCATCGCCGCGTCCTCATCGCCCAGCGCCGCCTTGCAGCCGACGAGCTGTGCGATGACGCCGCCACGGTCGATGTCGCCGACCAGCACGACCGGAACGTCGGCTTCACGGGCGAAGCCCATATTGGCGATATCGTTCTGGCGAAGATTGATCTCGGCGGCGCTGCCGGCGCCTTCGACGATGACAAGCTCGGCTTCAACTTTCAGCCGCGCGTAGCTCTCGAGCACAGGCTGCATCAGGCGCGGCTTCAAATCCTGGTAGTCGCGCGCCTTCGCCTGGCCGACGACGCGTCCCTGCACGATGATTTGCGCGCCCGAGGCGCCTTGCGGTTTGAGCAGCACGGGATTCATGTCGATGCGAGGCGTAAGCCGCGCGGCGCGCGCCTGCAAGGCCTGGGCCCGACCGATCTCGCCGCCGTCGCTCGTCACCGCGGCGTTGTTCGACATGTTCTGCGGTTTGAAGGGCGCGACCCTGACGCCGCGATTGGCGAAGGCGCGCGCGAGCCCGGCGACGAGCAGCGACTTGCCGACGTCGGAGCCCGTGCCCTGGATCATCAGCGTGCGGCTCATGAAGCGAGGAAAGCCATCGCCGCGTCGATGCTATGCGTCGTCGCAGCGTCCAGGCTTACCGGACGCGCGATCATGACGACGTCAAGCCCGAGCGTCCGCGCCGCTTCGATCTTGGCATAGGCCAGCGCGCCGCCGCTGTTCTTGGTGACGACGATCTCGATGCGCCCCTCGCGCAGCAGCGCGATCTCATCCTCGAGCGCGAAGGGACCGCGGCCGAAGATCACCTCGCAGGAGGGCGGCAGGTCGGCGAGCTGCGGCGGTTCGATCACCCGCAAGAGATAGTCGTGCTGCGGCGCAAGGCGAAAATTGGCGACGCCCTGCCGGCCGATCGCGAGAAAGACCCGGCGCGGCGCGGCACCGAGCGCGCGCGCCGCCGCGGCGTTGTCGTCGACGTCGATCCAGCGATCGCCCTGCGCACAGATCCATGGCGGGCGCGTCAGGACGAGCAGCGGCGTGCCGGCAACGGCGCAGGCGGCGCGGGCGTTGGCGGAGATGCGCGCGGCGAAGGGATGCGTCGCGTCGATGACATGCGAGATGCGCTCCTCGACGAGATAGCGCGTCAATCCTTCGACGCCGCCGAAGCCGCCCACTCTAGTCGGCAAATCATGCGCGATCGGCGCGCTGGTGCGTCCGGCGAGCGAAATGACGCCTGCGAGACGCGAGTCGGCGGCGATACGCGTCGCAAGCGCGCGCGCTTCGCTCGAGCCGCCGAGCACAAGCGCGCGGCGATGCGGGTGCACGGCATACGAAGAAAGAAGAGATGACGAAAGCGAAACTGTCACGCCAATGTCCACCGATCCTTTTAGCGCATCACTGCAGAACTGATTGATCGCTTCGCGGATGTCATTCCCGACGCGCGGAAGCGCGATCGGGAATCCAGGGCCAAATCCGAGCCTCGCAATGTGGCTCTGGATTCCCGATCAGGCCTTTGGCCTGTCGGGAATGACGACCCCAAGGCGCTGGCGGTCGGATTTATATCACCGCTTAATCCCGGCGGGCTCACTCTGCGGCGAGTTTCACCGCGCTTGGCTGGCGATATTCGGCCATGAGCCGCTCGCGCTCAGCGTCCGCCGCCGCGATGTGGCGGGCCTTGATGTGGCCAAACCCGCGGATGTATTCCGGCACACGCGCCAGCGCGACGGCGCCCGCGTGGTTTTCCCGCGTCAACGAAGCGGCAAATTCATCGAGCAGCGCTTCGTAATCCTTCAGCAACCTGCCCTCGACCACCCGGTCGTGGTCGAAGCGGAAGACGTCGAACCAGGTGTTGCGCAAGCTCTTCATCCGCGCCAAAACGCGCAGCACCTTGAACATCCAGGGACCGAAGGTGATCTTGCGCGAGCCGCCGAAGTCGGTCTTGCGCTGCAGCGACGGAAAATTCGGCGCGAGATGCAATTCGAGACGCAGATCGCCGTCGAATGTTTCCTCGAGCTGGCGCTGGAAACCGCCGTCCGTGTATAGCCGCGCAACCTCATAATAGTCTTTCGTCGCCATCAGCTTGAAGAGATAGCGCGCGACCGCTTCGGTGAGTTCGCGTGAACCCGGCGTGCGCGCGCCCTCCAACTTGGCGATCTTCTCGACGCGGGCGCGATAGCGAGCGGCGTAGGCCTCGTTCTGGTAACCGACGAGAAACGCCGCGCGACGTTCGATGATCTCCTCGAGCGTCTTCGAGTTCTCGCGATCGCCGTTGGGCTGGCGCAGCGACTTAACGGTGGCGAGCACGCTGCTCAGATCATGCGCGGCGCGTCGGCCCCACAAGAAGGCCGACTGATTCATCGGCACGGATTCGCCGTTCAGTTCGATGGCGCGCAGGATCGCCGCCTCCGACAGCGGCAGATAGCCCTTCTGCCACGCGTAGCCGAGGATGAAAATATTCGCGGCGATCGAGTCGCCGAGCAGCGCCTGCGCCAGCGCCGTGGTGTCGATGAAAGTCGACTCCGGCCCTGCGGCCCGGCGGATCGCCTGCTTGATTTCTTCCGACGGCAGCACGAAGTCGGGATTGCGCTCGATATCGCCGGGGAACACTTCGGCGCTGTTGACGAGCACCGCCGTCTTGCCCTGCTCGACGGCGGCGAGCACCTGTTTCGCGCCGGCGACGACGAGGTCGCAGCCGAGCAGAAGATCGGCTTCGCCCGCAGCGATGCGGATGGCGTGAACCTCCGCCGGCGTGCGGCCGATCTTCACGTGGCAATAGACCGCCCCACCCTTCTGCGCGAGGCCGGCCATATCGATGACGCCGACGCCTTTGCCCTCGAGATGCGCGGCCATGCCAAGAATGGCGGAAACGGTGACGACGCCCGTGCCGCCAAGCCCCGCGATAAGAACGCCGTAAGGCACGGCGCCGATCTCGGCGATCGCAGGCTCCGGCAACGCAGGCAGTCCGCCGTCGTCCTGCGTCGAGGGCAGCGGCGCCTTCTTCATGCGCCCGCCATGCACGGTGACGAAGCTCGGGCAGAATCCCTCGAGACAGGAAAAGTCCTTGTTGCAGGCGGACTGGTCGATGCGCCGCTTGCGGCCGAATTCAGTTTCAACCGGCTGCACCGCGACGCAGTTCGACGCCGTGCCGCAGTCGCCGCAGCCCTCGCACACGAGTTCGTTGATGATGACGCGCGAATCCGGATCGTTCATCAGCCCGCGCTTGCGCAGGCGACGCTTTTCGGTCGCGCAGGTCTGATCATAGATCAGCACGGTGACGCCGTCCGTTTGCGCCAGATCGCGCTGCACCTCGTTGAGGACATTGCGATGATGGATCGTCAGGCCCGGCGGCCAGCCGATCGTCGGCGCAAATTTGCCAGGCTCATCCGAGACGAGGGCGATCTTCTGCACGCCTTCGGCCGCGACCTGCCGCGCGATTGTTTCGACGGTCAGCTCGCCTTCATGCTTCTGGCCGCCGGTCATCGCGACGACGCCGTTGAAGAGAATCTTAAAGGTGATGTTGGTGTTGGTCGCGACCGCAAAGCGGATGGCGAGCGACCCCGAATGATTATAGGTGCCGTCGCCGAGATTTTGGAACATATGCTTGCGCGTCGAGAACGGCGCCTCGCCGATCCAGTTCGCGCCTTCGCCGCCCATATGGGTGTAGCCTTCCGTCGAGCGGTCCATCCATTGCGCCATGTAATGGCAACCGATGCCGGTATAGGCGCGCGAGCCCTCGGGCACATGGGTCGACGTCGAATGCGGACAGCCGGCGCAGAAATGCGGCACGCGAACGGTGACGTCGGTCATCGTCCGGCGGCGATCCTGCAGCTTCTCGAGCCGGCGCACGCGCGCCTCCAGCTCATCGAGCGAATGATATTTCAACAGCCGTCGGCCGATGGCGATGGCGACGTCATTGGAGTCGAGCGCGCCCTTGACCGGGAACAGCCATTCGCCGCGCTCGTCCTTCTTGCCGATGCAGAGCGGCTGATGCGGCGCGCCGTACAGTTCCTCACGCAGCTGCACTTCAATGAGCGAGCGCTTCTCCTCGACGACGATGATGAGGTCGAGGCCGCGGGCGAATTCACGTAGACCCTGCGGCTCCAGCGGCCAGGGCGCGGCGATCTTGTAAAGGCGCAGACCGAGATCGTTCGCCTTCACCTCGTCCAGGCCAAGATCGTCCATCGCCTGGCGCACGTCGAGATAGGACTTGCCGACGGTGATGACGCCGATCTTCGGATTGGCGCCGCCGGAGGTAATGATGCGGTTCAAGCGATTGGCGCGGATGAAGGCGAGCATCGCGTCGCGCTTGCTCTCCTGCATGCGCTCTTCCTGCGCGAGAACCGGATCGCCGGGGCGGATGTTGAGGCCGCCCGGCGGCAGAAAGAAAGATGGGGGGGCGATCGGGCGGATGCGGTCGAGCGAAGCGTCGATCGAGGCCGTCGACTCGACCGTATCCTTGAGGAGCTTCAGACCGACCCACACGCCCGCGAAACGCGACATGGCGAATCCGTAAAGCCCGTAATCGAGAATTTCCTGCACGCCGGCCGGCGACAGGATGGGGATCATCACATCGACGAAATGATAATCCGACTGATGCGCGGTGGTTGAGGATTCGGCGGTGTGATCGTCGCCCATGAGGGCCAGCGCGCCGCCATGGCGCGACGTGCCGGCGAGATTGACGTGGCGGAAGGCGTCGCCGCTGCGGTCGATGCCTGGACCTTTGCCGTACCAGAGCGAGAAGACGCCGTCGTATTTGCCTTCGCCGCGCATCTCGGCCTGCTGCGCGCCCCAGATGGCGGTCGCGGCGAGATCCTCGTTGAGCCCCGGCATGTACAAGATATTATTGGCGTCGAAGAGCGCCTTGGCCTTGTGCATCTGCGCGTCGACGCCGCCGAGCGGCGAGCCGCGGTAGCCGGTGACGAAACCCGCGGTGTTCAGTCCAGCGCGGCGGTCCGCCTCCTTCTGCATAAGGAGCATACGCACGATCGCCTGGGTGCCGGTGATCAGAACGCGCGACCTGTCGAGATCAAATCGATCGGAGAGCGACGCCTCGGCGAAGGCGGAGCCGGTCTTTGCGTCGCCGGCGGCTGTGTCCGCCATTACTGCTCTCCTGCGAGAAATCGGGGCGAAGCGCGCTTGGGACTCTTGCGCTCACACGCTAAAGCAAGGATCAACCCGTGAACGAATCCGGTTTAAAGACCCAGCTGGTCGCGGCCTTCCGCCGCAGAGGCGCCCAGTAGCGCCGATTCTATATCCGCCACCTTATGCCACACGGAAGCGCCTTTTCAAGGACGGATCTGCTAGCATGCACAGGCTCGAAGCGGGAGCCTGCGCCGCGTTTTCGCCGCCTTCGCCGCCTAAGCGCGAGACTCGCATGAAGCTGAAAATCAACTCGGTTCTCATCCTTTTGACCATGGCGACGGGTATTGGCGCGGCCTCGGCCCATCCGCATGTCTGGGTCGCGGTGCGCAGCGAAGTCGTATTCGCGCCAGACGGCAAGATCGCGGGCGTTCGGCACGCCTGGGAATTCGACGAGATGTATTCGGCCTATGCCGTACAGGGGCTCGGCAAGGACGGCAAGCCGCCCACCCGGGAAGAACTTGCGCCGCTCGCCAGGACGAACGTCGAGTCGCTGGCCGAATTCGAATTTTTCACCTTCGCCAAGCAGAACAGCGCCAAGCTCGCGTTCAAGCAGCCGGAAAATGTGGCGCTCGAAGCCAATGACAAGAAGATCGTCACCCTGCGCTTCTTCCTGCCGCTGGAGACGCCGATCGCGGCCAAGAAGCCGTTCTCCTTTCAGGTCTATGACCCGACCTATTTCGTCTCCTTCGCACTGGAAAAGAAGGATCCCGTGACGCTCGCGGGAGCGCCGGGCGGATGCTCGCTCAGTCTCGTCGAACCTGCGCCGCTCGTGGCGACTGAAAACCAGAAACTGAGCGAAGCGTTCTTTCAGAACATGTCGCCAGGCGCCGATTTCGGCATGAAGCTGGCGACCCGCGCGATCGTGGCCTGTCCGTGAAGATTGGGCAGAGGGCGGTTTGGCTCGGCGTCACCGCCGCGGCGCTGGCCGTGATCGCCGCCTCATCGGCCTGGGGGGCGCCGCGCCATCCATTTGCGGTCGGCGCGCAAGAGTCGACCGCGGCGGCGACGGGCGTCGCCGGGCTCATCCTGGCGTGGCAGAGCAAGTTCCACGCTGAGCTGCACGCAGCCGTGCGCGCGCTGAAGACCGATTCTTCCGCGTTCTTCGCGCTCGCTGCGGCGAGTTTCGCCTATGGCGCTTTTCACGCCGCAGGCCCCGGCCACGGCAAAGCGGTGCTTGCATCCTACATGCTCGCCAATGAAACGGCGCTGCGCCGTGGTCTGCTGCTCGCGGCGCTCGCCGCGCTGCTGCAAGGACTGGTCGCCATCGCTGTCGTCGGCGCGGCGGCGGCGTTGTTCCGGGCGACCGCGAATCAGATGAGCGACGCGACCCACTTCATCGAGCTTGCAAGCTATGCGGCGGTCGCGGCGCTCGGCGCGCGCCTCGCCTGGGTGAAAGGCCACGCGCTATCGGCCGCCCTCCGCATGCCCGCAATCGCCCCGACGGCGCGCGGCTTCGTTTGCGAGGCCATCGACGACCCGACGCATGTGCATGACGCGACCTGCCGCCACGCGCCGGACCCTTCGACGTTGGGAGGACCGAAGTTTCGCCTCGCCGACGCCGCCGCGACCGTCGTCGCCGCCGGCCTGCGCCCCTGCTCGGGGGCCATTCTGGTGCTGGTCTTCACCCTGTCGCAGGGGCTTTTCGCCGCCGGCGCCGGGGCGGTCATCGCCATGTCGGCGGGAACGGCGATAACGACGAGCGCCCTCGCCGCGACGGCTGTTTACGCCAAGAGCGCCGCGGTGCGGTTTGGCGCGAAGGATTCACGGCGCGCGGTCATCATCGCCCGCGGCGGCGAGTTCGTCGCCGCAATTCTCGTACTAGCGCTCGGCGTTTCGCTGCTCTTCGGCCTCGGGCCGGCGCCACCCGGGACGGCGTGACGCGGCTCGCGGCGACGCAACATAATGATTGCGGCGGGGATGGCCTCATTCGACGCGAGACGCGCTATCTTGAACAAGAACACACAGGCGCAGCGGACGATTCGCGTCGCGCGCTTCACGCCCGCGAAGTCGAGGACGACATGACCAGCGCAGAAAAAATAGAGGACCCTTACGTCAAGCGGCCCTGGCTTTCGTCCTACCCCGCTGGCGTCCCGGCGGACATCGACGAATCTTCCTATTCGACGCTGGTCAATATGTTCAACGCGAGCGTTGCGGAATTCGCCGACAGGACCGCGATGGAGAGTTTCGGCGCGACGCTCACCTTCGAGGAGCTCGGCCGCGCCGCGGTGGCCGTCGCCGCCTGGCTGCAGACGCGCGGATTAAGAAAAGGCGATCGGGTCGCGATCATGTCGCCCAACGTCCTCGCCTATCCAGCGACCCTCTTTGGCGTCTTGCTGGCTGGCGGCGTCGTTGTGAACGTCAATCCGCTGTACACGCCGCATGAGCTCGAGCACCAGATGAACGACTCCGGCGCGCGCTTCTTGTTCGTGTTCGAAAACTTCGCGCATACGGCGGCCGCCGCCTGGCCGCACATGAAAATCGAACGTGCGGTGATCATGAAGCCCGGCGATCTGATGGGGCTGCGCGGACTGATCGTCAATTTCGTCTCGCGCTGGGTCAAACGCATGGTCCCCGCCTATCGGCTGCCCGGCTGCGTCGGCTTCGCGCATGTGTTGCAAGCCGGCGGCGAGGAGCCATTCAAGCCGCCGCAAATCGGGCCGGACGATATCGCCTTTCTGCAATACACCGGTGGCACGACCGGCATCGCCAAGGGCGCCATGCTGCTGCATCGCAACGTCGCCGCCAATGTCGAACAGTCGTGGACCTGGCTGAAGCCCTACCTCGAAGGTAAGCCGCTGATCATGGTGACGGCGCTGCCGCTCTACCATATTTTCGGACTGACCGCCTGCCTGCTGCTTGTGGTGAAGACCGGCGGTTGCTGCCTGCTGATCGCCAATCCTCGCGACATCAAGGGACTGATCGCGACGCTACGGAAATCGAAATTCACGTTGTTCTCCGGCGTCAACACGCTCTATGCGGCGATCGCCGACCATTCCACCGCCGGCTCGGTCGACTATTCCAATCTTCTCCTGACCATCTCCGGCGGGATGTCGACCCAGGAGGTCGTGGCGCAAAAGTGGAAGGCCTTGACGGGAAGGCCGATCGTCGAAGGCTATGGGCTGACCGAAACGTCGCCGATCGTGACGGTCAACAAGCCGACGATCGCCGAATTCACCGGCGCGATCGGCTATCCGGCGCCGTCGACGGAAGTTACGTTGCTTTCGCCCGAAGGCGACCCCGTTCCGCTTGGCGAGCGCGGCGAACTCTGCGTCAAGGGCCCGCAGTTGATGGGCGGCTACTGGCGCAGGCCGGATGAGACGGCGAAAGCCCTGACCCCCGACGGATTTCTCAAGACTGGCGACATTGCGGTGATGGCGCCGGACGGGCTCATCAAGATCGTCGATCGGCTGAAGGACATGATCCTCGTCTCGGGATTCAACGTCTATCCAAACGAAGTCGAATCCGTCCTCGTCGAACACCCCAAGGTGAAGGAAGCAGCGGTCGTCGGCGTGCCGAACGAACATTCCGGCGAAGCGCCGATGGCGTTTGTCGTGGCGCGCGACCCGAGCCTCACGCGCGAAGAGTTGCGCGCTTTCGCGCATGAGCAACTGACGAGCTACAAGGTTCCGCGTCATTACGAATTTCGCGAGAGCCTGCCCAAGAGCACCGTCGGCAAGATTTTGCGGCGCGCGCTCAAGGACGAATTTCTCGCGCGCAAGAATACCGTCGCCGATGAGGGACGCGGCAAGAGCGTGCGCACCGAACTCAAAGGTTGACGATCGCACTATGCAGATCCGCCGAAGCAATCGGCCGCCTCGCTGATCGCGTCATAGACGAGATCGAGTTCGGCCGCCTCGACGCAGTACGGCGGAAAGACATAGATCGTCGGCCCGAGCGGGCGCAGCACGAGTCCACGCGCATTGAAGAAGCGCATGAGATCGAGCGCGATCGTCGCCAGATAGCCGCCGTCCGCGACATTGAGATCGAGCGCCGTGACGATTCCGAGCTGGCGGGCGTTCGAGAAGCGCGCGTCATTGGCAAAGCGCGCAAGCCGCGTCGCCTGCATGTCGCACAGCGCCGCGACGCGGGCGGCGGGTTCGCCCGTCGCCCAGACGTCGAGATTGGCGAGCGCCGCCGCGCAGGCGATCGGATTGGCGGTGTAGGAGCTCGAATGAAAAAAGGCGCGGGCGCGCTCCGGCGATAGATGCGCCTCGAAAATTTCGCGTTTGCACATGGTGACGGCGAGCGGCAGCGCGCCGCCGGTGAGGCCCTTGGCGTAGCAGGCGATGTCCGGAACGACGCCCGCCTGCTCGCAGGCGAAGAGCGTTCCGGTGCGGCCGAACCCGGTCATCACTTCATCGGCGATGAACAGCACGTCGTAACGGGCGCAGATGCGCTTCATCTCCGCGAGCGTCTCGGCGCCGTAGATAAGCATGCCGCCCGCGCCCAATATCAGCGGCTCGACAAGCAAGGCGGCGGGTCTGTCGCGGCAGGCGCGCTCCAGCGCGTCGAGCGTCTCCTGCTCGCGCCCGCGCGAGGGGAAGGGAATGCGCGAGACCTCGTAGAGCAGCGGCTCGTAAGGCGCGTTGAAGGGCGAACGCGCGCCGACGGACATCGTGCCGATCGTATCGCCGTGATAGCCGTGTTCGAGCGCGACGATGCGCGTGCGCGCTTCGCCGCGATTGCGCCAGAAGCCGAGCGCCATCTTGATCGCCACTTCGACGCAGGTGGAGCCGCTGTCGGAATAGAACACATAGTCGAGGCCCGGCGGCGTCAGCGCCACAAGGCGCCGCGCCAGCGCTTCCGCCGGCTCATGGGTGAAGCCGGCGAAGATGATCTGATCGAGCCGCTCGGTTTCTTCACGGATCGCCTGCATGATGGCAGGGTGGCGATGGCCGTGGGTGATGACCCACCAGGACGAAATAGCGTCGAGAAAGCGCGCGCCGTCTTCGGCTTCGAGCCAGGCGCCTTCGGCGCGCGCGATCTTGAAGGCGCCGGGCTGCAGCGCATGCTGCGTGAACGGCCGCCAGACCGGGGACTCTGTGACGATGCTCATGCGCCGCTCCCGAAAGCGTCGCGCGCGATCGCGGCGTTAAACGCCGCGCCGAGCGTCTTTTTATTCAGAGGATCGAGCTTCGGCAGACGGCCAAGAATGCGCGCGCCGCCGATCGTCTCGATCGAATGTTGCGCATCGGCGTCGGCGTCGCCCACGAACATGATTCCGGTGATCGAGATTCCGCGTCTGCGCAATGCTTCAAGCGTGAGCAGGCTGTGATTGATCACGCCAAGTCGCGTGCGCGCGACGAGTATGACCGGCAAGCGCCAGCGTTCGAGCAGATCGACCGTCAGCGCGCGGTCGCTGAGCGGCGTCAGCACGCCGCCGGCTGTCTCTATGATCAGAGGACCGTCGCACGGCGGCGGGTTCAGCGCGGCGGCGTCGATTTCGACGCCCTCTTCGCGCGCGGCAAGATGCGGCGAGGCCGGTCGACGCAGCCGCCAGGCTTCCGGGAAAATGCGGTCAGCCGGCGCGCCCGAAAGACGCGCGACGATCTGCGAGTCCGTCTCGCCATCGAGGCCCGACTGCACCGGCTTCCAATAATAGGCGTCAAGCGCGCCGACGAGCGCGGCGGAGACGACGGTCTTCCCGACGCCCGTATCCGTTCCCACGATCACGAAGCGGCGCTTCATGGTTCGAGCCTCGCGAGTTCTTCGCCAAGATGCGCGATCATGCGCGCGACGTCATCTTGGCGCGCATGCAGCGTCAGCGCGATGCGCAAGCGAGCCGAGCCGTTCGGCACCGTTGGCGGACGGATGGCGCGAATGTCATAGCCATGCGCCTGCATGCGCGCCGCAAGAGTCGTCGCGCGGACGTCGGCGCCGACGATGACGGGCTGGATCTGGCTGCCCGAAGGTTCGATCGCGCAGAGCCGCCGCAGCTCGGCGCCGGCGAAATCGATGCGCGACATCAGCTCGGCGCGCCGATCGTCGGCCGCTTCGATGATCTTGAGCGCCGCGCGCACGCAAGCGGCCATAACGGGCGAAGGCGCAGTCGCGAAGATAAAGGACCGGCAGCGGTTGACCATGAAGTCGCGCAGGACGCGCGGCAGACAAAGCAGACCGCCGGCGACTCCCAGCGCTTTGCCGCATGTATGCAAAGTGACGACGTTCTCCGCGCCTTCAAAACGCGCGGCGAGTCCGCGGCCGCCTGGACCATAGACGCCCGTCGCATGCGCCTCGTCGATCAGGAGGAAGGCTTCGTTTCGCTCGGCGAGCGCGAACAGATCATCGAGCGGCGCCTTGTCGCCGTCCATGCTGTAAAGGCTTTCCACAACGATCCAGATTCGCCCGGTTCCGCCCTTTTCGCGCCAGGCGCGGATCGCGTCCTCGGCGGCGCCGACGTCATTATGGGGGAACTTCGCATTCGGCGCGCGCGCCAATCGCATGCCCTCATGGGCGCTGGCGTGCGCGAGCGCGTCATAGAGTATCAGATCTTCGCGCTGCGGCGCCGTCGAGAGCAGCGCTTCGTTGGCGGTAAAGCCGCCGCTGAAATACAGCGCGCTTTCCGCGCCAAAAAAACGCGCCGCTTCCTCTTCCAGCGCTTCATGCTCCGGATGATTGCCGCGCAACAGCCGCGAACCGCCGGCGCCAACGGGAACGCCGCGCGCGAGCGCTGTCGTCACGGCCGCGGCGAGTTCCGGCGACTCGGCGAAAGCCAGATAGTCATTCGACGCGAAATCCAATCCGGCGCGCGAAGCGAGCGCGCGCAGCCTGCCGCGCGCGGCGAGGCTCGCAAGATCTTGCGCGTAGCGCTCAAGCATGAAGGGCCGATGCTCGATCAGGAGAAACGCTCCCAGGCGGCCTGTCGGGAAACGCCCAGGACCTTGCCGATCGCCGTCCAGCTCACCTCGCGTTTGCGAAGCGCCGCGACTTGCGCGTGAATCAGTGAATGCAGCGCCGCCACGCTGGCCTCGCTCGCCTTGATCGAGGTCAACAGCTGCTCGTCGGTGAGGTCGTCCCAGCTTTTGAACGGCGAAGGCGCGGCGTCAAGGATCTTGTTGCAGACCCCCACGCAATCTTCGCAAATGTAGCCGCCGGCCGCGCCGCCGATGAGCCGCGCGACCTGCGTCTCCGACTTCTTGCAGAATGAGCAGCGCAGCTTACGTTTGGGCAAGGCCAGCATGACAGCTCTCGCATGTCCAGGGCGATTAGGCGTCAAGCCGATCTTGACGGCCTGCAGGACCGCCGTCAAGTCATCCTTGACAAGGGTGCACTTGAAACGCGCGCCCCGAACCGCGATCTAAAGAGAAGCGTTTTCCACCGATAGGAGCCGCGATGAACGCGCAGATCGGCGCAAACGCGCCCCCTTCCCGCATTCCCTGGCCGCCGATTTTGATGGGGCTGACGCTCGCCGCCGGGCTGGCGCTCGACGCCGCGACAGGGGCTTCGCTCATCGATCGCGCTTCCTCCCCGCTGCCGCAGGTCGCCGGCGCAGCCATTGTCGTCCTCGCGCTGGCCAATGACGTCTGGTGTTTTCGCATTCTCTCGCGCCATCAAACGACGATCATGCCGCATCGCGCCGCGTCCTTTCTCGTGACTGAGGGGCCGTTCGGCTTTTCGCGTAATCCGATCTATGTGTCTCATGTCGCCCTGATCTTTGGACTTGGTCTCTTCCTCGGCTCGCCCTTCACGCTGTTGTTAACGCCAGTTCTCGCTTTTGGGCTGACGAAACTGGCGATCGAGCCTGAAGAGCGGCATCT
Source organism: Methylocystis sp. H4A (assembly GCF_015709545.1). Lineage (NCBI taxonomy): Bacteria > Pseudomonadati > Pseudomonadota > Alphaproteobacteria > Hyphomicrobiales > Methylocystaceae > Methylocystis > Methylocystis sp. H4A. The sequence goes on along the minus strand of NZ_JADNQY010000028.1, from coordinate 5,729 downwards.
TCTTGGGAAATTTGGCGACGGCTATCGGTCCTATATGGCGCGCACGCGGCGGTGGCTTTAAACTGATGCATTGAGGGCGTTGTGAATGAGGCGGCAAGTATGAACGCTCAAACTCCTTTACCGGGCGGCGAACGCCTTGACTTCGCCGTCCAGGGCATGACCTGCGCCTCCTGCGTGTCGCATGTCGAAAAGGCGCTGGCGCATACGCCGGGCGTTAACGCCGCCAGCGTCAATCTCGCGACTGAACGGGCGGAAGTTTCGCTGGCGCCGGGGGCGAGTCTCACGCAACTCGTAAAATCGGTCTCGGACGCGGGCTACGAGGCGGTCGTCGAGACGATTGAGATCGGAGTCGGCGGCATGACCTGCGCCTCCTGCGTCTCGCATGTTGAAAAGGCGCTCGGCGCCGTTCCAGGCGTGCTCGAGGCGAAAGTCAATCTCGCGACCGAACGCGCGACCGTGCGCGCGCTCGCCGGGCCTGGCCTGACAGACCGCCTGCGCCGCGCGATTTCACAGGCGGGTTATGAGCCGCGCGCCATCGAATCCGATTCCGGCGGCGCCGATCGCGAGAGGATGCGACGTGAGGAGGAGATGCGCGCGCTGCGCTTCCGCCTCATCGTCGCCGCGGCTCTGACGGCGCCGATCTTCGTGATCGAAATGGGCGGGCATCTCATTCCCGCCGTCCATCACTGGACGATGGGCGTGATCGGCGAGGCGAGGATCCGCGAGATTTCCTTCCTGCTCGCCAGCGTCGTGCTGTTCGGGCCGGGTCTTGTTTTCTTCCTCAAGGGAATTCCGTCGCTGTTGCGGCGCCAGCCCGACATGAACGCCCTCGTCGCCACGGGCACGCTCAGCGCCTATCTCTACTCGGCCGTTGCGACCTTCGCGCCCCAGGTGCTGCCGGCCGGCTCGGTGCATGTCTACTATGAAGCGGCGGTCGTCATCGTCACCCTGATCCTGTTCGGCCGCTATCTCGAAGCGCGCGCCAAGGGCCGCACGTCGGAGGCGATCCGCGCGCTGGCGCGGCTTCAGCCGAAAACCGCCCGCGTCGAGCGCGACGGCGCCACCGTCGACGTCGACATCGATGACGTGCGCGTCGGCGATATCGTTCTGGTGCGGCCGGGCGAGCGCATTCCGACAGACGGCGTCGTCACGCAGGGCGCGTCCCATGTCGATGAATCGATGGTCACCGGCGAGCCGACGCCCGTCGCCAAGAGGACGGGCGCCGCCGTCACCGGGGCGACCGTCAACGGCTCCGGCGCGTTCTCATTTCGCGCCACCCGCGTCGGCGCCGATACGACCCTCGCCGGCATCATCCGAATGGTCGAGCAGGCGCAGGGCGCCAAGCTGCCGATTCAGGCGATGGTCGACCGCGTCACCGCCGTCTTCGTTCCCGCTGTTTTCGCCGTCGCGGCGCTGACCTTCGTCGTCTGGATGCTGATCGGTCCGGAGCCGCGACTGACCTATGCGCTCGTCAACGCGGTCGCCGTGCTGATCATCGCCTGCCCCTGCGCCATGGGGCTGGCGACGCCGGCGGCGATCATGACCGGCACCGGCCGGGCGGCGGAGCTCGGCGTGCTGTTTCGCAAGGGCGAAGCCCTGCAGACGCTGCGCGACGTGACCCTCATCGCCTTCGACAAGACCGGCACGCTGACGTATGGCAAGCCGCGCCTGACCGATCTCGTCGCGACGCCCGGTAAGAACGAGAACGAACTCCTGCGGCTTGCCGCGAGCGTCGAGGCGCAGTCCGAACACCCCGTCGGCGCGGCGCTGGTCGTCGCGGCCAAGGCCGCGGACCTTTCGCTTTCGCCCTGCGCCGACTTCAAATCGATCGCCGGCATGGGGGTCACGGGACTCGTCGACCGCAAGACCGTCGCCATCGGCGCCGAGCGCTTCATGACGACGCTCGGCGTCGACGCGACGCCCTTCGCGCAAGACTCCCAGAGGCTCGCCGAGGAAGGCAAGACGCCGCTTTACGTCGCGGTCGACGGCAAGCTTGGCGCCATACTCTCCGTCGCCGACGATCTGAAGCCGACGAGCCGCGCCGCGATCGACGCGATCCATTCGCTCGGCGTCAAAACCGCGATGATCACCGGCGACGACGCGCGCACGGCGAAAGCCATCGCCGCGAGACTCGGCATTGACGAGGTCGTCGCCGGCGTCCTTCCCGACGGAAAAGTCGCGACGCTCGAACGCCTGCGCGAGGCCAACAAAATCGCCTTCGTCGGCGACGGCGTAAACGATGCGCCGGCGCTCGCCGCCGCCGACGCCGGGATCGCCATCGGCACGGGAACCGACATTGCGATCGAAGCCGCCGACGTCGTGCTGATGTCGGGCGATCTCGCCAAGGTGCCGGCGGCGCTCGCGATCTCGCGCGCGACGATGCGCAACATCCAGCAGAACCTGTTCTGGGCGTTCGGCTATAACGTCGTGCTCATACCGGTCGCGGCGGGCGCGCTCTATCCCGTCAACGGCATGCTGCTCTCGCCGATGTTCGGCGCGGCGGCCATGGCGCTGTCGAGCGTTTTCGTGCTGACCAATGCGCTGCGCCTGCGCCGTTTCAAGGCTCCGGTCATCGCAAGCGCCGACGTTGCCGCGCAAGCGACGCCGATCGAAACGCAGGCGGCGGATAAGGAATTCAAGGAGGAAGCAATGACAACATTCAATGTGCAAGACATGACCTGCAATATGTGCGTGAAACATGTCACCAAGGCGGTGCAAGCCGTGGAGCCGAACGCCGACGTGAAGGTCGATCTCGCCACCGGCAAAGTCGACGTCACGCCCGCGCCCAAGGACGCCCAGGCGCTCGCCAAGGCGATCAGCGACGCGGGCTATCCGGCGCAGGTCGCCGCGTGAGTTTCGCGACGAACCACGGCGCGGGCGCGACATGACGCCGACAACGACGCGCTCGCTCGCCGGCAAGACGCTCTTCATCACCGGCGCGAGCCGAGGCATTGGCCTCGCGATCGCGATGCGCGCCGCGCGCGACGGCGCGAATGTCGTCGTCGCGGCGAAGAGCGTGACCGAAAACCCAAGAATTCCCGGCACGATCTACACGGCGGCGGCGGAGATCGAAGCGGCGGGCGGACAGGCGCTCGCCCTGCCCTGCGACATTCGCTTCGACGATCAGGTCGAGGCGGCGGTCAGTCAGGCCGTGTCGTGCTTCGGCGGGATCGACATCCTCGTCAACAACGCCAGCGCCATCGATCTGCGCGGGATCGAGGCGCTCGAGATGAAGCGCTTCGATCTGATGCATCAGATCAACGCGCGCGGAACCTATCTGTGCTGCAAGGCGGCGTTGCCGCATCTGCGCCAATCCGCCAATCCGCACATCCTGACGCTGTCGCCGCCGCTCGATTTGAACCCGAAGTGGTTTTCTCCCAACCTCGCCTACACAATGTCGAAATATGGGATGAGCCTCGTGACGCTCGGCCTCGCACGGGATCTCGCCGCCGACGGCGTCGCGGCGAATTCGCTATGGCCCGAGACCGCGATCGCGACGGCCGCCGTGGGCAATCTTCTCGGCGGCGACGAACTGCTGCGCCGGTCCCGAAAGCCCGAGATCGTCGCAGACGCCGCGCACGCCATTCTGGTCCGTCCCGCGAAGAGCTGCAGCGGGAATTTCTTCATCGACACGGAGGTCCTAAAGGAAGAAGGCATGACCGACTTCTCGACCTACGCCGTCGATCCCAGAGTAGACGCCGTGCTCGACTTTTTCCTCGACGCGCCGATCACCGCAAAGGTGACGAAGTCGGCGTTTCACCTCGGCAAATAACGCTACCCCAGCGCGGCTGCGCCCACTGCAATCGTATAGGCGCCGACCGCGGCGACGATCGCGCCTGAAACATACGGGGCGCGGGCAGCCAGCGCTTCCAATCCTGGCCAGCGCGACGCGGCGTGACGCATGCCGAGCGCCGCCGCCACCCCGACAAGCACGAGGGTCAGCGCCAGACCGACGCTGAAGCAGAGCACGAGAAGCGCGCCGAGCCCGATGCGGCCGACCTGCATGCAGAGCAGAAGCACGGTAATCGATGCGGGACAGGGGATGAGCCCACCCGTCAGGCCGAAGAGAATGATCTGTCCGGTCGTCACCCGGCGACTGGCGAAGCGCCGCTCGATATCCAACGCATGTTCGCGCTCATGCGCGTCAGCGTAGACGGTGGGATCGACGTCGAGAAGCTCGCGCTCGAATTCCTCTTCCTGATGGCTATGCGGAACGCCGCCGTCATCGGTGTGAACATGGGCGTGAACATCGCCGTGAACATGGTCTCCGTTGTGCGAGTGGCCATGCGCCGCGCTGGCGCCGGCCGGAAGCGTTCCGCTCTCATGCGCCGGCCCCGTCAGGGCTGCCGCGGCGGCGATATCGCGCCAGCTTCGCCACATCATCCAAACAGCGACGGCGATGATCAACGCGCCAGAGACAATCTGCAGATAGGGTTCGTTCGCCTCGACGTTCAGTTGCGCGCCGAGATAAAGCCCGGTCAGCGCCACGGCCCAGACGATCGCCGTATGAGAAATTGTCGCCGCGACGCCGAGCAGCACCGCTTGCGCCACCGTGCCGCGAACCGCGACGATGAACGCCGCCATCATCGTCTTCGAGTGGCCCGGCTCGAGTCCGTGCAGCGCGCCTAAGGCCACCGCGCTCGGCGCAAAAATCCAGGCGTTCGCCGCGCCGGCGCGGAAGACTTCGGAGAGGTCGGACATCGTGTTCGCCGTGGGCTCCTCAGGCGCGATGCCGAGGCGATGGAAGGGGCTGGCCTCTCGGCGGCGCTCAAATGCTCCGCCCGTCTCGAGGCAGCCTTAACCACCGTATTTTATAGTGAGCGTCGCCTGATGAAACAAGCGCCAGCAGAAGCAGAGAAATAGAAGCGGCACGACGCCAAAGGCGCGAATGTTCGCGTTATGCAGGATTTCGCCGGGGGCCTGCAGAACGCCGCTCGACGCTCAGCGAGCGCCGTCGCGCGGAAGGCGCGTCGTCATCAGAAGCCGCGCCTGGTTTGCGCGACGGGCCGCACGGGGCGGCTGCAAACGAAAACCCCCGGCCTTTTGGGCCGGGGGCTTTTATTTCAATTCGTCAGTATCGCTTAGGGCATATCGCCGGCGACGAACTTCGGAATGACCGGTCCGCCGATTTCGGCCGCAAAGCGGCGACCCGTCGGCGAGAAGAACATCAAGAGGCCGCCGATCTGGCTGTCGGTGTCGTAAGCCAGGTCAGACAGACGCTCGATGTCCCAACGCGCGTCCTGCACCTTCACGGCGATTTCCTTCGTCTCGCCCGGCGCGATCGGAGTCGCGTCCGTCGACAGACCGCGGTCGGCCAACAGATAGTCCGGGAAGTCGGGCTTCGTCGTGAACACGTCAGGGTTCAGGAAGCGCAGGCCGGCCGCCGTATATTCGCCAAGGCGAAGCGGCTCGGAGGTCGTGTTCGTGACCTTGACGTTGATCGTCAGCTCACGGCCAGGAACCTTATAGACGCCGCCGTTCAGATCGGCCGTCACGCGCTCCTTGCCGACGCCCGCCGTGCCGTCCGTAACGAGCGGCGTCAGAGGCTTCTGCAAGCCCGCCTGAAGCGGGATCGTGCGCGGGAAGGTCGAGTTCGTCACAGCGTAGCCGACGATCGTCGCCAGAATGGTCAACGCCAGCACAATCGCGCCAATCCGCTTGTCGTCGTCGGTCACCTGCTCGTCAACCTTGCCGGTGGCGACACGGAGATACGAAGCGATGATGCCCTT